>DATGCX010000074.1:0-20159 GCA_035311445.1 Xanthobacteraceae bacterium | reverse complement strand
CGGCTTCCGCATCGCCGAGGAGGATTTGCGCCTGCGCGGCGAGGGCGATGTGCTCGGCACGCGACAGAGCGGCTTGCCGGGTTTCCGCATCGCGCAGTCCGCCGTGCATCGCGACCTCATGGTGGCGGCGCGCGACGATGCCGCGCTGGTGCTGGCGCGCGATCCGGGGCTCAAGAGCGAGCGCGGGCAAGCCCTACGCGTGTTGCTCTACCTGTTCGAGCGCGACGAATCCGCGCGACTCATCGGGGCGGGGTGAAGTGCCGCGGGCAGTGCGTTTTTTTCCGAGGACGACGAGCGGGCCATCTGCCCGGCTAGCCGTCGTGCAATGTTCGCCTGTATCCTTCTGCAAATAAGGCTGTAAGCTGAGGCCGCGGGATGTTTGATAAGAAGCATATTCTGGAAGAAATCAAACGAACCGCCAAAGCAAACGGCGGGGTGCCCCTTGGGTGGCGTAAATCCCATGCGGAAACCGGAATCAGAGACCACGACTGGCAAAAGCACTGGGCGCGCTGGGGTGAAGCTCAGGTCGAAGCAGGCTTTACCCCCAATGTGCTCACTGCAGCAATTGGCGAGAAGGCGCTACTTGAGGCTCTTATCGGATTGATCCGTGAGCTTGGGAGGTTTCCGGCGGTAAGCGACTTGACCGTGAAGCATGCACGCGAACCTGGTTTTCCAACCGAAAAAACCTATCGACGGTTTGGAGGCCAAAACGCGCTTGCCTCCAGGGTGCTGCAGTATTGCAGCGAGCACGATGGGTACGACGACATCGAGACGCTTTGTCAGGCGCGTGCCAACGCAGGAGCCGCCCATAAGACGACGGTTGCCGAATCAGCAGCCAGCGAACTTGGCTACGTCTATCTGCTCCACTCAGGACGCCATTACAAGATCGGGAAAACCAATGCAGTCGGACGTCGAGAGCGCGAACTTGCTATTCAGCTGCCGGACCGGGCCAACGTGGTCCATGCAATTAAGACGGATGATCCGCACGGTATCGAGGCCTATTGGCATGGACGGTTTGCGGCGCGGCGAAAGAACGGCGAATGGTTCTCGCTAAATGCTGCTGACGTGCAAGCATTTAAGCGCCGCAAATTCATGTGAGCCAGTCGTTTATGCCGTTCGGGAAGGTTGCACGGCAAAGGTTATCATCGGCATTTCCGGGGCGCTGAGACAAAGTACGTCAAGCAACTGACGGGGGATTTCTGGTCCGACGTGTCCGACGTGCGGACCCCGCGAGGCCGCAAATGACCAATGTGAAAATTATAGCTGAGGAGCCGAAGGGGCTGGGCGATGAACCTGCTGGAGAAGATGCGAAACAATCCGACCGGATGGCGAATTGAAGATGTGCAGAGACTATGCCGGGAGAACGGCATTCACTATGAACCGCCCACCCGCGGTTCGCATTGGAAGGTTTCCCATGATATCTTGACCATTCCCTTTAACCAACCGATCAAGCTAGGCTACATTCGCAGGCTTGTCAGGTTCGTTGACGAAGTGTTAGGAGCCCGCCGAAATGTCTGACTACGCGATACTAATCGAGCCGGCCGAAGGCGGTGGCTTTATCGCCTTGGTGCCAGACCTCCCTGGTTGCATGTCCGATGGCGAGACCGACGTGGAAGCGTTGCAGTCTGTAAAACAGGCGATCGGGGAATGGATCGACGAGGCGAAACGGCTGGGCCGTCCGGTTCCCGAGCCCAGCCGCCACGCTGCTTAGCCTTCGACGGTCGTTGGTGGAAGGACGTGCGGACCTTGCGGCCGTGTCGTCGTGGAGGCGGATGTCGGCATAGTGTGGGGGTCTCATATGCTCAGAGTTCTTACGGCAGCCATGCTAGCTTTCTTCTGCATTGGAATGCGTAGCGCTCCGGCAGCCGAGTGCTATCCGTACTGTGATTTTACCCACTACTACGGCCCATTCGATTTCACCTATGTTCGGCCCGGCCTTTATGGTTACCCGCTCTGCGGACCACGAGGTTATTGCTCGCCAAATCTCGTCTACTCCACGTCCGGCCTTCGAAGAGGGACCATCACGGTGCGGTTTCCACGAGTGATGCGCGAGCCGCGGTAGGCTTTTGGCCGCGCTGGAGACGGTAAGCACATAAGCTCGGCTGGAGGCAAATGATCGGCGCAGACTTTTACGAAAAGCCATCCGACAAACACCTCCGATATGGGAGACACTGATGCATCTGCGAGCGTCCTTACTCCTCCTCGTCATCGCCGCGCTGCCGAATGCCACCCAGGCAGCATCCGCGCCTTTGTCACACGCGTTCCCCTGGTGCGCGGATGATCGCGCAACAATAGACTCTTGTTACTATTACAGCGATGGAAGGCGATGCTGGCTGACAATGTCGGGGCTTGGCGTCTGCGTGCCAATCGCACGCGTGCCGTCGCGACATGGTGTTTTGCGGCTACGCGGGCCGCGGCTTCGCGTTGGGTGATTTGGTCCTGTCCATGGCGGGCCACTGCTCCGCGACCGCGGGCAGCGGCGTTTCCTTGCCGGTGATCCGCTCAGGCGTGATCGCGTAGAGCGCGATTTCGCCGACGCGCGGATAGAAGTGCTTCGGCCGGTCTGAGTCCGGCTTGCGGTATTTGGCCATCAGAGCATCGAAGAACGCCTGCTTGGCCGGATCGCCTTCGACGATCCGGATCGTCCCGAACAAAATAACGCTGCGATAGGCAACCGAACTGTCGCATTCGAAGCGGCCATAGTCGAACACCTCGCCGGGCTCGTCGACCTCGAAGCAGACCCGCGGATTGTGCTCCACATTGGCGCGTAGATGGCCGTGAGCCGCCGAGTTATGGACCCGTACTTCGCCATCTGCCCACACATAAAGCAGCGGGACGCAATAAGGCCATCCGTCGGCGCCGACGCTCGCGATCCGCCCGCAGAAACCGCGCGCCAGAAGCTCCAACGCGCGCGCCTCGGCCATCATTTTGTCCACGCGTCGCAGCGGCGGGGCGCTCATGCGGATTCTCCGAACTTATGGTGCGGATCGCGGGTCTGCGTCATTCCGGGTCCTGAGCGCAGCGAGGGAGCCCGGAATCCATAACCGCAGGTCAGGGGAGCATGGATTCCGGGCTCCCTCGCTGCGCTCAGGACCCGGAATGACGGACACAAGTGTTTGTGACAACCCACTAGCGGCTCCTATCGAAGGACCTCTTAAGCCTGCGCGAGCAGCGGCGGCAAGCGCCGCTTTGTCCAGCCGGTTGCGAGATCATATGCATAGGCAAGCTGCAGGCAGGAAAGATCGCCATGATTGGGACCGGCGATCTGAATGCCCATCGGCAGTCCCGCCTCATTGAATCCTGCCGGCACCGCGAGCGCCGGATTGCCCGCCATGGTGATCGGGATCACACCTTGCTGCCATTGATGATAGGTTTCCATCTTCACGCCGGCGATTTCCCGCGGCCAATTGAGGTTAGCGTCAAACGGAAACACCTGGGCGGTCGGCACGATGAAATAGTCATAAGACTCGAAGAACCGCCGTGTCGCGTGGTACCATTCGGTGCGCACCGCCGATGCGGCCGTGATGTCGAGGGCACTAAGCTTCAGCGCGCTTTCGATCTCGAACACCGCTTCGGGCTTGAGCAGCGCGCGCTTGGCCGGATCCTTATAATAGGCGAGCAAGGGGCCTGTGGTCTGCCAGGCACGCAACGGCAAGAAGGCGCGCCAAAGCGCTTCCATGGAAAAATCGGGTCGGGCTTCCTCCACAATGCAGCCCAACGACTCGAAAGTCTTCAGCGCCGTCTTGCACAGGTCGAGCACACCAGGTTCGTAAGACATGTAGCCGTTGTAATCGCCGGTCCACGCGATGCGGGTGCCCTTGAAATCGCGCTCCAGCGGTGCGCGAAACACCGCGCCATTGCCGGCAATCGACAGCGGTACGCGGGCGTCGTAGCCGGCCTGGACCGAGAGCAGAAGGGCGAGGTCCGAGATGGTGCGCGCCATCGGCCCAAGCACGCCCATGGTGAGCAGGAAGGCGTCGCGCCCATCGGCGGGCACCAGTCCGATGCTGGTGCGAAAACCGAACACGTTGTTCCAGCCGGCCGGGTTGCGCAGGCTGCCGGCGTAGTCGGAGCCGTCGGCGAGCGGCAGCATGCGCAGCGCCAACGCCACCGCGGCGCCGCCGCTGCTGCCGCCGGCCGAGCGCGATTGGTCGTAGGCGTTGCGGGTGATGCCGTAGACCGGGTTGAACGTGTTCGAGCCAAGGCCGAATTCCGGTGTGTTGGTCTTGCCGATGAAGATCGCCCCGGCACCGCGCAGGCGGGCCACCATCGCGCTGTCGGCGGCCGGCACGTTGTCCTTGAGTATCGGCGAGCCCATGGTCATTCGGATGCCCTTGATGGGAGCCAGATCTTTTACGGCATGGGGAAATCCGTGCAGCGGTCCCACCGCCTCGCCGCGTGCGAACTGCGCATCCTTTTCGCGCGCCTGCGCCAGCAGATCGGCACGCTCCTGCAGCGCCACAATGGCGTTCACCTTGGGATTGAGTTTTTCGATGTGATCCAGATAGTCGGTCATGACCTCGTGGCAGGAGACTTTTTTTGCCTGGATCGCGCCCGCAAGTGCGCCGGCGTCCATCATCACGATATCCGATGGCACTTCGGTGTTCCTCCACTGCCCCACGAAACGATGCGCGGGATTAGAGCGCATCTCGATGAAATTGTTCCACGGTTCACCCGTCACCCGCGGGCTTTGACCCGCGGGGTCCATCATCTGCGCATGAGGATAGATTGCCGGGTCAAGCCCGGCAATGACGTTGGACGAATGTTCAGCGGGCTCCGGCGCTACACCTGCTCAACTTCGTTCACTTCGCGTTGGGCGCGCTCAGCGGCCGCACGTACGATGGCGTCAGCCAGATATTCCGGCGCCTGGGCGCCCGATACTGCGAAGATGCCGCCCAGAATGAAACAGGGGACGCCCTCGATACCGGCCGCTCTGGCGGATTCGGCTTCGCGGGAGACGTTTTCAACGTCTTCGTCGCAGGCGAGCCGCTGCCGCACGCGGGCTGCATCCATGCCGCAATCCCGCGCCGCTCCAACCAGCACTTCGCTGTCCGAAAGATCGGCGCCTTCTGTGAAATACAGCGCCATCAGGCGTTGCTTCATGTGTGCCGGGTCGCCGTTCTCGCCCGACCAGTGGATCAGCCGGTGGCAATCGAGCGTGTTGGGCTGACGCGCGATGGCGTCGAGGTTATAGGTAAGACCTTCTTGGCGTGCCGCCAGCACGATGCGCTGCGCGTTGGCCCTGTAGCGGTCGACCGAGCCGAATTTGGTCGTCAGATACTCGGCACGGCTCATGCCGGAGCGCGGTACCCAAGGGTTCAGAAAGTACGGCCGATAGCGCACCGTCACCGGGATGTCCGGCTTGAGGGCGATCGCCTTCTCCAACCGCCGCTTGCCGATGAAACACCACGGGCAGACCACGTCGGACACGACATCGATCGGCAGTGCGGTTGCGGGGGCGCTTGAGGCTGCGGGCATCGGGATTCTCCTCGGTATTCGAGGAGAAGATAGGGTGTCCGGAAGGAAAGGAACATCCCTCCCGTCCTCTGGGGCGGGTGGCGCGAAAGCACCGGGCGGGGCGACGCAAGGGTAGGAGTCACCTCCATGGCCTGGCGATCGTTGACCATTCGCCAGCGCTCGACGACGTGCAGCTTCTCGGCATGCGGCGTGCAGTAATAATCCACGAAGGTCTTGGCGTTGAGACCGATGGTGTCGATCACCAGCGTGTCGCCTTCTCCCTGAGCTGTTCACACGACGGCCGGAAAATCCGGCCCCGAATCCAAGTGAAGCCGCCGGAGGCGCGCACGCTCCGGATCATTCATGTCCGCCCTGACGAGAGCCTGTCCTGAAAGCTGTTATCAGCGGTCCTTCCAAACGGCCTGAGCACGCTGTAGCCTCATCGTGACAGGAGGGGCGGCGATGAGACGGCGCGCCGTAAATTTCTGCATCTCGCCGCGGGAGCTGCCGCGTTCCCAGCCATATCACGGATCGCGCTGGCGCAAGCTCGTCCAGCACGGCAAGCTGGCGCGGCCTGCATGTTGCACGCACCGCCCCCGGCAGCCTACGATTGACGGTAGGGAGGGAAGCAAATGAACGACACTCGCTTAATCGGCGCGATTGCACTAACAGCAGCGCTGCTTATGGCTCCGGCGGAAGCTGCGGCATTCGATGAGTCAAAATATCCCGACCTGAAGGGGCAATGGGACCGTGTCGGCGTGCCGAACTGGACCCCGGCGGGAAAACCGCCGCTCACGCCGGAATACCAGGCGGTCTACGAGGCGAACCGTGCTGACATGGTCAATGGCGGTGCCGGTGGCGTGGTCTCGCAGTATTGCTTTCCCCAGGGCATGCCGATGATGATGAACATGTACGATCCGATGGAGATCGTGGTCACAGCCGATGTCACATATATCCTGATCAGCCACGTCAACGACTCATATCGTCGCATCTACACCGACGGGCGCGATTGGCCGGCCGACGACGAGTTTGTGCTGACTTACGCGGGGTATTCCATCGGCAAATGGGTCGACGAGGACGGCGATGGCAAGTACGACGTGCTCGAAATCGAGACCCGTCACCTCCTGAGTGACCGCGTCTATGACGGGAGCGGCCTGCCGTTTCATAAAGACGGCAGGACGATTATCAGGGAGCGGATTTTTCTCGACGAGGCAGACAAGAACATCCTTCATGATGAGATCACGGTGCACGACAACGCATTGACGCGACCGTGGTCGATCACCAAGACGGCCAAACGCAGCGCGAAGGCCCACCCGTTATGGCGCACGGCCGTCTGCGCGGAAAACAATACGAGGGTTAAGATCGAAGATGAAAACTATTTCCTGAGCGCGGACGGCAAACTTATGCCTACCCGCAAGGATCAGCCGCCGCCAGACTTAAAATACTTCAGAAAGGCGGAGAAGTAATGACAGAGCATGCGACTACGGCCGGGTGAGGAGGCTAACGGACCAATACCCTACTTGCGCACACGCGAGCTCGTCATCAATCTCAGGACTACGAAGGTGTTCGGCATTACATTCCCGCTTTCGCTGCTTGGCCGCGCGGACGAGGTGGCGGGATAGCGCGCTCGATCGACGATGCGCAAATAGTTGCGGCCGAGACGCTTGCAAACTTAGTGCTTGGCTTGGCGGGATGGCCGCTGGGGGTGATTTTCGCCCGTGGCGTACCACGGTCCCTGACGGCGGCTCATCCGCTGATAGCCTCCATGCCAGTCGCGTCGACAAATATCGCACTTGAAAACTGTGAGGTGCGTCACGCAGGTTGGCATTGCGTTTCTGATATTCTTGGCCTGCTATCCCGTCACGATAACTTTGCGCAAATTCATAGGGCAAGCCATGAAATTCCCAGTGACGATCACTTTGGCATCAATCGGTTTCTTGTCTGCAACCGCGGCCATGCCCGCCGAGGCGCAAACCGTGACGCCCGCGGCGGCACCGGCCGATAGGGCTGCACAAGGCTCCGCAACCGTTCCCGATTTCTCCGGCATATGGGCCCATCTCACCTGGCCCGATGTTGAGCCGCCGCCAGCGGGCCCCGGTCCGGTGACAAACACGTCGCGTCGGAACGGCGTAAGCAATGTCTACCAGCTGGTCGGCGACTATACCAATCCGATCTTGAGGCCCGATGCAGCTCAAGTGGTGAAAAGAGCAGGCGAAGTCGCGCTTACTGGCGTGACCTATCCGACCCCCAGCAACCAGTGTTGGCCCGGCGGCGTACCGTTCATTTTCTGGAATATCGGAATGCAGATGCTGCAGCAGCCGAACAAGATCACGATTCTCTATTCCAACGATCATGAAGTCCGCCACGTGCGCATGAATCAGCCTCATCCCGCGCGCGTGACGCCGACTTGGTACGGGGATTCGGTCGGCCACTACGAAGGCGACACGCTGGTGATCGACACTGTCGGGGTCAAGGTGGGGCCGTTTGCCATGGTCGATATGTACGGCACGCCGCACGGCCCAGCTCTGCACGTCGTCGAGCGCTACCGGTTGCTCGATTACGAAGCCGCGAAGGAAGCGGAGGAACGCGGCGAGAGAGGAAACTTCCGCCTCCGGGGATCCGACCCGGGCTTTGCACCCGACCCCGAGTATAAAGGCAAGGGGCTGCAGCTCCAATTCACGGTCGAAGATGACGGCGTGTTCACGACACCGTGGTCGGCGGGCATCATCTATCAGCGCCCACTTTCCCCTCTCGGACAATGGCCGGAATCCGTCTGCGCCGACAACCCGCATGAATATTACGCCGGAAAGGACACCGCAGTGCCGACCGCGAACAAGCTGGATTTTTGAGCAGGAAATGCTCGCGAGGGCGTCAACATCCATCGCGGGCCCATCAATCTCAAGGCCGCGAGGGCGCTCGGGGTTGTCGTGCCGCCCACGATTGCAGTGCGCCGCGGACGAGGGATCGAGCGAGTAAGCCTTTCAAAAGCCATGACTTCGGCTGTGGGCCATGGGCCGCCTTCGCGGCTATGTTGGCATCACGGCCGGTGTACCCCTAGCTGCCAGCTTGCCGTAACGCCCAAATAGGCAGCGTCAAGCCAGCAGCGGGCACCGCCGCCTTCCAAACGCACGCGTGTTCGATGTGGCTTCACGCGCGAGCCGAATTTGGTCGTCAGATACTCGGCACGGCTGATACCGGAGCGCGGCACCCAAGGGATCAGGAAGTGCGGACAATAGCTTAGCTGCGCTCACGGTTGGTCACATTCACGCCGTGGCCAAACCTCAGAAAATACAAAATAGTAAGACTATGAACTTGCGACGATACCGAACCGAGAGTGCGTTTTTGTGTGCTGACCGTTTGGACTTATATCGGACCGGGGCGGATATGTCAGTCCTAAGCACCAACCGTTCTCGGTGGCGTGGTGTTACTGCGACCTTCGCCGCCTTGACAGACGTTTCGCGGAAAAATCCGCCGCGGCGATGATCCAACACGCAAGGACGCCTTGGACCAATCGCCCGGAGCTTGCCGGCATCAGTAGGCCATCCATGAACAGTCCTCTGGACCGAGGCGGTGATTCTGACGATCCGTTGCGTTACGAAGCCGAGCGCAAAGGTGGCGATGCAGAACCACCTGACACAACACGACGGCTTCTTCAGCCTGACGCACCAGTGCAAGGGATTCATGATTTGTCCGAAGAAGGCATTGGCCGGTCTGTGACGCCACCGCCGGGTGAGGGGCCGAGAGTGGAATGCGTGCGAGTGCCGAGCCTTGCGCTCGCCATTCTGGATCCCGTCGTTCTGGACCGCGACATTCTGGACCTCAACATTCTAGACCTTGCCGTCGTGCGACAGCCGTCTCGGCGAGCAAGGGGCTTGTTTCGCACATTTGCCCGTTTCACCATTGCCGTATCGGTTTTCGCGGTCGCCGTGATTGCCGCTTTGCTTATTGTCCGGATGCTCCCGACTGGGTGGCCCGATGGCACGAGCGGTCACGCCACCCAGGCAGATTTGGCCGGGCCCCGCTTCATCGAGCAGACACAGGCGGCTGTGGAATTGCGAACACAAGGGGCTAAGGAGCAAGCGAATTCGGCGCGGGGAGGCTTAGTTATCCTACGGGCACCTTCTGGCAGCGCAGGCGAAGCTATCCCGCTCGGTCTGTCGCTTGCTGAAGCCAGCGGGGACGCCGCATTGGTGCTCAGCGGCCTTCCGGTCGGATTGACGATATCACCCGGTGTGTCGCTGGGGGCGGACAATTGGCTCCTATCGGCCTCCGAACTCGGCGATGCCGTGGTCCATCCACCTCGCGGCTTCGTCGGCGCCGTCGATCTCGCGGTCGAACTGCGGCTTGCCGACGACACGGTCGCCGACCGTCTGTCATTGCGCTTGACGTGGTTTGAGACGCCCAAGACGACGACGGCGGTTGCGGCTGCGCAAACGACAGCTGTTGCGGCACCTGCCGGGGCGGGCGGCACCGACACTCAGCCCCGCGAGACGCCCAACTCCCCGGCACCAAGCGCGCCGCTACGCCGTCTTGATCGCGAAGAGATCACTTATCTACTCAAGCGTGGCGAAGAATTAATGGCCGCGGGCAACCTCGGTCTGGCACGCTTGGCCTTCCGGCGGGCCGCGGAGGCGGGAGATCCGCAAGCGGCGTTTGCGTTCGCAACGACCTACGACCCGATGCTGCTGAAGACACGAGGAGTGATCGGCGTTGTGCCGGACCTCGCGATGGCGCGGGCCTGGTACGAAAAAGCCAAGGAGTTCGGTTCAGCCAGCGCGTCAGTCAGGCTCGAGGTGTTGGCGAGCCCGGACCACTAAGGGCCCGTCCAGAAGTAAGTACTCCAAAGGAGTGTCATCGCCCGCGCAAGCGGGCGATCCAGTAACCACTTGGCTTCGATCAGGGCACAGCCCATGACGGCGGTTACTGGATGCCCCGCTTTCGTGGGGCATGACACCGGAGGTGATTCACTTGTTTATGGACAGACCCTAAGCTTGAATACGCCGTGAATAAGCCCCTGGTTCACAAATCGGACATACACCGCTTTATTTCCCCTTGCTAGTCCTATTCACGCAAGAGCTGACCAGCGACTATTTCGCCGCTTGCCCGCTCGTAAACTTCTTTAAATCGCCTTCTGACCTTTTCGCCTGGCCTGCACGCCAGTTTTTGAGCCATTCCTCGGCGGCCGGAAAACGGGTCCACCCCGGAATAGTCGCACCCAAGTTTACTTCCTTCCAAAGTGGATGGCGCGGCGGCTTGTGGAACTCGTCGAACTTCGAGAAGAACGCATTGATGAACTTTTCAGTCCGTTTGTATCGCGCCGAATCTTTTGGCCAGTTGTATGAAACCAGGACGGTGATTGCGGCAATCGTCTCGACTTCTTTCTCGATCAGACCGGGATAATCTTCTTTGCTGATCGAAGCCGGCAGATAGGTCGCCTGGATCGATCTCTCGTAGGGCACGGTAACGAACCGCAAGCCCCATTCCGGCCTCACATTCACAAATGCCGGAACCGGTGTCGGGCAGGAGCATATGGTAGCATCGATCTCGCCACTCCGGAGTTTCTCCATTGCGTCTCCTTGCGCCATGTAGAACTCCTGCACGCTGACCCCCAGCGTTTTGAATATGTTGGGAACGAACTGCGCCGTTGCGCTGCCCTTGTTGTTGAAGTTGACCTTTTTCCCCTTCAGATCCGTGATGCTTTTGGCCCCCTCGCGCGCCAGGATCTGCAGTGGGTTAGGAAAGAGCGTGGCAATATATGTCAGTTGCTGCTCCAGGTGCGGCCCCAGCTCACCAGTGGCCTTCAGGTAGTTCATTGCCTCCTGGGTGGTGAGCGCCATGTCGATGTTTCGCAAGTAAAGGACATCCTCCACATTCTGGACCGCCGCGCCGCCGCCCACAGGCAGCACCCGCAGATTATTTCCGTCCTCCACCACCACGGAAATATCGTAGGCAAGCTGGCTGAAAGTGGCGCCGGGTTGCCCCCCCATGAGAAACAGAACGTTGTCGTTCACTCTTTGTCTGATCTGCCCGCGGGGCCACGACGTCTGGGATACAGCGCAGTCAAATGAAGGCAGCGATAGAACAAGAGCGAGTAGAGGAAGGGATGCCCACTTCATGACGCCTCCTTAATCCGGGATTCCCCGGATCAGCCCCGAATTGGCTTGGATAGTAGCGATTTTCGAAATTGACCGGAAGCCCGAACGCGACCGCCCGATGCGAGAGGACGCGTAGCGTGCCAGAGAACTTGTTTATCGGTCGCTGCAACTCAAATCCGAATTCCGCTATTGCTCTGGCAATCAAGGCGTGGACCGAGAACCAAATGGGAAATCCAGGCAAAGCAACGGAATTGTGTCACAGCGCTGATCGATTGAGCCCACGCAATCCGAGAGGATGGCTGATTGCAGCGGGCTTAGGTTCAGCACATTTGCTTTTCACTATTCTGCCGCGGTAGTTGCTGGCGCCGACACGCGGGCCAGCAGCGATTGCGGTGAATCGGTCGACTTGAGCGAGGCGAGGGTCACCATCGCCTCCAGGGGGCTGCCGTCCCGGCGCTCGCCATCGAGCATCGCCTGGCGTATGACGCTCGCGATCCGTCTGGCGATCACGTGGGAGTGGTACAGGGCTGATTCGGTCATCACCACTGTGATCGCGCCGTTCTCGCCCTGACAGGCGAAGTCGGCGGCGCGGATCAGCCGGCTGACCAGCCGCGCCGCGTCGACCTGAGCGCGGCGCGACAGGCCAACCGGCAGCTCAAAGCGCGCAATCGACATCGGAATGTTACGCTGGTGCGCATCCGTGATCGCTCGCGGCAGGTCGCGCTCGAATGCCGCGACGGTGAACAGGCCGGTGTGAGGGTCGATCATCCCGCGCGCATCGAGCGACGCCACGTGGCGGCGCAGCCGCGCCCCGAAGGCGTGGACGCGCACCAGCGGCATCAAGTGGGCGACCATGTCGTCCGGAGTGCCACTGATCGGCTCAAGGCCAGGAAGGCGAGCCCGATCGATTGGGGCTGGAACATCCGGCACGACACCGACCGGCAGATCGCGGAAGCGGGAATCCTCACTGAGCGCGGTCAGGAAGGCTTTTACCGTCGACGGCCCAAAGCCCTCACCGACAATGATGCCGTCGACATCGCGCGTGTTGAGGTAGCGCGCGGCGGCCTCGACGCTGAGCGCGCCGATGAGCCCGACCCTTTCCTCGACAGCACTGGTCAACGCTGGATAATGCCGGCCGCGTCCCGTCACCAGCACGGTCGCGTCAGCAAGCGGATCGGAGTCCGGCAGCATTGGCACATCGGCGCCGTTGCTGCGCAGGGTATCGATCCGCCGCAGTACCACGGCGTGCAATGTGCGCACGCGGAGCGCCGCCGCGAGCCGGGCAACGATCTGTTCGTTGGGAGCGCCGACACCGATCGGCAGCGCGTCTAGACGAGTCGCGCCGCAATCATCCACCCGCGCCGCTACTGGCATGAATGGCGCCGGCATGGCGTCAATAGTCGCCGCCAGTTCATCCGCGATGAGCGGCGTCGGCTCACAATCCGGATCGGCGAACAGGACGGCTGCCGGGTTGATTCGCGCAATCGCCTTCGCGGCCTCGGAGAGGACCGTCTCCACCACCGGAACCGCGCCGGCCGCCGCAAACGCGGCCGCAAGCTTGCGGTCGGGGTGGTCGGAGACGATGAGGATAGGACCGGGCAGCGACATTTTACTCAACTAGACTGAACGCAAGCCTAACCTAGGCGGTGGCTGTTAACGTCCCGTCAATACGGGCGACAATCTCGCGCCTTACTTGTGCCCAATATGGGCCTGTCCTGACGCGGGGCGTCGGGATGTTGGGAGCCGCCGAGCAAGTTCCGATGAGGTTGACGCCGCGGGGTTACCTCTCCCTGTTTGGGAGGACAGGCTGGAGGGGCCGCGCAAGCGGCGTCCTCCAAACATCGCCGGCTGTAGGGGCGACCCTTGTGGTCGCCCCATTCGTCGCATCCGGCAACAGGGCGACCACAAGGATCGCCCCTACATCAACCCTTCCATCGGCAAGAGTCCAATGACGGGTAGCATCGGAGCTTAATTACCGGAATCGATCTTGCACGCCATGGGGCACATGGCGCACCTTCGAGAGCGCAATGACCCTCTGGCCCACGATTGAACGGCTTCTCAGCGATCACGGCACGCCCGTGACGCTTGCGTCGGCGGGGCCAGTTCCGCGGGGCTGGTGCCGTGCATGCTTGACCCTCGGGCCCGGCAAATGAGTATTCGCGAACCGCTGCTGTCCGCGGTGCAGATCACCAAACGATACGGAACATTCGTCGCCAACGATAGCATCGACCTCGATATCTATGGGGCCGAAATCCATGCGCTGCTCGGCGAAAACGGCGCCGGCAAATCCACGCTCGTGAAGATCATCTATAGGCTCCTGCAGCCGACCAGCGGCGAATTGCGCTTTGCGGGCCGCAAGGTCGAGCTGGCTGGCCCTGCAGCGGCGCGCGCACTGGGCGTCGGCATGGTGTTTCAGCATTTTTCATTGTTCGAGAACCTGACCGTCGCTGAAAACGTAGCACTCGGCCTGCCGGCCGACGAGCCGCTCGCCGTCATATCGAAGCATCTCGCCGATATCTCGCGTGAATACGGCCTGCCGCTCGAGCCCGCGCGCGGAGTGTGGCAGCTCTCGGTCGGTGAGCGTCAGCGCATCGAGATTGTGCGGGCGCTGATGCAGAATCCGAAACTCCTGATCCTCGACGAGCCGACGTCGGTGCTGACGCCGCAGGAGACTGATCAGCTCTTCACCACGCTCAGGCGCCTCAAAGATGAAGGTCGCGCCATTCTCTACATTTCCCACAAGCTCGATGAGGTCAAAGCGCTGTGCGACACCGCCACCATCCTGCGCGGTGGCAAGAAGGTCGCGACCTGCGATCCGCGCCGTGAAACTGCGGCGTCGCTGGCCCGCATGATGGTCGGCACCGAGATCCGCGAGGTGAGGGCGACAGCGGTCCGCAAGACCGATGTGCCGCGCTTCGTCATTCACGATCTCACCGTTTATCCCGAGGAGCCGCACGGGGTGCGGCTCGAAGGCATCTCGCTCGACGTCAAGGCCGGCGAGATTGTCGGCATTGCCGGCGTCTCTGGCAACGGCCAGGATGAGCTGTTCGCGGCTATATCGGGCGAACGGGTGTCGCCCGATGCGGACAACGTCATCATCGACGGTGTTCCGGTCGGACAGCTGTCGATCACCAAACGCAGACGTCTCGGCGCTGCGTTCGTACCGGAGGAGCGGCTTGGCCACGGCACCGCGCCGCGGATGAAGCTTTCCGACAACGCCCTGCTGACAGGCCATGCGTCGGGTAGCATGGTGAGGCGTGGCTTCATTGATCGCACCGCAACGCTCGGTGTGGTCGACAGCACCACCGAGGCGTTTGATGTGCGCAAGGCCAAGCGCGATCCGGAGGCCGCCAGTCTGTCCGGCGGCAACCTGCAGAAATTCGTGGTCGGACGCGAAATCCTGCGCGAGCCCGGCGTCCTGGTGGTTGCGCAGCCGACCTGGGGCGTCGATGCAGGCGCAGCCGCCACCATCCGGCAGGCGCTGATCGATCTTGCCGCACGCGGCGGCGCCGTACTGGTCATCAGTCACGATCTCGACGAGCTCGAGGAAATTGCCGACCGCATCGCGGTGATCTTCCATGGCCGACTTTCGGAGGCAGCCGACGCCGCAGCGGCGACCCGCGAGTCGCTTGGGTTGCTGATGGGCGGCAGTAACAGCGAAGGAGCGGCAGGTACCGGCGCACAACCGGACCGAACCGGAGCGGGTCATGCGCCTGGTACTTGAACGACGGGCTGAACGTTCCGCCGTCATCGCCATCGCGTCTCCTCTGATGGCGATTTTACTGACGCTGGTGACCATGGGGATATTGTTTACCGCGCTCGGCAAGAATCCGGTCACGGCGCTTGTGGTCTATTTCGTTGAGCCGCTCGCCGACAGCTATTCGCTGGTCGAGCTCGTTGTGAAGGCGACACCGCTCGTGATGATCGCGGTCGGCCTGTCGTTGTGTTACCTCGCCAATGTGTGGAATATCGGAGCCGAGGGGCAGTTCCTGATCGGCGCCGTATGCGGCTCATGGCTTGCGGTGAAGACTCAAGGGACCGACGCGGGCGCCTGGGTGTTGCCGGCCATGCTGGTGCTGGGCGCAGCGGGTGGCGCGCTCTACGCACTCATTCCGGCGATCGCAAAGGTGCGTTTCGGGGCGAGCGAGATTCTCACCAGCCTGATGCTCGTCTATGTCGCGGATCTGCTGCTCGACTATCTGGTGCGCGGTCCCTGGCGCGACCCGCATGGCCTGAATTTCCCGACCACGGCGGAGTTCGATCCGGTCGCCACGGTGCCGATTCTCATCGAGGAGACCCGCCTGCATCTGGGTGCATTGATCGCGCTTGCGGTGGTCGCGGTCACGGCGGTCCTGCTCGGCCGCACCATCAAGGGCTTCGAGATACGCGTGGTCGGCGAAGCGCCGCGGGCGGCCCGGTTTGCCGGCTTTGACGCCGACAAGCTGGCGATCCTGACTTTCCTGATCTCGGGCGCGCTCGCCGGGCTGTCCGGCATCATCGAGGTGGCGGGTCCTGTCGGCCATCTGCAGCCAGCCTTTTCGCCCGGATACGGCTTCACGGCGATCATCGTAGCGTTTCTCGGCCGGCTCAATCCGGTCGGCATTCTGATCGCCGGACTGTTCCTTGCGCTCACCTTTATTGGCGGCGAGCAGGCGCAGATTTCCATCAAGGTGCCCCTCGATCTCACCAAGGTGTTTCAGGGCATTCTGCTGTTCTATGTGCTCGCCTGCGATTCGCTGATTCTCTACCGCATCCGCATCGTTTCATCCCATCCCGGAGCCGCCGATGGGATTGCTTGAGGCCATCATCCTGTCGGTGCTTGCCGCTTCGACGCCGCTCCTTCTCGCGGCGGCGGGTGAACTCGTCACCGAGCGCGCCGGCGTGCTCAATCTCGGCCTCGAAGGCATGATGATCATGGGCGCGGCATGCGGCTTTGCGGGCGCCCATTTCACCGGGTCGGTCATCATCGGCGCACTCGCAGGGATGATCGCCGGGCTATCGATGTCGGCCGTGTTCGCGGCGCTCGCCATCGGACTTGCCGTCAACCAGGTGGCGGCGGGCCTTGCGCTGACCATCTTTGGCATCGGCCTGTCCGGACTGATCGGCGCCGGCTTCGTCGGCATGCGCATTGAGCCGGCGCCACATCTGTGGCTTCCCGTGCTGACCGATCTGCCATTTGTCGGCAAGATCGCATTCGGCCAGGACGGTTTCGTCTATGCATCGATCGCGCTAGTGGTCGGCATCTGGTGGTTCCTGTACCGCGCCCGCGCTGGACTCATTCTGCGCGCCGTTGGCGACAATCACCTCTCCGCGCACGCGCTCGGCTATCCGGTGCTGCGCATCCGCGCTTATGCGGTGCTGATCGGCGGCGCTTGCGCCGGGCTTGCCGGCGCCTATCTGCCGCTCGCCTACACGCCGTTCTTCATCCCCGGCATGACGGCCGGGCGTGGCTGGATTGCGCTTGCCCTGGTGGTGTTCGCGTCGTGGCGGCCGGGATGGGTCGTCATTGGGGCCTACCTGTTCGGCGCCGTCACCATCCTGCAGCTTCACGCCCAGGCCATGAGCCTGCCGATCCCGTCGCAGTTCATGTCATCGTTGCCGTATCTCGCCACGGTGGTGGTGTTGATCGCAATTTCCCGTCGCCGCGGCGTTTCCGGCTCGACCGCCCCGGCGTCGTTGGGACTCGTCTTCGTGCCCGATCGTTGAAATGGAGGTGCCGTTGATCGAAACCTATTATGCTGTCGCGTTGGCCGCGGTTTTCGGCGCAGCCGTGGGAGCTGCCGTCGCCGGGCGAAAGACACCCGCCACGCCAAAGGCCTATGTGGTCACCGAAGTGGAGATTACGGGCGACATGGCGACTTTCCAGCGCGACTACGCAGCGCATGCGCAGGCGACCATCGAGCCCTTTGGGGGTCGTTACCTTGTCCGCGGCGGTCGCAACATCGGCATCGAAGGCGAGCCGCCCAAGCCGCGGATCGTCATCAGCGTGTTCGATAGCTTCGAGCAGGCGCAGGCATGGCGCGCCTCGCCGGCCTACGTGAAGATTGCCGCCGCGCGCGAGCGGGAGGCGAAGTCGCGGCAATACATCGTCGAGGGACTGCCGGAGTAGGGGGCATGTCGCACGTAGCCCGGATAGAGCGCTGGCTTTGCCGGCGCGTCATCCGGGGGCAGCCGATCGGGCAGCGACAAGCTTTCCCCAGGTCGCCCGGAAATGGTTGAAACGGCCTACCGCAATTGCCAGGGTGGTCCCGGATTGCGCGCCGGCAAGGGCCGGCGCTTCATCCGGGCTACGAGCATCGAGGGCATGGGGACCGCGCGTTCATGAAACAGCCTTCCACCCAGCAGGCCCACGGGTCGGCAAATAAGACTAGCAGCCCCAAGAAATTTGCGAATTTCAACCGCGAGAGCGCGGCGAAGGGAAACGGTTCCGCCGACGCGTTCGTGCGCGACGAGGCCTATGAAGCAAGCCCTGGCGTCTGTCAGGCACTCGCCGCCATCGATGCCCGCACGCCCGCCATCCTCATCGCAGGCCGCGCAGGTACCGGCAAGACGCGGCTCGTGCAATACAACAAGCGCCGGCCCGGCGGAGAGCTGCAGGCTACGGTGGCACCCACCGGGATTGCAGCCCTGAATGCCCGGGCACAGACCATCCACTCATTTTTCCACCTGGAGCATGCGGTTCTCGATGCAAGGAATCTCTCCAGGGGCGGCAAGTTCGGATCGCTTTACCGTCGCATGAAGCGGCTCGTCATCGACGAGATTTCCATGGTGCGCGCCGACGTGATCGATGCCGTCGATGCGCGGCTACGCCAAGTGCGCGCCGACAAGCGGCCGTTCGGCGGCGTTCAGATCGTCATGGTGGGAGATTTCCTGCAATTGCCGCCGGTCGTGCCGGAGCAGGATTGGCCGATGCTCAAGGTCCTCGGCTATGAGGCGCCTTACGCCTTCAATGCCCACGCGCTGCAGTCCATGTCGGTCCAGACCGTGACTCTCGACCGGGTATGGCGGCAGGACGAGCAGGACTTCGTCGACATTCTCGGGCGCATCCGCTCACGCGAGGGTATCGGGGATGCGTTGGAGCGGCTCAATGGGCGCTGCGTCGGTCCGCATCGCGACGGCGTCAAACCGCTGCTGCTGACGCCGACGCGCATTGCCGCCGAGCGTTACAATCACCAGGGCCTCGCGGCACTCGGGGCCACCCGGGCGGGCTTCCGCGCCGCGATCGAGCGCGACTTCGCCATCGGAGCCGCCAACCTGCCGGTGCCAGAATATCTTGAGCTTGCCGTCGGTGCGCGCGTCATGGCGGTGCGCAACGATCCGCAAGGTCGTTTCGTCAACGGCTCGCTCGGCACGGTCACGCGGCTGGGACCGGAAGGCGCATTCGTGCGGTTCGACCGCCGCCCGCACGAGCACCTGGTGGCGCCGGTAACGTGGGAAAAAGTGCGCCAGCGCTGGAACGAGGCCGAGCAGCGCATCGACAACGAGGTCGTCGGCGCCTATCGACAGATTCCGCTCATCCATGCCTGGGCGGTGACGATCCACAAGGCGCAAGGGCTGACGCTCGACGATGTCCGCGTCGATCTCGGTGCCGGCGCCTTTGCACCCGGCCAGGTCTATGTGGCGCTGTCGCGCGTGCGCACGCTCGCGGGCCTGTCCTTTGCCCGCCCGCTGCGACCTGCCGATGTGCGCGCCGAGCCTGTGCTGGTCGCGTTTACGAAATGGGCGCACGACGCGAACGGCGGCGCGGGAGTGTGAGCCGCGCGGCTCGCGTCGCATCATGGCGGCCTGGTGGTGGGCGTCGTGCTATTCGTGATGCTGCGGCCGCCCCATGTGCGGCTGTTCGAATGTCTGTGGGACCCGGAGCAATCGATACCGCCTCCCGAAGCTTAACCTGCGTGTGGTCCACGCCTCAATCGAGGAAGCTGACATGATTTTGAAAGATTCCTTCGACTTCTGAGCCCCGCGAGCCACGCTCGAGGGCCAATGAACGTGGCGGACGGTCGTTACGCGCGCTGTGCGCATTCCGGCAGTACACTCCGTTTCTCCAGTCGAGGAATCTTTTCGATGGCATCCCAATCTGTCGCGCGCAGCGAGTCCATTGCGGCCTTCATTCCCGCGCTCGAACTTCTCATCACGGAAGCGATGGACGAGTGGAAGATTCCGGGCCTCGCCGTCGCGGTGGTGCAAAACGGGGAGGTGGCGCTGGTCAGGGCCTATGGCCTTCGCGATGTCGAAGCCGGCTTGAAGGTGACAACCGACACACAGTTCCTGATCGGCTCGATCACCAAGTCGTTCACCTCCACGGGCCTGGCCCTTTTGATAGACGAGCGGCGCCTTGATTGGAAGAAGCCGGTGCGGGATTACATCCCGGAATTCCGGCTCCGTGACGCCGTCGCGACTGACCGCATCACGGTGCGCGATTTGCTCTGCCATCATTCCGGGCTGCCGCGCCATGATTGGATATGGGTGCCCGGCGATCTGTCACCCGCGCAAATGCTGGGGGCAATGCGCTATTTGGAGCCGAGCGACGACATTCGCAGCACCTTCCAATACTTCAATCTCGGTTATCTCGTCGCAAGCATGGTGGCCGAACGCGTCAGCGGTCAG
>DATGCX010000073.1:0-4903 GCA_035311445.1 Xanthobacteraceae bacterium | reverse complement strand
CGGCCCGGGCGACATGCGGGCGCAGCTCGAACAGACCTTTAAGAACCTCGACGCCTGCCTCAAGGCCGCTGGCGCGACTTGGGCCGATGTTGTTAAGACCAACACCTTCGTCACGGACTACCAAGCATTCTCCCAGTGCTCCGACGTGCGCATGCGCTACTTCGGGGTAGCCAGTCCGACCAGCACGACGATCCAGATCGGCGGTCTCGCTCAGCCAGAGGCAATGGTTGAGATCGAGATTATCGCGGTGGTCGAGTAAACTAAACGGTTCACGAAGCGGTAGGCGCGCCGGCCCTCCGATCAGCGCCTGATGCCGACACGCGTCGTTGAGACGGAAGCCGATCAGGTGGTGCACGCCCAGCTCGCGCACGTTGGCGAGCGTCATATCGACTGCCGGTCGCTCAGCCCGCGTCCGCAGATGTAGCAGTGGTGGCGCTGGCCGATGCCTTTGCCAGCTACAATCCGGCGGGCGACGATGTGGACTTTGGTTTCCTGCCGCCGTGCGCGGGTCTCTGCGAGGCGAACAGGGTCAGGAACAAGCAGAACAGAGCATCGTCGCCGAGGGCTCCGAGAGTCCCTGTGATCTTGCCTAAGGCGGTGACTACGACCGACACTGATGAGTTCTCGGTGAAAAGCGCCGATTACAGCGTCAACAACGATCTGCCGTCGAGCAGCCCATCGGGCAAAACAGTGCTCATGATACTGTGTGGTCTAGTGGGCTTGTTTGTGTTCGTCGTGCTCGCCGTGGAATTTCGCTCGACGCTTGGGTTTGAATAATCACCCGCCAGCGAACCCGCCGATTTCATAATGTCGGGATTTTGGCACGATTCGGAATCAGCACGGCTCGCTTACATCAGCTATCGGAGCAACCGGAAAACATATGCTCGGCGTGAGGTTTTCTCACTTTGACCCCCGAGCCGACATCGAGGCCGATGCGGAAGAACACCGGCACCCCCCCTTTTCAGAACGTGATCTTGTGTTCACAGACCTCCAATTCAATTTCGGCCGCGCAATGGACGCTCCTCCATGCGGATCAAGGCGACCAGGCTTTTGATCAGGCACAGGACCCCGAACGCGAACAAGCCCCGGAAAACGTGTGCCAGATCGACGCCAAGTGCGTTTGCCGCCGTTGCGGTCATGACCGTGACGTGGCCCCCGCGTTCGGGCGCAACGCCGAGAGTCGCCAGCAGGATGGCGCCCATGATCGCTACAATGAACGCCGCGGTCAGTCCACGGAAGAAGTTCATCGCTCCCATGGCGGCCCCGACCTGATAGCGCGACACGGCATTCTGGATCGAGACCGTGCCGACCGGATAGGTGGTGCCGATGCCGAACGCGACCACGCTCAGGACTGCGGCGACCCAGATCGGCGGTGTTGCCGGATTCCAGACCAGGACCGAGAGCGCCGCGATCGAGCACGAGAGGCCGACGATCGGCACGCGCTTGTAGTGGTTGAGAAACATCATCGCGCGACCTGCCAGGATCGATCCGGGTGTCGACATCACGACGATGGGAATGAGCGCGAGGCCGGAGTCGCTTGCCGTGAATTTGTGCACGACCTCGTAATAGAGCGGCAGGAAGATGGTGAGCCCGATCACCACGCCTTGCGAGAACGAAGTGCACACGGTGCCCATACGCATCACCGGATTGGCGAGGACAGGCAGCGGCAGGAACGGCTCGGAAGCCTTCATCAACCGCCAGATGAACAGGAACGACAGTACGGCTGCGGCCAGGACCAGCGCGGCAATGGGTGCGGAAAGCCAGGGATAACGCGACCCGCCCCAGGTGAGCGCCAGCAGCAGCGGGATTGCCGAGGCCGCCATCAGGCCGGCGCCGAGCAGGTCGAGCTTGTGCTTGCGGTCGTGGCGCGGCAGGCCCTTGAGGCTCCTGTGCGCCATGGTGGCTGCGACCAGCCCCAACGGAACATTGAACCAGAAGATGATTGACCAGTGGAAGTGCTCGGTCAGAATGCCGCCGACGACTGGACCGCCGAGCCCCGCGGTAACCCAGACGCTCCCCATATAGGCCTGGTAGCGGCCGCGCTCGCGGGGCGCGACCGCGTCGGCAAGAATCGCTTGCGCCAATGGGAGAATACCGCCGCCGCCAATCCCCTGCAGACCACGGCCGAGGATGAGCATGATCATGTCATGCGCTGCGGCACAGGCGGCGGAGCCGGCCACGAAGATACCGATGCTCGCGAGCATCATGGCGCGCCGCCCGTAGATGTCGCTGAGCTTTCCGTACAGCGGCGCGACCACGGTCGAACTCAGCAGGTATGCTGTAACGATCCACGGCAGGAGTTCGAAATCGCGAAAATCGCGCCCGATGGTCGGCAGGGCGGTGGCGACGATGGTCTGATTGAGCGCGGCGAGGAACATCGCCAGCATGAGCCCGAACACGATGGTGCGGATCTCGCCATGACTGAGCACCCAGCGTCCGGGCTGCGGGCCCGGCTGCGGCTCGGGCATTTTCGTTTCCGGCATCTAGGATATGTATTCCGTTTTTGCTTCCCTCGTCTTCCCGGTGTGGCATCCAAGTCACTGAGCGAGTGGGTCCAAGTGGGGTCCAAGTGCCGGCAACGGCGATCGATCCGGCGCTATGCAGGTCTCGTTTATGACCAAGCGGAACAACTAAGCGTCGCTGATGCAAATGTGCCTTCGCCAGGGTCCACATTGCTGCAGGGGCGCTCGGATGACTACTCTCACGCTGGCTAGTCCAGTAATGTCGCTGGAACATGGAAGCGTTGCTGTGAGGCGGCCCACGACATGAAGAGCATTCTTGTTCCGACCGAGCAAAATGCCCTCCTGCCTTCGATCTTGCAGTCCGCGCTTCTGCTTGCGCGCAAGTTCGACAGTTACATGGAGGGTTTCGCCTTGTTCCCTGCCATGATCGAGCTCTACGCGCTGGATTCCGGAGTTCCACTGCCGATCGAGGAGATCAGGGATCATGACGCCGAGATGGCGAAGGAAGCCCGCGGCGTGTTCGAGAAATTCATGACCGGAAATGGCGTGGCGAGGGCGAGTAGGGACGGCGCTCTTTCATTCGGTTGGTTGGATGCCGCTCCGGACGGGGACCCATTTGTCGGCAGCTACGGCCGTGTCTTCGACGTCATTGTGTTGGGGAGACCAGGCGCCAGCAGGCGGTCGAGACCCAGCATAACGACGATTGAAGCCGGTTTATTCGAATCCGGCCGTCCCGTCTTGATTGCACCGCCGTCCCCGCCGCAGCGCATGGGCGAGAAAATCCTGATTGCATGGAATGGCAGCACCGAACAGGCAAGAACGACGGCCGCTGCAATGCCGCTTCTCAAGAAAGCAAGTCATGTCGTCGTGCTGACAGTGCAGGGTGGAACCGTGCCAGGGCCGACCGGCGAAGAGCTCGCCCGCTATCTTCATCGCAATGGCGTGCTGTGCGAACCCATCACTGTCCAGCCCGAGGGTCGCAGCACCGGCGAGGCCATCCTGGCGCACGCAGCGTCGCTGCAGTGTGACCTGCTGATCAAGGGCGCCTATACCCAGAGCCGGTTGCGACAGATGATTTTCGGCGGAGCCACCCGGCACATCTTGGCAAATGCGTCCTTGCCTGTCTTGATGGCGCATTGATCACTTCGCATTGGCGTGACAGGTGGTCATGCCTTTGCGCGGATGAAAGCGTTGGCATACCTAACGCCTGCCTTCATCCGATCCCATCGTTTGGTTGCAACTTCGCCGATCAGTAGCCGCCCACCCCATATTTGAATAGGTAGTTGGCTCCAACTTTCACCATCTGAACATTCGGGTTGCTGGTGGTGAAAGTGTCGCCGGCGAGGAACCCTCCGGCTGGAGCAGTGAATGTCTGGCTGTTCAGTCCTAGATAATCATACTCGATCTTCACCGACCAATTGGGCGCGAACGCCCATTCGATGCCCGCGCCTACCAGCCAGCCGCTGTTGGTGTTGGTGTTGGAGCCGGTGATCGATGCGCCCGTCACCGTATTGGTGATGGTGAAGTTGTCGCTGCCGACCCACCCGCCGCCGGCCTTGCCATAAAACAGCCAGGTGTCATTCGCGACGCCGACTCGGGCAGCCAGGGTCGTGATCCACCTGTTGTTGGAAGTCAGCAGGATCGTTCCAATGCCTGGGCCAACAACTCCGTTGGCCGCAGTATTGGTGTTTGCAACCCCGTCGAAGTCCCCTTCAATACCGAGAACGAAATTGCCGAACTGATAGTTGTACCCGAGTTGGCCTCCTCCGATGAATGCCCCGTTGTTGTTTACACTGTTGCTCAGGCTCAGGCCGAAGAGACTGTCGGTCACGTTACGTCGGCCCCAGGCTCCACCGATGTTGGCGCCGAGGTAGAATCCAGTCCAACTGAACGGCGGAGCCACATAGATTGGAGGAGGCGCATAGACCGGAGGGCGCGCGCCAACTTCAGCGGCATTCGCCGCCATCGAAAGTGCCAGCAGCGCCGCTACGGCGACGGCCGTATGGAACAGCTTGCGCATGGCTCTCCCCCGCATTTCGAATGAAATGCACTGAAATCTTAATTCTAAAGATCCGTTTAGCGCTACCCATTATCGCGCCCGATGAAGGAAAGTCTTTCGCTGTTGCGGAATTACAACAAAGCCCGAATTTCGTTGGTTTCAGTCGGTCCTTCGCGGCTGAGCCGCAACGATGTTCAATGAAATGATCGCTTTGATCGTTGCGACTGCGATCCCGGGAGACGTAGAGGTGACGATCATCGAAATCTCTGAGACGAGAGAATGCTAACCCGCCGCGCCCGCGGCTGTCGCCCGCCCCGAAGCCCGTCACGCAGATCAACCGCTTGACTTGAGCCTCCTCCATCGCGGTGACGAGCACTTGCGTCGCTTTGGAGAAAAGCCGCGTGGGCTTGAGGATGATTTCCGGCCCGAACGAAACACCGAG
>DATGCX010000072.1:0-17426 GCA_035311445.1 Xanthobacteraceae bacterium | reverse complement strand
TCGGTGTGGTGGGAGCCATAGCGTTCTACATGCGCGATGGCCTCATCGACCCCATCGACCAGCTTCACGGCAATGATGGCGTCGAGGTATTCGGTGCTCCAATCCTCCTCGGTGGCGCATTTTACGCGAGGATCGGCGGCCTGCGTATCGCGGTCGCCACGCACCTCGCATCCGGCATCAATGAGCGTGCGCACCAGCAGTGCGAGAAGAGTTGGGGCGGCGCCTTTGTCGACGAGCAGCGTTTCGGCGGCGCCACACACGCCGGTGCGCCGCATCTTGGAATTCAGCGCGATCGATCGCGCCATATCGGGGTCGGCGGCCTTGTCCACATAGACATGGCAATTGCCATCAAGATGAGCAAATACCGGCAGGCGCGCTTCAGCCTGCACGCGGGCCACCAACCCCTTGCCGCCGCGGGGAACGATCACGTCGATTGCGCCGTCGAGGCCTGTCAGCATCAGGCCCACGGCATCGCGATCCCGGGTCGGCACCAGTTGAATTGCGGTCTCAGGCAGGCCGGCGCCGGACAGGCCCGCTGCAATGGCTGCGTGAATGGCGCGGGAGGATCGAAAGCTGTCGGAGCCGCCGCGGAGAATCACGGCATTGCCAGCCTTGAGGCCAAGCGCTCCTGCGTCCGCCGTAACGTTCGGCCGGCTTTCGTAGATGACCCCAATGACCCCGAGCGGGACCCGTACCCGTTCGATGCGCATTCCGTTCGGTCGATCCCAGGCCGACATCACGGTGCCGACGGGGTCACTTAGCGCCGCGACCGTATCGATGCCGTCAGCAATGGCGGCGATGCGCCTCTCGTCGAGTTTGAGTCGGTCAACGAAGGCAGGGGTCGCGCCCGATTTCACGGCTTCTGCCACATCCTCGCAATTGGCCGCCAGGATTGCCGGGGCGGCGGTCCTGACCGCTTGAGCCATGGCCCTGATCGCAGGCTCCTTTTCAGTCGATGCCGCCGTCGACAGAATTGCGGCGGCCCCACGTGCATTGGCGCCGATTGTCCGCATGACGGCGGCGATATCCCCAACTTTTGTTTCTTCGATCGGTTTTTTCAGCTGGACATTCATCTCGGCCACGTTCTCGTCACGATGCCTTCCTAGCACGTCAAGTGCCGGGCGGCGAGCCTCCGAGACGGGGCCTGAGGGCCTGCTCGTATGTTCGAAGACCGGATCGGAACCGGAACCAAAGCTGGGACGAGGGATCTCGCCAGAAGTATTGAGGCGTTGCGTTTGACGTTATCAGAAGTGTTGCGTTCGTCAGAGTCTCGCGTTTCAGAGCTGGTGGCGCCTCGCGTTGATTGCGTTTGAGTTCCGCATTGGATGGGTGGGGAAATGATAATGGCCACGCAGTCTCGACTTCCCGCGCGGTTCCCGTTCGGGTTCCGCTAAGTGTTGGAAAGCGAGCCCGGTAAGGCGGCGAATAGGAATAGTATCGTGTTGCGTAATCATGCCGAGCGGATACGCTACAACCTGATGACGCGCGAGCGGGTGCGAAATTCCGCCGGTCGCGCCCGCAAGCGATGTAGCAGCCAATAGCGTGGCGGGCTGCGCGACGTTGTGTCGGGCAGTTCCGTTTGTGTCGCGTCGGCGCGCATCCATCCGAAGAAACTATGCCCGGCCAGTGGCCGGGCATTTTTCCAGGCGACGGCCGCATCGGGGATTCGGCCGCAAGCGTCAACGCGAGTTACCGCGCCAACGGATCCGGACGAACCTGGAACTTGACCACCTTGGGCTGCGTACCCTTACCGGTCTCGCGATGGAACGGTGTGCGGTTGCCGTCGGTCGTCCACACACCGCGGCCTTTCCAGCCGGCATTCGGATCATCGATACGGCCGTCCATCCACTTGGCGAAGAAGCCGAGTGGATACGGAACCCGCATGTTGACCCATTTGCCGTCCACCCAGGCCATCAGCGACTCGTTGGCGTTGCCGGTCGCCATCGGGACGTTGGCGCCCAGACCGGAAGTGTTGAACTGGTCTACCCAGGTGTAATAGCTCGCCTCGGCGCTGCCGCTCTCGGCCACATTCTTGAACTGCGGTCCCGGGAACGGAATCAGTGTCCAGCCTTCCGGACACAGTTTGCCTTCGGCCGCCTGAGGTCCGTTCAGCGGGCCCTTGCACTTGCGGCGATCGAACTGACCCATGTGGCCGCTTGAGAGAGGCACATAGGCGACCCCATTGCGGTCGATATCGAAGCCGCGCGGGCCAAAGCCTGGAAACGGCGGTTCATACACTTCCGACAATTGCGTCTTGGGGTCGAGGCGGATAACATAGCCCGGATAGCCGAGAACCGAGCCCCAGATCGTGCCGTCGACCGGGTTCACGCCAACGCCATAGAAACCGGCGTTGATGCGCTTGTCCTTGCTGGGATCGACTGGTTGGTTGGGTTGCACGTACTCGTCGACCTTGCCGTTACCGTTGGTGTCGACGATGATTGGGAACCAGCCCTGGGCCTTCGCCTCGTCGCCGGTCTCTTCGTAGATCCGGCGATTCAAATAGCCGATGACACCTTGTTGCGGTCCGCCCGCGCTGGTCCACAACGTATTGTCGGCATCTTCCGCAAAGACCAAGTGATGGGTGTTGAAGCAGGTCCGGATCAGCTTGGTGTTTCCGGTCTTCGGGTCATAGAAGGCCAGATGCCGGGTCGATTGCTTGATCGGGAACAGCTTGGCAGACGGATGATCCGAGCCGGCCTGGCAGAAGGCTGGATTCTCAGGCTTGCCGACGCGCGACGTAAACCACACATCGCCGCGCTCGTCCATCATCGGATTATGCATGCTGTTGCGGCTGTCCCAGATTGCCTCCTCGCCCCAGTAGGGGGACGGCGCCATGGTGTTGTTCTTGGTCGTCTCCATATCGGCGTCGCGCACCGGCATCTTGACCACAGTGGCACGGTTGGCCTGCGAATCCAGAATCGGGAAATATTCGGCACTTTCCTCAGTGGCGCCGTAGTTCTTGCCATAGGCGTTGACTGTCGGCTTGCGCTTGTCCGTCGAGACCTGGTCGTGCAGGTACACCTTTGGGTCAGCCCAGTCCCATTGAGTGATGACGATGTTGCGCTCGATGCCTTGCGGGCGATCAGGCTTGTCGAAAGGCAGCTCGCCGGCGGCGATCCGGTCCGTCCAGTTGGCGAAGTTCGCAAGCGATACCTTGGCGTCCTGACGGCCCAGCGCGGCAGCCATGTTTACCATCGCCTGCCCGGATTGGATACGGCGCTCCCATGCCTCCACCGAGGTCTTGAATGTGCCGAGTTCCTTCGGGACCACGCGCGTCGCCTTATTGCCGAGTTGATGGCAGCCATAGCAACCGTTGGTCTTGACCTGATCGAGCCACTGCAATTGGCTCTTCATCGCGGTGGCCATGCCGTTGCCGTTCGGCCCGGTGCCTGGGAACATCTCCTTGCCGGGAATGTTCAGCATCGCGTACCAGTAGATGGCCGGATAATACTGAGCCGCCGCCGCGTCGTTCGGCGCCGGCACCGCCGTGATGTTCACGATTTTGCCGGGCTCGCTGGTGATCTTGGTGGAGTCAACCAGTCCATAGCCGCGCGACCATATGATGTAGTTGGCCTTCGGCAGATCGGGGATGACGTAGCGACCTTGATCGTCGGTTACGACAGTCTTGCTCATCCGGGTCGGAAGATCGCTGGTCTCAGCAATCACCCAGACGCCGGCCTCCGGTCCATTCGGTCCACGCACTACCCCGCCAATATCGGTCGCCCCGATGCTCACCGCCGGGGCGCTCTGTTGTGCGTTGATGCATGTCGGCGCAAGCCCAAGTGCGAGCACCAGGGCAATCGTCGCCGCACCCGAATATAATTCACGTTTTGTCGTCATGTGGATCCTCCAGGTGCATTTCTGCATGAATGCGACCGACACCAAGTCCGATCGATACCTACCGGCGGTTCGGTTCTTTTTGTTTGAAATCGTATACACGCACATTTCGGCGCTGTTGCAAAGACAGGGTGCAGTATGTTTGGTCGGCGCGTCGCCCGCCCGGCCGATATCGAACTCAAAAACTTATGCCCAAAAAACATGAATGCCCGGCCGCTAGGCCGGGCATTCGGTTAGGACTGAGTCGGACCAAGCGGCGATCCGACCCAAATCCCTGGATTAGTGCGCGAGCGGGTCCGGACGGACCTGGAACTTGACGATCTTCGGCAGCGTTCCCTTGCCGGTTTCGCGATGGAACGGCGTTCGGTTGCCGTCCGTCGTCCACAGGCCGCGGCCCTTCCAGCCGGCATTCGGATCATCGATGCGGCCGTCGATCCACTTGGCGAAGAAGCCGAGCGGATAGGGGACGACCATGTTGACCCACTTGCCGTCGACGAGCGCCATCAGCGATTCGTTGGCGTTGCCGGTCGCCAGCGGAACGTTATTGCCGAGGCCGGCAGTGTTTTGCTGATCGACCCAGGTGTAGTAGCTCGCCTCCGCGCTGCCGCTTTCGGCGACATCGCGGAACTGCGGGCCCGGGAACGGCGTCAGCGTCCAGCCTTCAGGACACAGCTTGCCTTCAGCGGCCTGTGGGCCGTTGAGTGGGCCTTTGCACTTGCGGCGATCGAACGCGCCAAGATGGCCGCTCGACAGCGGCACGTAGGCGACACCGTTGCGGTCGATATCGAAGCCGCGCGGCCCGAAGCCCGGGAACGGCGGCTCGTAGATTTCCGACAGCTTGGTCTTGGGATCAAACCGCAGCACGTAGCCGGGATATCCGAGCACGGAGCCCCAGACCGTGCCGTCCGCCGGATTCACACCGACGCCATAAAGTCCAGCGTTGATACGCTTGTCCTTAGCGGGATCAACGGGCTGGTTCGGTTGCACGTAATCATCGAGCTTGCCGTTGCCGTTCGTGTCGATGACGATCGGGGCCCAGCCCTGGGCTTTCGCCTCGTCGCCCGTCTCTTCGTAGATCCGGCGGTTCAGCCAGCCCATGACGCCCTGCTGCGGTCCGCCTTGGCTGATCCAAACCGTGTTATCGGCATCCTCCGCCAACACAACGTGATGGGTGTTGTAGCAGGTCCGGATCAGCTTGGTGGTATTCGTCTTGGGATCGTATACCGACAGGCTACGGGTCGATTCCTTGATCGGGAACGCCTTGGCCGATGGGTGATCCGACCCCGCCTGACAGAACGCCGGGTTCTCGGGCTTGCCAACGCGCGAGGTGAACCAGACTTCACCCTTCTCGTCCATCATCAAGCTGTGAATGCTGGTTCTTGCGTCCCAGATCGCCTCGTCGCCCCAATAGGGCGAGGGCGCCATGGTGTTGCTCTTGCTCGATTCGATGCTGGGGTCCCGCACCGGCATCGTGACCTTGGTGGGCGTATTGGTCTTCTCGTCGAACACCGGGAACCACTCGGCGCTCTCTTCGGTCGCCCCATAATGCCTGCCGTACGGGTTGACGGTCGGCTTGCGCTTGTCGGTCGCAACCTGGTCATGCATATAAGACTTGGCGTCACCCCAGTCCCACTGGGTGATCACGACGTTGCGCTCGACGCCTTGCGGGCGCTCGGGCTTCGCGAACGGCAATTCGCCGGCTGCGATCCGATCAGTCCAGTTGGCAAGATTGGCGATCGACAGCTTAGGCTCCTGACGCCCAAGAGCCGCTGCCATTCCTGTCATCGCCTGTCCGGACTGAACGCGGCGCTCCCATGCCTCGACGGAGTTTTTGAAAGTGCCGAGTTCCTTCGGAATGACGCGGGTCGCCCGGTTGCCGAGCTGGTGGCACGCATAGCAGCCATTCGTCTTGACTTGGTCGGCCCACTGCAACTGGCTCTTCATCGTGGTCGGCAGGCCGTTGCCGTTCGCCCCGGTGCCGGTGCCGGGGAACTTGTCCTTCGCCGGGATATGCAGCATCGCGAACCAGTAGATCGCGGGATAGAGTTCGGCCGCGGCTGCTTCATTCGGTGCCGGCACCGCCGTGATATTCACGATCTTGCCGGGCTCGGTCGTTGTCTTGGCGGAATCGACGAGGCCATAGCCGCGCGCCCAGACGACGTAGTTGGCCTTGGGCAGGTCCGGGACCACGTAGCGCCCCTGATCGTCGGTCACCACGGTCTTGCTCATCTTGGTCGGAAGGTCGGTGGTTTCCGCGATGACCCACACACCGGCTTCCGGTCCATTCGGTCCCCGCACCACCCCGCCGATATCGGTAGCCCCGATACTGACCGGTGCGGCTTGCTGAGCCATGACGGTCGTCGGCGCCACGCCGAACGCCAAGGCAATAGCGACTACCGCCACGCCCAAATACATACTTTTTCGTGTCTTCATGTCTTCTCCTCCACTCTCGGTTTCCGAGATTACCTAGGCACACCAAGCCGCATCGTCGCGAGCGACCGTCGGCGGGCTCATTATGTTTTGCCGGATAGTGTGCATATTTCAGGGTCGTTTGCAAAAGCTACCGATGCGGTTGAGAAAGATTCTTCTTCCCCGCCTTAGGAGTTTTTTGAACTTATGATCGCAGTCCTATGATGGCCGGTTCGGCGCGGTGGCGCTCGAACGTTTGGCGAAGCCTAACTGGAACTCAAGACCTTGCCAGAAGCGCCAGATGCCACGAAGCTCTACACGGAAGCGTTTTTGCCTGCCCATTGAAGTGCCGGCCGATTGAACCTCGGTCCGACTGCGAAGAGGAAAAGCAGCATGCAGTGGCGTAGCAAACTGGTGTGGTGGCTGGCGATCGCGGTTGGTGCAGCCACATTGGCGGCCCCTGGCGCACAAGCGCAAACCAAGCTCCGTTTGGGCAAGGCGCAGGCGCAAAACTTTGCCTTCGTGGCGGCGGATGTCGGTCTCGCGGCGGGGATTTTCAAGCAGCATGGGATCAATCTCGAGATTGCGAACTTCGGTGGCGATGCCCGCCTGGTGCAGGCGATGAGCGCTGATGCCATCGACATTGCGTTCGGCGGCGGGCCCACCCTCGCGTTCGAGGTCAAAGGGGCCCCGATGCTGGCGATTGCGGCGCTTGCCGACCGGCCGCGCTCCATCATGTTGGTGGTGGCGAAAGACGGGCCGGTAAGGACCGAAGACGATCTCAAAGGCCGGACCGTGAGCGTCTCAACAACGGGATCGCTCACCTACTGGCTTGCCCAGGAATTGGCGCGCTCCCACGGTTGGGGACCGGACGGCTTCAGGATTGTCCCCCTCGGTACGACCACCGCGCAGGCGGCCGCACTGAAGACGCGCCAGGTCGACGGCGTAGTGACGGAAACCAGCACGGTCCTGCGTCTTGTCGAGGAGGGGGCCGGGCGCATCCTGGTGCGTTTCGGCGAACGCATACCGGAATTTCACGTACATGTGGTGTTTGCCCGCATGGCGGTCATCGACCGCAATCCGGAAGCGTTGCGGAATTTCGTCAAGGCGATGCTGGAAAGCGTGCAATATATGCGCGACCACAGGGACCAGACCATCGAGATCGCTATGCGGGTGGCGGAAGTGTCAAAATCGGTCGCCACCGCCAACTACGAGGAGCTGATGCCGATCTTCAATCCGACGGGCCGTTTTGATGCGAAGGCGCTCGACGTGCTGGCACGCTCCTTCGTGGAGATGGGATCGCTTCCCGAAAAGCCGGACATGAGCAAGCTCTACACCGAAGCGTTTCTTCCAAAGAATTGAAAGCAGCGCGATGGTGACCGCGGAGACCGCGATAAAGGTTCGCGGGGTTTCCCATCAGTTCGGCGTGGAGGGCGACCGGCGCTTCGTGCGGGCGCTTGCGGATACGTCGCTTGACATTGCGCGCGGCGAGTTATTGTGCCTCATCGGGCCAAGCGGCTGCGGCAAGAGCACGCTCCTCAACATCATCGGCGGTTTGATGGAGCCGAGTTCCGGAATTGTCGAAGTACGAGGCCAACACGTTCGAGGCCCGCTACCCGCCGATATTGCTTTTGTGTTCCAGGAAAATTCCCTGTTCCCCTGGAACACCGTGATCGAAAACATCGAACTCGGCATGATTTTTCAAGGCGTGGCAAAATCAGAACGTACGGCGCGTGCCGCCGAAGCGCTTGAAGCCGTCGGGCTCAAGGATTTCGCTCAGCATTATCCGTCGCAGCTTTCCGGCGGCATGCGCCAGCGCGCGGCTCTCGCCCGTGCGCTCAGCCTGCAGACGCCCATCCTGTTGATGGACGAGCCGTTCGGCGCGCTCGACGAGCAGACCCGCATGATCCTGGGCGAAGATCTCTCGGTGCTGCTCGCGCGCAGCCGCAAGACCATCGTGTTCGTTACCCACAGCCTGGGTGAAGCAGTATTTCTTGCAGATCGTGTCGCCGTGTTTTCGGCGCGACCGGGTCGCATCAAGCAGGTGATCGCGGTTGACGAGCCGCATCCACGCAAGCCGGAATTCGTGACTTCGGCGAAGTTCACGTCGCTGCGCAACGAGCTCTACGGCCTCTTGCATGACGAAATTCGCAAGGCGGTGCAGCAATCGGCTGCCGCCGGCACCGCGCCGGCGGCATTGGGGCGAGCGTAATGGTAGGCAAGACAGGCGAAAGACCCAGTCGCGACGCCCTGGCGAGCCGCCTCATTCAGGCGTGCTTTCTGGTCAGCCTCGTCGTTGTCTGGTATCTGGCGGCAACTCGTTGGGGCGTCAATCGGCTGCTGTTGCCCAACCCGCTCGCCGTCTACGACAATCTGTTGGATATTCTGCAATCGGGTGAGTTCATCGACGATCTCAACACAACGCTTGGCGAACTCGCTGTCGCGTTTGCGATTTCGGTCACTTGCGGACTCACATTGGGCTATCTGATCAGCCGCTCGTCCTATTGGATCGAGGTCTTCGACCCGCTGTTTGCTGCGATCTATTCCATTCCCATCATCCTGTTCCTGCCGTTGTTCGTGTTGTTCTTTGGCCTCGGCCCCCCGTCCAAGATCGCGCTCGGCGCTTCGATTAGCTTTTTTCCGATCGTCATCAACACCATTGCGGGATTCGGCCACGTGGATCGTCTGCTCGTGATGGCTGCACGTTCCATGGGGGCCTCCAATTATCATTTGTTCCACCATGTGCTGCTCCCAGCTGCATTACCGGTGATTCTCACCGGCTTGCGTATGGGCTTTACCACCGCGCTGCTGTCGATCATTGGCAGCGAGACGCTCGCGTCCCTTGCCGGTCTGGGTCACCGAATCGTACACCTCGCCGAGGCGATGGAGATGGCGCGCATGTTTGCTTACATCGTGTTTGTCGTCGCCATTGCGGTGACGCTCAACACGATCGTGTCGACGCTCGAAGCGCGCGGGAGGCGGAACTGAATGGTGGCCGCGGCCCCAAGGCGAGGTTTCGCAGGTCGGGTTCTGATGCGGCGGCCATGGCTGGCGCGACTCATCGTCATTACGGCCCTGTTTGCATTATGGGAAATCGCGGCACGCGGGTTCGTCGATCCGCTCTTCTTGAGCCCGCCATCGCAGGTCATCGCGTCGCTCGACAGTGTTTTCGGCACGCGCGGTGTTCCGGCCGCTCTGCAATTGACCCTGTTCGAACTCACAGTCGCCTTTGTGCTCGCAGTTGCGATCGGGCTGGTGCTAGGCCTTGCGATCGGGCTGCAGCCGCTTGTGCGGCGCAGCTTTTTCCCCATCGTTCTGCTGCTCTACGGGATGCCACAGGTCACGATCCTGCCGCTGTTCATCCTGTTTTTCGGCATCGGCGCGGCATCCAAGATCGCCTTCGGGGTCACCCATGGGATGTTTCCGGTTACCGTCACCGTGGTGGCGGGCGTGCAGAACCTCAAGCCGATACTGCTCATTGGCGCGCGTTCAATGGGCGCGAGCCGCTGGCAGATTTTCCGCTACGTCATTTTCCCCCACATGGTGCCGAGCTTCTTTGCCGGTATGCGCCTTGGCATGAGCGGCGTCCTGCTCGGAGTGCTCTTGGCCGAGCTTTATGTGTCGATCGCGGGAATCGGCTATTTCACCACCCTGTTCACGCAGAACTTCGATCCAACAAAGCTGTTGGGACTCATCGGCGTGCTCGCCGTCATGGCGATCGTGCTCAACGCCGTCGTGCGGCGCGCCGAAGCCCATTTCGCCCGATGGCGCACCGAATGACAAGGATGAGAGGAAATCATGTCGGTCAAGCTGCGGTTGACCGTCGCGTGCGGCGATTACGAGATCGTGCGTGCACTCAAGGAAGGTAGCGTGACGGCCGACGGTCTCGACCTCGTACTGCTGACCGGCATGGGTTCGAAGGAGCGGCACTGGCGCATGGCGCGCAAGAATGAGTTCGACGTCTGTGAGATGAACGTCGGGGCTTATTTCATGTCGCGTGACCGCGGCGAGCCATTGGCCGCCATCCCGGTCTATCTACATCGCCGGTTTCGCCACGGCTTCGTGTTCGTTAATGCCAAGGCAGGCATCCGCGAACCGAAGGACCTTGCGGGCAAAAAGATCGCCGGCACCAATTTTCAGCCCGCCTCCAATATCTGGATGCGCGGCATTCTGGAGGAAAATTACGGACTGCCGCACAGGAGCATCACCTGGGTGGTGGAGCGCGAGGAAGACGTCAAGTTCAACGTGCCAGAAGGACTGCACATCGAAATGATCCCGCCCGGCAAAAGGCTCGACCTTATGTTGGCCGACGGCGAAATTCCCGCGATGCTGTCGCCCACCCTGCCGCGGTGTTTCATCGAAGGCGATAAGCGCATCGTGCGCCTGTTTGCGAATTACAAAGAGATTGAACAGGACTACTACCGCAAGACCGGAATCTTCCCGATCATGCACGTGACGGCGATCAGGCAGGGAATCGTCGACGAGTATCCCTGGGTCGCTGGTAACCTCACCCAGGCCTTCGAGGAGGCCAAGAACATCGCTTACGGGCGCATAGCAAACCCGCGCGTGGTTCCGCTCGCCTGGATGCGGACCGCCTGGGAAGAACAGGAGGAAGTACTCGGTCCAGACCCTTGGGCCTATGGTCTTGGGCCGGCCAATCGGAAAAATCTCGAAACCATTCTGCGCTACACGCGCCAACAGGGCCTCATCAGCCGGCCGATGGCGATCGACGACTTATTCCTGGACTGTGATTTAGGCAACGCGGGCGGGCCGGATGAGATTTAGCGCCCTGATTTCTGCTCTTCGCCCAAGCAGCGCGGAAATGAAAAAGTACAGCGGTCCCCGTCGATCTAATTTCACGCGGTCGTCATTAATACTGCTGCCGCTCCACCACGATGTTGCGGCGCACCTCTTGCGGCATGAAACAGACATCCGGCATGTTTGGAGGCTGGCAGGATTGACGTCGATATCGAAACTTTACTTCACCCGAGTCACCCTGCTCGACGAATTTTTCTATGTAGTAGGACCGGGCAGCCGGCCTGGGTGAATTTGGTGTCGTAGCGGCCGTTGCCGATTCCGGTTTTGCATCGCGCAAGCGTTTCTGACTTTCGACCGATGGCGGGGGTGAAAATGCCGCGGGTTGCGGAGATTTGGCCTGCAAGGACTCCGCATCCGACCGGATAATCGACGGAACCGGAAGGGGCATGTCCGCTCCCCCGGCCTGCAAGCTTGCACCCGGTTGATCTGCGAGTACACGCGGCGCAGCCGACCGCTCGCGTAATTGATCCCAGTCGTCCCGCCAACTGGATGCCGTCGATTGCGGTCGCTCGCTCCGTCCGAATAACGCAAATTTATTGGACCGCTCGCTCTTCGAGCGCGAAGCATGGCCGGCGGACCTCGACAGCGAAGAAGCGCGGTCCGCCGCGCCGCTCGGCCTGGATTTCAAATCGGTGCGGGTAAGAATGATCCACGACAAACTGCCCGCGGTGCCTAAGATCGCGATCGTCGCCAACATAGTCGTAAAACGCGAGGCACCGAACAAAATCATCGCCACCACCCGCCGAGGCACAAGTCGCTACACCCGACCGTACGACACTCTCTGTGTCGTACCGCCCCGAAGCATCTTCGACAGCCCGCAATTATGGCTCGGCAATAAAGCGTCGTCTGCACAATTTGTTGCCACGCCAATGCGCCGGAAATTCGACCAAACGCAATCTTGCGCAAGGCCGGCAATGCTATGCCCGGTAGAATTTTTAGACTGCCACCCGGTCTAGTTCTCACGACGGTACACATCTATGAATGCTGCTATACGGGCCCATGACTTTGAGCGAACGACTCCGTGCGGCTGCGCCGGCATCAATGAGCAAAAGCTCGATGGTCTCATCGCGCTTCATGACGGCTCGCACTTCATAGAGACGCCCGACCCTGTCATTGCGCTGACAGGGTTCAAGTCGATCGGGCCAGCCGCGGTGGTGGTCTGGCGCGACGGTGCCGTGACGCTTATTGTCACCCCCGAATGGGACGGCGATCGGGCGCGTGACACCTGTCCGAGCACCCGCATCATCGCAGCCAATGATCCGATAAGCGCTCTAGCCGTGTGCCTTGCTGGCGAGCGCTCCTGCCAAAGCAACGGTCGGATTGGCCGGCCTGTCGTTTCCCCATGGGGTCTGGCGCGACGTCTGATCGAACTGCTGCCCAACACCGCAATTGCCGATGACACGATCAATGGGCCGGCCACCATTAAGACCGAGGAGGAGATTGCGCATGCGGGCGAGGCGACGCGCATTGCCGAGAGCGGATACCGGCGTGTTCTTGAAATTGCTTTACTAGGCATCAGCGAAGATGAGCTGGCGGTCGAACTCAAATGGCACAGCAAAACGCTCGGTGCAGAGGACAATTTCCTGCTGCTCTGTGCCGGTCCTCGTCTGCGCGCCGTTGGGCCGTCAACCGGTCGCCGCCTGCAAACCGGCGACATCTTGCTCGCCGAAATCACGCCAAGCTACCGCGGGCAGCTCGCGCAGATTTGCCGTACCGTCGTGTGTTGGGAAACGCAAGCGAGACTCTGCGTGAGAAGTATCAGCTCGTGGTCCGGGCCATGGTGAGCGGAATTAGGGCCGCACGGCCGGGCGCATGCATGTCGGACGTCGGCCGTGCCATCAATGCCACGCTCGAAGCGGAAGGCTATGGAGAATTCTGTTATCCGCCGCATATCCGCCGGCGCGGATACGGCCTCGGCTTCGGTTCGATTGCGCCCGGAGATGTGAGCCTCGAGAACCACCTTAAGCTCGTGCCCGGCATGGTTTTCGTGATTCATCCGAATCAGTATTTGCCGGAGACCGGATATCTTCTCTGCGGCGAGCCGGTGGTGATGACGTCCGACGGCAAGTAACCGCTGACGCATGAACTCGCTGCCCTCGGCAAAGTCCGGGCGTGACGCAGTGATTTCCCGGAAGATGTGCGCCGGTTCGCGCGGAAAAAGCGCATCGAATTGAAAATCGTATGTGGGCGTGATCCCAACTGAATTACCACGCCCGCCGTGGGCATCGATGCATTGCAATTTATGGTGCACGATGCGTTGGCATCGTGGAGCCTCGTGGGTCGCCGTGATATCTTCGGCGCCGTGATCGCGAGGGATACGCCTCGCGACATAAGACAGGAGAACGATCCGATGAGGCGGCGCGAGTTCATCACCCTCGTCGGCGGCGCGGCAGTCTTGCCGTTTGCTGCCACTGCGCAACTGTCGCAACCCTCCACCATAGACGAGGCGATGCGAGCCGCGGTCGAGCGCAAAGACGTCGCCGGTGTCGTGGTCATGGCCGCCGATCGCAAGCGCATCATCTACCAGGGGGCGTTCGGCGTCGCTGACATCGGCGAGGCGCGTCCCCTTCGGCTCGATGCGCTGTTCCGGATCGCGTCGATGACCAAAGCCGTTACCTCGACCGCCGCCATGCAGCTTGTCGAGCAGGGCCGTTTCACGCTTGAAGACCCGGTTGAAAAATATTTTCCCGAGTTCGCCAAGCTCTCTGTCTTCGAATCCTTCGACGCCGCCACCGGCGCTTACCGGCTGCGGCCGGCCACCAAAGCGGTGACCATCCGGCATCTCTTTACCCACACATCGGGGCTTGGATACGGCTTTACGAATTCTATCGTACGCGATTTCAAGCCGCGGTCCGGCGAGGAATATCCAGTGGGCCCTCTGGTGTTCGAGCCCGGCGAACGATGGCTTTACGGAACCAGCACCGATTGGCTAGGTCGACTGGTCGAGAAAGTATCAGGCCTGCCGCTTGAAGACTACTTCCGCCAGCGCATCTTCACGTCACTCGGAATGTCCGACACGTTTTACTTCGTGCCGAAGGACAAGGAGGCGCGCCTGGTGACGGTCAACCGTCGACTCGCCGATAGTTCGATCGTGAGGGAATCCGTCCAGCCGCCCACCTCGGGCTTTACGCCGATCGGCGGCGGCGGCCTCTCGTCGACAGCTAACGACTACCTCCGCTTCACCCGCGCGCTGCTCAACGGCGGCGAGCTCGATGGCGCGCGCATCCTGTCGGCCGGCACGGTCGCCCTGATGGGGCAGAACCACATCGGGGCGCTCGGCGTCCCGGCGCAAAAGACCGCTATTCCGGAACGCAGTGATGACTTCTCATTCATTGCCGACGGACGTGACAAGTGGGGGCTCGGATTCCTGATCACAATCGACGCGGTCTCCGGTAAACGGTCTGCCGGCAGCCTGAGCTGGGGCGGAATCAACAACACCTATTATTGGCTCGATCCAGCCCGAGGCATTACAGGGGTGATCCTGATGCAGTTCCTGCCGTTCGCGGATCGCAACGCGCTCGCCCTTTACGATGCCTTCGAGCGCGGCGTTTATCAGCTCGCCGATGCAAGCCGGTGAGCTGATCCGGTCCTTCCGGTGTCGTCATGGCCGTGCTTGTCCCCCTGGACTGATCGGGGGCGTCTGTGTCTTTGAGATTGATCGCGCTGCGTCGCGGCGTGACCGCCATGGAAGAGTCGCAGATTATGCCTTGAGGGCGCGAGGGGCTCGTTCGATTTAGTAGCGGTAACGAGCGGGCTCGTGTTGTGGGAAATTTCCGAATAGTCCAATGATTAGAATCACTTGCCATCATATTGATTTTCTTAACATTTTGTACTATATTTCTTTGTGAAATCTGAACCTAGGCACATCCTAGTAGTAGGATTTCCCCGGCGGGTGGCTAATCACCATCCCGGTGTGGTCAGGCCAGGCGCGAGCGCGGGCGAGTTGCACGGCGATCCGGCCTGCAGGATCGAGATTGCCGAGCTGTGGTCCGCGATCGAGCGATCGGTTGAGGTCATCAACAGCTCCCAGGCGGGCGGCGTCAATCTGCAAGACAAAGCCGCCTGATCCGCGCTGCCGAGCGTTCCCGTTGCAGGCGCACCCGACTCCTCCTCGCCGGACGCCTTGACCGATCGGGATTCCACGTCCATCACCACTTCGCCGAAACATCGGCATTTTCGAGCGCCGAACCGATGACCATATGTCGGAAGTTCGCAGTCCGGTCGGGCGACGTCGGGAGATGACCTAATGGAGAAGTTCACGGTTCTGGAGGGGGTCACAGCGCCCCTGCGGTTGATCAATGTCGATACCGACGCCATAATCCCCAAGCAGTATCTCAAGACCATCAAGCGAACCGGTCTCGGCAAGGGGCTGTTTTCCGAGAAGCGCTACCGCGACGACGGCAGTGAGAACCCGGATTTCGTGCTCAACAGGCCGGCCTATCGCAATGCCAGGATTCTTGTCGCCGGCGATAATTTCGGTTGCGGCTCGTCGCGCGAGCACGCCCCGTGGGCGCTTAAGGATTTCGGTATCACCTGCGTGATTTCGACCTCGTTCGGCGACATTTTTTACAACAATTGCTTCAAGAACGGCCTTTTGCCCGTCAAAGTCAGCCCAGAGGACCTGGAAAAGCTGTTCGACGACGCCGAGCGCGGCGCCAATGCGCGCCTCACCGTCGACCTCGAAAAGCAGGAGATACGCGGCCCCGATGGCGGCGTGATCAGGTTCGAAATCGACCCGCATCGCAAGCACTGCCTGCTCAACGGCATCGATGACATCGGCCTCACGCTTGTCAAAAAGGACAAGATCGCAAGCTTCGAGGAAAAGGCCCGGGCAGCGCGGCCGTGGGTGTAGCACCCGCACCGGGAGCATCGCAGGACTGTAGAGTGGGTTGAGCGGGAGCGAAACCCGCCGACATCCTCAACGCCGCACGCCTTGGTGGGTTTCGCTCCCCATGGCGGCAACCAGCTCACCGGCCTCCTGCTTCGCTCAACCCACCCCGCAATCTGGGCATAAAATCCGGTACGCGCCAGCCTCTACGAGCGTGCCGCGATCGTGTCCGCGATCGCAACCGTGCGTCGCGCGATGTCGGCATGCATACGTTCGACCATGCGGCCGTCGAGTTGGACCACGCCCTTAGTGCGATTCTCCGGCAATTCGAACGCCGCGATGATCTTGCGCGCCTGGGCGACGTCAGCTTCGCTCGGTGAAAACGCAGCATTGCACGGCGCAATCTGATTTGGATGAATCAGTGTCTTCCCGTCGAACCCCATGTCGCGCCCCTGGCCGCATTCACGGCGGAAACCCTCCTCATCGGCGATGTCGTTGTAGACCCCATCCAGGATGTCGATGCCAAATGCATGGGCGGCCAGTACGGCGGTCGCCAGCCACGGCAACATCGGGGCGCGGCCATGCAGCAGTTTGGCCCGGCTTTCTTTGGCGAGATCGTTGGTGCCCATCACGAAACCGGCCAGGCGGGTCTCCACGTCGCGCGCCGTGGCGGCGATTTCGGCCGCGTTGATGATTGCGAGTGGCGTTTCGATCATCGCCCACACCCGGATTTTGTGATCGGCCGCGATATCGACCAAACGCTCCGCGATGGTGTGCAGGTGCGCGGGCTTCGACACTTTTGGCACCAGAATGCCGTCTGGATGCGCCTTGGCGACCGCCGCAATATCGTCGAGCCACCAGGCCGTATCGAGCGCATTGATGCGTACGATCACCTCGCGCGTGCCAAATCCTCCGGCTTTCACGGCGTTCATCACCTGCTCACGCGCCGTTACCTTGGCATCGGGTGCAACCGCGTCCTCAAGATCGAGGATCACGGCATCGCAGGGCAGAATCCTGGCCTTTTCCAGCGCCCGCGCATTGGCGCCCGGCATGTACAGCGTGCTGCGGCGTGGACGAATCGTCATGGCTGGAACTCCGGGTACCATTATTCGAGTCGCAGGGGCACAAACGCCGTCACCCTGATCCCCAATGCAGGGGCGTGCACCATTTTCCCTGACGAAAGGGACTCTTGACAGCGCCATGACGACGCAATGGCTGGCCGGAGCAGACGGGTGCAGGGCCGGGTGGATCGTGGTGTTTGTTGGTCCAAACCACGAGATTCGGGTTCGCATCCTGTCTCGGTTTTTGGAAATATTTGCTGCGCCCGAGCAGCCGCGCCTTGTCGCAATCGATGTGCCGATCGGGCTGCCGGCGGATATCGGACCGCAAGGGCGGGGGCCGGAGCGCGCCGTGAGGCCGCTTCTGGGCGCTCGGCAATCGTCGGTATTCGCGGTCCCGTCACGCCAGGCCGTCTATGCGAAAGATTATGGCGAGGCTTGCCGGCTGGCGCTCGATACATCTGCCCCGCCCAAAA
>DATGCX010000071.1:0-2551 GCA_035311445.1 Xanthobacteraceae bacterium | reverse complement strand
CGACCCGCGGCGCAATGGCCAGCAACCGGCCAATCGTGGAGGTGCTGCACTTCGTCGGCGCAAAAGAGGCCTATATCGCGAGCCAGTTCCAGCGCCATTTCCTTGGGTTGGGTCTCAGGGGCGGCGCGCTCGGCGGCATCGCGGCCATGCTGTGCCTCATGCTGGCGGGACGGGTGAGCGGCTTGTTCACCGGCCCCTCCGGGGATGCCGAGGTTGCGGCGGCGTTGGGCCGCTTTTCCATCGGTCTCATGGGCTATGCCGTCGTCGCCGCAGAGGTGGCGCTGATCGCCGGAATCACGGCTCTGACCTCGCGGCAGGTCGTTGTCCATACCTTGAGGAACATCGAATAAGTGTCCGGTTGCCGCGCGGACGTCGAATCTGGCAATGTTTTCAGGGCACCGTCAATGATGGTCGAGGATGAGCGAATCCAGGTAGCGGGCCGTGCCGGCTATCGGCGCGATGAATTTGTCTTGCGCCGTCGCCTGGTACGGTCCATCTGCGCTGCGCCGGTCATCGCTTTCTTGGCTCTCATCGTCGGTTTTCTCTGGTTTACGCTCCATATTGCCAACGAGGAGTCGCGGCTTGACCACGCCGCCGATGGGATCGTGGCGCTGACCGGGGGGGCCTCGCGAATCACCGATGCAGTGGAACTGCTCGCCTCCGGACGGGGTCGGCGCCTCTTAATCACTGGCGTCGCCCCAACCACCAGCACGGCAGAACTCGCTCGCCTTGCGCCTGGTCATGAGCGGTGGTTCGGCTGCTGCATCGATCTCGGCTACGCCGCCATCAACACCGTCGGCAACGCCGCGGAGATAAAATACTGGGCGCGGGAGCGCGGGTTTCGGTCGCTGGTCGTGGTAACGTCGAGCTACCATATGCCGCGTGCCATGTTGGAGATCGGCCACCAGCTTCCTGACGTGGCTCTGATTCCGTTTCCGGTCGTCGGCGGGCAGGGCCGCGCTGAGCCGTGGTGGTCCAAAGCAGGCACTGCGAAAATTCTGGTCTTTGAGTATCTGAAACTCATTGTCGCGGCGGCGCGAATCGGGCTGGAGCCGGCATTCGCCACGATCAGGATTGCGCAGCGTGGCGATGCCCGGATTTGACGAGACGCCAGCGTGATCACGATTCGTTCGATTCTGTTCAATCTGCTGTTCTATTTGAACCTCGTGATGCTGCTGGTCGCAGCAATTCCGACGCTCGTGCTGCCGCGCCGCGCGATCCTCGCCATGGCCAGGCTGTGGGGACGCACAACGTTGTGGCTGCTGCGCCACGTATGCCGGATCGACGTGGAATGGCGCGGACTCGAAAAAATCCCTCCCGGCGGAATCGTGGTCGCTGCCAAGCATCAGTCCACATGGGAGACGTTCGCGCTGCTCACGCTGTTTCCCGATCCCACCTATATCATCAAGCGCGAACTGATGTGGCTTCCCGTTTTTGGTTGGTACACCAAGCACGGCGGCATGATCCCGGTCGACCGCGGCGCCGGCAAGGCTGCCTTGTCCGGCATGTTGGTGCATGCCCGCAAGGCCCTCGCGGAGGGCCGCCAGATCATCATTTTTCCGGAAGGCACGCGCCGCCCCACGGGGGCCGAGCCGAGATATAAAATCGGGGTCGCACATCTCTATGCGGAAGCCGGCGTTCCCTGCGTGCCGATCGCACTCAATTCCGGCCTGTTCTGGCCGCGCCGCCGCTTCCTGCGTTTTCCCGGTACGGTCCGGGTGGAGGTGCTCGATCCGATTCCGCCGGGCATCGATCGGAACACGTTCTTCGCCAGGCTTCAGGATGAGATCGAGGCTGCGACTGCGCGACTGATTGCCGAAGGCAGGCGGGGCTAGGTGCAACAGACTGGGGTCGTCCAACACCAGGCCTTCTTCGGCAACGACCGTATTGCGCAGCCGCTGCGCAGGCAATCACGCTCTGACGAGACGATTACGGCTCGAACGTCGTCTGCCGCGGGCTACATCCCATACGTGCAAAACTGGGAGGCTCCTGAATTCTGCCAAGATGCTAATGCTCGGCTAACCGACATCGCCCGGGGCTGACGACACCTGAACTCATACGCAGAGAGACTCACATGTCGAACCACCCAGCGATCAACGCAGCAGCTGCCATCGGCCGTGTCCTGATGAGCGTCATCTTCCTGCTCGGCGGCTTTCAGAAGCTGATAGGGTTCAGCGGCACGGCTGGTTACATGGCGAGTCGGGGCTTGCCGCTGCCGGAACTCGCGGCGCTCGTCGCCATTGCCGTGGAATGCGTCGGCGGTCTGCTTGTTCTTGTTGGATATCAGACCCGCGCGGTCGGGTTAGTCCTCGCAATCTGGTGCATTGCCACGGCGCTCATTGCTCATACCAATTTCAGCGACGGCAACCAGATGATCCATTTCCTCAAGAACCTCGCCATGGCCGGCGGATTCCTGCAACTCGTTGCTTTCGGCGGCGGCGCCTGGAGCATCGACTTTCGTTCAGTGCGTGCACCGGAGGGTAGTTAGCATCGCGTCGCCGTGGGCCAGACTGCGTGTCCCGCGCGTGCGGCCCGGATCACTGGTTCCATT
>DATGCX010000070.1:0-2081 GCA_035311445.1 Xanthobacteraceae bacterium | reverse complement strand
ACGCGACGCCGCAACGGCGACGCTCGCCCGTGACGAGGCTGCGCTGAGGGCCGCTCAGGTTCAGACCAAGATCTTGCGCGCGCAATTGGAGGAGGCGAATGCTGCGCTGGAGCAGAAGCGGGCCATCGCACAGCAGGCGGAACTGAATCTCGGTTACACCACGATCACGGCGCCGGTGGACGGAGTGGTGGGAAACCGGACCTTGCGCGTCGGGCAATTCGTACAGGCCGGCACCGATCTCATGGCGATCGTCCCGATCGAACGCGTCTACATCGTCGCCAATTACAAGGAGACGCAGCTGACTGATGTCCGCAAGGGTCAGCCCGTGGCGGTCGAGGTCGACACGTTTCCGGGTGCGCGGTTCGAAGGTCATGTTGACAGCATCGCGCCGGCAAGCGGACAGGAGTTCGCGCTACTGCCCCCTGACAACGCGACGGGCAACTTCACCAAGGTGGTCCAACGAATTCCGGTCAAGATCGTACTGGAAGTGCGGAGCGAACTCGTCGGCCTGCTGAGGCCCGGGATGTCGGTTGTGCCGGTCATCAACACGAAGAAAGCCATTTCGGAAGACCACAGACGGTTGGGGGCGGCCTCTAATTAGCGGATGCCCAGCCGTTGGGAGGACCGCCATGACTGACGTCCAAGGATCTGCCCCCGAACACGCGGGCGAAGAGCGAGCTAGCCCGCGCGTGTGGATATCGATCGGAGCCGGCCTCATCGGCGCGTTCATGGCGGTGCTCAACATCCAAATTACCAATGCGTCCCTCCTCGACATTGAAGGCGGTATCGGCACGGGCGTCGACAACGGCGCGTGGATTTCAACCGCGTATCTGATTGGCGAAATCATCGTCATTCCGATCACAGACTATCTCAGCCGCGTGTTCTCGTTCCGGATCTATCTGATCGCAAATGCCGCACTTTTCCTCGCATTTTCAGTGGCCTGTGCGTTTGCGGGCAACCTTGGGCAGATGATTGCGCTGCGCGCTGTTCAGGGCTTCACCGGCGGCGTGCTCATTCCGATGAGTTTCACGCTTGTGCTCACGAAGCTACCCGAGGCGCAACGGCCAGCTGGCTTGGCGCTGTTCGCCATTACGGCGACCTTTGCGCCAGCCATCGGTCCGACGATCGGCGGCTATCTGACCGAGAACTTCGGTTGGCAGTACATCTTTTTCGTCAATTTGCTTCCAGGCGGGCTGATGCTCGCCGCGCTGTACTGGACGCTCGAGCGCGAGCAAATGCAGCTCCACCTACTCAAGGAGGGCGATTGGTTCGGGATGGCGACCATGGCAGCGGGGCTCGCGGCGCTTCAGACAGTGCTGGAAGAAGGCAATAAGGACGACTGGTTCGGGTCACCGTTCATTTTCCGTTTAACGATCATCGCGATCGTCTTCCTGTCGCTGTTTTTATGGATCGAACTTAGCCGACGGAAGCCGCTCGTGGAGCTCCGGCTTTTGTTCCGCCGCAACTTCGGACTTGGCACCGCGGCGAATTTCTTGCTCGGATTTGCGCTGTACGGTTCGGTCTACATCCTGCCGCAGTATCTGGGCCAGGTGCATGGGTACAACTCGGAGCAAATTGGCTCGGTCATGGCTTGGACGGGATTGCCGCAACTCGTGATCATTCCGTTCGTTCCGAAGCTGATGGCGAAATTCGGCCCGCGCACGGTTGTGTCGGTGGGCCTCTGCATCTTTGCGGGAAGCAGCCTCATGAACACGCATATGTCGCTTGACTATGCGGGCGACCAGATGTGGGTTCCAAATATCGTGCGTGCGATCGGACAGGCCCTGTTGCTGGCGCCGCTGGCCGCCGTGGCGATGGTCGGAATAGCTGCCCAAGAATTGGGCGCCGCATCCGGCGTGTTCAACATGATGCGCAACCTGGGCGGCGCGTTCGGCACCGCAATTCTCGCCACGATCGTGACTAAGCGGGAACAATATCATTCGAACATCATCGGAAGCTCGGTGACGCTGTTCAGGGAAACCGTGCGCGATCGCATCGCACATCTGACCAGCTACTTCACGGCGCATAGCAGCGTCGACGCGGCTGCAGCACACCATCAAGCTCTTGTCGCTCTCGGGAAG
>DATGCX010000069.1:0-4242 GCA_035311445.1 Xanthobacteraceae bacterium | reverse complement strand
CCTTCCGGCAATGTGATGGACGAGATCGAGCCCAACCCGCGCGGCATCACCCGCTCCGAGGTGGAGCAAGCGGTCGCTGAGTGGTGTCAGACGCACATGGATGCACCGCTGTGCAAGAAGCTGGAGCGGGACAGATAAACGGAGATTAAGCCGCTCGAGGGCAAGAACGCGGGGGCGGCCTAGGGAGGCCAGCCTGCCGAGCCCGTAGGAAGCCCCAGGACGCATTAAGCGGTGCGGGCTAGTGCCGCCGTTCTGGAAAACAACCCCGGCCTTGCCAGGCGCGCTCGCTTTAATCCTGGCGAGCGCCCTGGCAGCCCATTCCTCCTGTCCCCCGGCGTGCCTGTGCCTCGGCCGCCGGGGACCCTCGTCGGCGCGGGCGAGCAGCGTCAGAGGCACGTCCAGTCCGAGCGTCTTGGCAGTCCTGAGGTTGATGACCAGTTCGTACTTGGTCGGCGCCTGCATTGTATTTACAGGTGGTCTCGTGGGCGCGACACGCGCGGTTTCTCGGCACTTCTCCGCGAGCCGTCGATACTCTTGCACGGTCTGAAGGCGTGGTTGCGTCCCATCGGCACCAGCAATGCGAGGATGGTCCGTCGGTTCCCCCCAGTCGTGATTCACGCCATAGGGGCTTATTCCTTTTTGCCCAGATCGGTGGCGTGGTTAGTCGACGCGCCACTCGATAATTTGCGACAACAGACTCACATCATACCGAGCAGCCGCGGCAGGAACAACGTCAGCTCCGGCCAATAGGTAACGACGACAAGAAACAACAGCATTGTGAGCAGCCAAGGCAACACGGCGACCGCCAGTTCGGTGATGCGCATGCGTGCGATCATTGAGGCGACATACAAATTGAGACCTACGGGCGGATGGCACAGGCCGACTTCCATGTTCACGTCGATGACGATGCCGAAATGCACGAGGTCGATGCCCAGTCGTTTCGCCGCCGGCGCGAGAATCGGGGCCATGATCAGGATGATCGAGTTCGGCTCCATGAAATTGCCGGCCATCAGCAGCAGCACGTTGACCAGCAGCAGGAAGCCGAACCAGCCGAGATTCTGCGCCAGGATCCAGTCGGCGAGCGCGGACGGGATATTCTCGTTGGTCAGCACAAACGAGAACAGCACCGCATTGGTGATGATGTAGAGCAGCATCGCGCTGGTATTCGCGGCGCGCAGCAGCACGCGTCCCACACCCTTGAGCTTAATAGCCTTGTAAACGAACACCGAAATGAAGAACGAATAGACGGCCGCCATGGCTGCCGCTTCCGTCGCGGTGAAGATGCCGCTGTAGATGCCACCAATGATGATCACGACGAGCATCAGCCCCCAGATGCTCTCGTGGAACGCGTGCCAGGTCTCGGCCCAGGTCGCCTTCTGCATGAACGGATAGTTCCGCCGCTTGGCGAGATACCAGGTAACCGTGCACAGCATGATGGTAAGCAGCGTGCCCGGCAGCAGTCCCGCCACGAAGAGCGCGCCGATCGAGGTATTGGTCGACACCGCGTAGACGATTTTGGGGATCGACGGCAGCATCAATATGCCGAGGGAACCGGCGACCGTGATGATGCCGGCGCCGAAGCGCATCGGATAGCCGTGGCGCACCATCTCGGGCAGCACGATGGCGCCGATGGCCGCCACCGTGGCGACGCTCGACCCGCAGACCAGCGCGAACATCGCGCAAGCAATGATTCCGGCAAGCCCCAGACCGCCGCGCCAATGGCCGATCAGCGATACGGCGAAATTAATCATGCGGCGAGCCACACCGCCATGGCTGAGGAAATTGCCGGCGAGTATGAAGAACGGGATCGCCATAATCTCGAAGCTTTCCAGCCCGGTGAAAAGCTTCATCGAGACCGACTCGATCGGCACTTCGGTCAGAATGAAGACGAAGCTCAGCACAGTGAGCCCGAGCGCAATCGACACCGGAGTGCCAGTGAGCATGAACGCGATCAGCAGGACGAACAGCAGCAGCGCGCGCAGCGACTGCGGCAGCACGATGGTACCTGTCTTGTGGGCAAAGCAAAGAAGAAGGATGAAGATCGGCGCCAGGATGAGCGTGATCGCGAGCGGATTTGCCCAGCGGCTGGGAACCGTGCCGTGCGGCGTGGTTGACGGAAGCACGGGGTCGGCCGTTTCGATTCCCTCGACGCGGGCCTCGCTATGATGTGGCAGTTCGCCGGTCCAGTAGTACGACCAGGCGACCTGCAGAAAGCGAAAGCACATCAGCCCGGAGCCGACCGGGATGGCGAGGTAGATTGCCCACATCGGCCATTCGAGGTCATAAGACTGCTGGCCGGTCTCGTACATCTGCGCGACAAAGGTGGTGCCGAAGGCGGCGATCACGCCGGTGAAAAATGCGCCGCACGCAATCGCAAACAGGATCACCCGCTTGCGTTTTTCGGGTGGCAACAGATTGACGATGACATCGACGCCCACGTGGATGCCGGTGCGCACGCCATAGGCGGCACCGAACTTGGCCATCCAGATGAACATGAAGATGCAAAGCTCCTGCGCCCAGGAAACGTCGAGCTCGGAAAAAAAGGTGTAGATCGCGCGCAGGATAACGGGCACGCCCGGAATGCCGTGCGCTTCCGCCCATTTCGCGCCGTTAATGGAAAGCCCGGTGCCGTAGCGGTGCACCACGGCAAAGAAGATCAGCGCCGTTGCGGTGGCAATCAGCGTGGCGATCAGCCACTCCTCGAGATGATCGAGGACACGCAGGAGAAGGTGCGCGGGACCATAGCCCTCAGCCTTGGTTTCTAGCCTGGTCACCGAACCGACGGGAGTGTCGGACATCAACGATTGCCCAACCGACCTGACACACCTTTAGACGCGCCGTGCCGACCATTGGCGACCGACCGCGTGGGCAAGGCGCGCGCGGTCAAGCCCACATGGCGTTCAACGCCTCGGCGCGCGCCTTTGCCCACCCTACAACGTGATCCGCTTTTCATCCGAACCCGCTGTAAATGTTGTTCCTACCCCCGCGGTCAGTTCATCTTCACGTTGAGCTCTTTTGCAAGCAGGTCGAGCACTTCACCGCCAACCCGGCTCTTCGCCCATTTGTAGGTCGGTTGCATCGCGTTCTGCCACGCGACCTTCTGCGCATCCGTAAGGTAATGCAACGTGCTCCTGCCCGATTTTTTGATCTCCTCCAGCGCGTCCTCGTTCTCCTTCTGGGCGATGGAGTTGGTGTAGTCGGTTGCCTCGTCCATTGCCTTCTGCAATTGGCCGCGCAGATCCGCAGGCAGGCCGTTCCAGAACTTGGCATTGACGATCACGGCGTATTGCAGATGGGCGTGATACGATACCGTGATATCCTTCTGCACCTCGTAAAATTTTTGCGTCCAGTAGTTCGAGGGCGTGTTTTCGCATCCATCGACGACGCCGGTCTGCAGTGCCTGGTACACTTCCGAAAAGGCCATGATTTGCGGAATCGAGCCAAGGTCGCGGAAGTACCGGTCAGCGATCTTCGATCCCGAAATGCGGATCTTCAAACCCTGGAAATCAGCCGGATTGATCAACGGCCGGTTACTCGAGACCATATGGAAGCCATTGTCCCAGTAGGCGAGCCCGAGGATGCCCTTCGATTCCAGCTTCTTGAAAAGCCACTTGCCGACCTCGCCTTTCATGGCGTTGGAGTAGGTCGCATCGTCCCGAAACAGCCACGGCAGATCGAGCGCCTCAAATTCCTTCGCGCCGAGCGGGGCGAACTTGGCCGTGGACGGCGCCAGCATCTGCACGGAGCCGAGCTGTAACGCTTCGATCTCCTCCTTGTCTTTGTACAGCGTGGAGTTCGGATAGACTTCAACTCTCACCTTCCCGTTCGTGTACTTTTCCGCCAGCTCTTTGAACTTCAGGGAGCCTTTTCCCTTCGGCGTATCGTTGGCCACGACATGGCTGAATTTGATGACGATCGGCTGTTGAGCCCAGCCGGCGCGACCATAGGTGGCTGCAAGAGCGGCTGCACTGATGGTCGTTGCGAATTGACGGCGAGAAAGCTTCATCTGGTACTCCTCGTTTCGGCTGCGCCGCAGGCTTGCGGGCGAATGCGTTCCTCCAAGAGCTTGGAGCCAACGTCTGGCCGCCGGGCCCCATTCCTTGTTGTTCCCAACCTAGGATGCCTGCTGCGTCCGCGCAATCGCGCCCGCCTCGATGGAAGGCGTGCCCATATGCGCCGTCATTGTCACGCACCAAGTAGGTCGGAGCCGTACCCCGCGGGAATGCCTCGACGATCTGTTGC
>DATGCX010000068.1:0-2082 GCA_035311445.1 Xanthobacteraceae bacterium | reverse complement strand
GATTGCGGATTGGCTCAATGTCTCGGTGCTGCCGCATCTGACTGATCAAGAAATAGGCACGCCGCCGGTGCGCGCCGCTTGGAGGCGAGACGGGAAAAGCGCCTCAGCGATGCGCTTCTGCACAGCATACGGGCCGAAATTTAGCGCGATCTGGCGAAACACACCGGCGGAGGAAGCCTTCCTCACCGCCATCGCGATTGCGCAACAACAAAAAGCGAAAAGCTTCGAGCTGCGCGCGGCGCTATCGCTGGCGAAGCTTTACTTGGACACGAACCCGGCGATGCGGATGCCGCCCTCTCACCCGCGCTCGAGGGCTTTAGGCCGACGCCGGAGTTTCCGGAGATCGAACAGGCGCACAGGCTCCTCGACGCGCAGCCTTGCCGCCACGGGGCCCAAGGAGAAGTCCGATGACAGCGCATATCGTCGGTGGCGGATTTGGCGGACTGGCGGCGGCCGCGCTTCTCATCCGCAACGCGGGGGTGTCTGGGGCGGATATCACGATCTATGAGGCGGACGAGCAGCTGGGCGGCGGGTTCTTTCTCGGCGGCAGCGCGGAGAGCGGCTACAATCTGCCGGGCTCCGTCTTTGACAAGGAATTCCGCTGCACGTTCGATCTGCTCAAGTCGATTCCCTCGGCACGCAATCCCTCTATTTCCGTCACGGAGGATTTCTTCGCCTTCAATACGAGCGAGCCGTACCAGGACAAGGCGCACATCTTCGATCGCGACGGCCGCGTCGTGCACGGTCGGCGGTTCGGCCTCAGCCTGGGCGACGGGCTGAACCTCGCGCGAGTCGTGCTGACGCCCGAAGCAATGCTAGGCGGGCGGCGTATCGATGAGTTCTTTTCCGAGCAATTTTTCTCGACCGAATTCTGGTTGCTCTGGTCGACGATCATGGGGTCGCTGCCTCAGCACAGCGCGATCGAGTTTCGGCGCTACATGAACCGCTTCCTGTACTTGTTCGGAGACCTGTCGGACATGACGGGCGTGATGCGCACCCCCCTCAACCAGCATCAAGACTTCATAGAACCGCTGGTCAGGTGGTTAACCCCGCACCGCGTGAACTTCCTCACCGGTGCCTTCGTGAAGGACATCGGCTTCGCGCCGTCGCCCGGCCGCATCACCGTCAACCGGCTCGACTATGAACGGGGCGGCACGGTGACGTCGGTTGCGGTCGCGCCGGAAGACCTCGTGCTGGTGACCACCGGATCGCAAGCCGCCGACCTTTGCGCGGGATCGATGACCGAGGCGCCGAGCCCGCGGCCGAGCGGACGGTCCTGGGCGCTGTGGGAGCGCCTAGCACAGGGGCGCACGGATTTCGGCAATCCCGACGTTTTCTTCGGCGCAGCCCGGATACCCGACTCACTGTGGGTGACCTTCACGGTCACCGACAAAGGGACCGAGTTCGTCAACCAAATCGCTGCGCTGACCGGCAGCGAGGCAGGACGCGGCGGGCTCGTGACTCTGAAGGACTCGGGCTGGGTGCTGTCGCTATCCGTCTTCCACCAGCCGGAAATCATCGGCCAGCCGCCCGGCACGAGCGTCTGGTGGGGCTACGGTCTCTATCCCGACCGCATCGGCGAATTCGTGAAGAAACGCATGGATCAATGCACCGGCGCGGAGATCCTGGAGGAGGTGCTGCGGCAACTGCGGTTCGATAAGCAGTTGGACGCGATCATGGCGTCATCGATTTGCGTGCCTTGCTACATGCCCTACGTCAACAACGTCTGGCTCCCCTGGAGCCGCGGCGACATGCCTCCCCCCGTTCCAGAGGGTGCGACCAATCTCGGACTCATCGGCCAGTACGTCGACGTGCCCAGAGAAATAGCCTTCACCATCGAGTGCTCCGTCCGCTCGGCCTGGCAGGCGATCCATGTCCTGCTCAAGCGCGGCCCAGTGCCGCCGCCCGTCTATCAAGGTCAGTATGATCCGAAGGCGCTGTTCAACGCACTGAAGGTGTTTGTCAGTTAGTGATCTGCGCCGCTGATCGCAGTCGGCGTTCGAGCTCGAGATAGTGTTGGCCAGCGGCGTGAGCGGAGAAGAGGTAGCCGCCGGCGTGAGGAACGAAGGCGTTTGGCCGCCA
>DATGCX010000067.1:0-16249 GCA_035311445.1 Xanthobacteraceae bacterium | reverse complement strand
CGCGACGTCGCCTTCGCCGAGGCCTGCTATCGCAGCATAGCCGAGCGGCGGTGGGCGGAGGTGGAGACGTAGGGTGGGTTAGCCGCCGAAGGCGGCGTAACCCACCGGCGGCGCTCCGGAACAAACAAAACGGTGGGTTACGCGCCCTTCGGGCGCTAACCCACCCTACGCCAGCGCCGCCTTCACCCGGTCGGGCGAGAACGGCACGCGGCGCATGCGCACCCCGGTAGCATCGAAAATCGCATTGGCGATTGCGGCGGCGACCGGCCGGATGGACGGTTCGCCGGCGCCCGATGGGGCGATTTCCGGATGGTCGATCAGCACCGTTTCGATCTTCTCGGGGGTCTCGGTGATGTCAAGGATCGGATAGCTGATCCAATCGACCGTGGTCACGGCCTTATCGTTGAACTTGACCTCTTCCCACAGGGTGCGGCTGATGCCCTGCACGATGTTGCCCTCGATGCACTTCGCAAGTCCGTCCGGATTGATGATCTGGCCGCAGTCATGGGCGACCACGAAGCGGCGTGCGTAGATCTTGCCGGACGAGCGATCGACCTCCACCTCGGCGATCACCGCCACGCGTGTGCCGTTGCGTTGCGCATAGGCGATGCCGCGACCATTGACCTTCACGCCGGTCTGGCGCTGGGGCGACGGACGCGGCTGCCAGCCGGCCTTCTCGGCTGCCGCTTTGACCACCGCGATGTCGCGGGGCTCCTTGAGGTGCCTGAGCCGGAACTCTACGGGATCGAGATTGAGCGCCGCCGCCACTTCGTCCATGAAGGATTCGCTCGCGAAGTGGATTTGCGGGCCGACCGGATCGCGCAGGTGCGCTGAGCGCAGCGGCGAGGCGCGGTCGAGCAGCGGCGGAATGGTCTCCCAGGTGAGCCGCTTGTTGGCGAACTCGTAGGACTCCGCAGGCACGCCGAAGCCGTCGCCGGAGTGAAGCTCGACGCCGCGGGTTTGACCCGCCAGCGTGTCCTCCGGCTTGCCGCCGTTGGTGTTGACGTCGATCCGCGAAAAGCCCTTGCTGGTGAACTCGTACGCCGTGATATTTCCGGCCGCATCGAAGGCCATGCGCGCCTTGTGCACAGATGCTGGACCCTTGGGATCCCAGCCGGTGCCCTGCTCGCGCATGTATTGCAGCCGCACCGGCTTGCCGACCGCCTTGGCCAGCACCGCGGCATCCGCAGCGCAGTCGTCGGCGTCGTTGCGGCCGTAGCTGCCCGGCCCCGTCAACCATTTGACGTGGACCTTCTCCAGGGGCAATTCGAGCGTCGCCGCAATGCCTTCCTGCACGAAGTGCGTTTTCTGGCTGCCGGAGAAGCAGGTCGCGAAGCCGTCCTTGACCTCGACCAGCGCGCAGGCCGGCCCCATGGCAGCATGGGATTGGAACGGCCATTCGTATTCCGCCTCGATCACCTTCGCGGCGGCCTTGAAGGCGTCATCCACATTGCCGTTCTGCTTCTCCACGGTTTTCTTGCGCACCGCGGACTTGCGGATGTGGTCATACAATGATGCCTGGGGCGGGAACGGCGGCGTAACCTGCGACCATTCCACCTTGAGCTTCTGCATGGCCTGGATGGCATCCCACTCCTTGTCCGCCACCACGCCGAGGAAGGCGTTCTGCCACACCACGCGGGCGCCCGGGATGTCCTTGATGGAGCTTTCGTCGACTTTCACCGGGACGCTGCCGGCGACGGGGGGACGTAACATGCGCCCATGCATCATTCCGGGCAGCTTGACGTCGGTGCAGAAGTCCTCCTGGGCAAATACTTTCGGAGCTACGTCCTCGCGCTTGATCGGCTTGCCGACGATCTTGTATTCGCTCGGCTTCTTGGGCTGCGCCTTGCCGGGTGCGTAGAGGGTGTTGCCGTACTGCTTGTTCCACTCTAGCGGGACGTTGAAGTAGCGTCCGCCGATCAGTTCCGCATAGGACACCTTCTTGGTGGCATCGGCCTTCGACTGAACCACGCCGTCGATCACCGTGAGCTGGTCGGCCGGAACGGAGAGCCTCTCCGCCGCCATCTCGACCAGCACGCGGCGGGCTTCGGCCGCCGCTATACGCATCTGCTTGCCGCCCAGCTGGATGCCGGTCGAGCCCGATGCGCCGCCTTGCTGCACGCTGGTGGCAGTGTCGGCCAGGTGCATCTTGACCGCCTTGAACGGAACGTCGAGTTCCTCGGCCACCATTTGGGCAATGGCGACCGTGATGCCATGGCCCATGTCCATTTTGCCGAAGAAGGCCGCCACGGTACCGTCGGCGTTCACCGCGATGTAGGAGGAGAGGTGATCCGGAGTGAGCGGCGGCTTGATGGCCGCCGCGAATTGGCCGGCGACCTGGGCGTTGGCTTCACTCACGGCCAGCACGGTATCGAGGCTGATCGGCATGCCGATCGAAACGACGAGTGCGCCGCCCGACTTGAGCATGGCGCGGCGGGAGAAGGCGGCGGGTCTTTCAAATTTCGTCATGGCGTCCTCCTCAACCCATCATTTCGGCGGCGCGCTTGACGGCGCGCATGATACCCATGTGGGTGCCGCACCGGCATTTCAGCCCCTCCAGCGCGGTCTTGATCTCCGCCTCTGTCGGCTTCTTCTTGTCGCGTAGGAAGGCGGCGGCCGTCATGATCCAGCCATTGATGCAATAGCCGCACTGCGGCACCTGCTCTTCCACATAGGCGATTTGGAGTGGATGTGGCTTCTCTGGCGTACCGAGGCCGGCAAGCGTCACTACCTTGCCATCGCCCACCGCCGACACCGGCGTCACGCAGGAGCGGATCGCCTGGCCATCGAGATGGACCGTGCAGGCGCCGCATTGCGCAAGGCCGCAGCCGAAATGGGGGTTGTTGAGGCCGATGTCATTACGCAACGCGTAAAGCAGCGGCATGTCCGGATCGACATCGACTGTGTGGTCTTTGCCGTTGACGTTGAGGGTAAATCTCTGGGCCATGATTGCTTCCCTTGCCTTGATCAGTCCGTCCAATGGCAGCAAGATGCGTGCACCGACGTCCGGCTCACTTTGCGGAGCTTCTGTCCGCAAAGAGTAATCCAGCCTCGCGGCGATGAAAACCGGGATTGAGCCGGAACCACCGCGGCATGGGCGGGCGAAAACGTCGCGGCGTAGCAGTTGCCTCCGGGACTGATAATGGGAACAATGCGGACCATAACAATGGAGTGCGAGCATGATACGATGCGGGCGCTCAAGGGCGGTGCGATTCTACGCCATGCTGGCGATGATTGCCGGACTCGCCGATGGTGCGTCAGCGCAAGATCTCAAGGTCTGGCGCCATGGCATCATCGAAGCCAAGAGTGACGCCGGCATCCTCTATATGGCGAGCAAACGCGACTTCGCCGGTAAGCTCGGCCTCAAGCTCGATTTCGTTCAACTCAAGAATGACACCATCGCCCTGAAGGCGCTGCTGGCAGGCGAGCTCGACAGCTACGAAGGCGGCGCCGGCGGCGCCATGATGGCGGCCGCTCGCGGCGCTGACGTGCGAATCGTCGGCTGCAACTGGCTCGCAGCGCCGCACGGCGTCTATGTGCGTCCTAATATCGCCTCGATGGCCGATCTCAAGGGCAAGTCCGTCGCGGTGTCCACGCCTGGAAGCTTTCCGGAAATCTTTGCCAGGGCGGCGTTCGAGAAAGCGGGCATTCCGGCCGGGCAGGTCCGGTTCGCTGCCATGGGGTCGGATACGGACCGGTACAAGGCGCTGATCGCCGGCGTCGTGGACGGCGCCATCATCACCAACGAGTTCGTGCCGGTTTCCGGTAAGGACGGCATCCGCGATCTCATGCCGGCAACCGAGGTGATGCCGGATTTTGTCCGAATCTGCGTGGAGACGACCGGCAAGTCCCTCTCAGCGCGACGCGACGACGCGATCAGGTTCATTGCGGCCGAGATCGAAGCACTGCGTTTCGCCATGAGCCACCGGGACGAGACCATCCGTCTCACCCACGAGATCATCGGTGCCAAGCCCGACGATCCGCGGCCCGCCTTCGTGTTCGATGAGGCGGTGCGGACCAAAGTTATTGGAACGGATCTTCCGGTACCGCTCGACAAGCTCGAATTCATGCAGAAACAGCTTATCAGTTCTGGCACCCTGGCGCGAGCCGGCGATCTTGGAAAAATGATTGATAAGAGCGCTCGGGAAGAGGCACTCGCGCTGCTTGGAAAGTGATGTCGAGTTCGCGCCAATCCATGCGGCCCGTCATAAACACTGGGGCTGTCATGCCCCGCTTTAAGCGGGGCATCCGGTACACCGCAGCCCGTGGAGCAAAATCGCGGCGCTGCGGGTTACTGGATCGTCCGGTCAAGCCGGGCGATGACACTCAGTATTTGTGGCTCAGCTTTGCAAGTGAGATCGCTCGACGGAGGCCGACCCATGGGTGAGGTCAGCCTCATCGACGTTTCCAAGCGTTTTGTTCTGCGCGTTGGCAATGAGACGCAGACCGTGCAGGCGCTCTCGCGGGTGAGCTTTACGGTACGGGATGGCGAAATCATCTCACTGATCGGCCCATCGGGCTGCGGCAAGACGACGGCGTTGCGCATCGCCATGGGTCTCGAAATCGCAACCGCGGGCCGCGTCACGGTGGACGGTCGCGAGGTCAAAGGCTGTGGGCACGATCGCGGCATGGTGTTCCAGCATGCCGAACTGCTGCCTTGGCTCACCGCCATGCAGAACGTGATGTTCGGTCTCGAAATGAAGGGCATGCGCGGCAGCGAATTGCGTGATACGACGGAGAAATACCTTGATCTCGTGGGGCTTGGGGCGTCAAAGCACCGCCGTCCGCATCAATTGTCCGGCGGGATGCAGCAGCGGGTCGGCATTGCCCGGGCGCTGGCGATCGACCCGAAGGTCCTCCTGATGGATGAACCGTTCGGGGCGCTTGACGCCCAGACCCGCGAAACCATGCAGGAGGAGTTGCTGCAGATTCATGTGCGTACGCGCAAAACCATTCTGTTCGTCACCCACGACCTCGATGAAGCCGTGCTGATCGCCGACCGTATCGTGATCATGCGTGAGGGCCGCATCCAGGAGATGCTGCAGGTTCCGCTGCCGCGGCCGCGCGGCGATCTTGGGGTTGCGCGCAGCACCAAGGAATTCGCCGAGACCCGATATCACGTGTGGAAGGCGCTGCATGCCGCACCAACGGGCACGATACATTGATCGAGTGAGCAGATGATCAACAATTACGGCAATTGGTATTCCCTTTCCCGCTTGCAGGGGAGGGAAAAGGCAGCCGATGGCACAGATCGTTGACACAAACACCCGAACACAGGGGCAGGACATCGCCAGCGTGGCACGCCGCGGCGTGCCACAGTGGGTCATCACGCTATCCTCGGTAGCGATCCTGACGCTGCTGTGGGAATGGTTCGGCCGCGACATCAATCCGGTGTTCGGCTCCTATCCGAGCGCGATTGCCGAGGCGTTCTGGGATCTCGCCCAGTCAGGCAAGCTCGCGGCCGCCACGTTCGAGAGCCTGCGGCCTTTCGCGGTCGGCTACGGACTTGCAATCCTGTTCGGCGTGCCGTTCGGACTTTTCATCGGTCGCTATCGAGTCGCCGAGGCCGCGCTCGGCATCTATGTGACGGCGGGCTATGCGATGCCGCTGGTGGCGCTGGTGCCGCTTCTGGTGCTGTGGCTCGGCCTGGGGTTTGCGGTGAAAGCCGCGGTGGTGTTTCTGATGTCGGTTTTCCCAATCTGCATCAATACTTGGCTCGGCGCTACGGCGGTGCCAAAAAGTCTCATCGAAGTCGGCAAGTCTTTCGTCGCGCCGAACACCGTCATCCTGCGACGGATCATTCTGCCCGCGACACTGCCCTATATCATGGCCGGCATCCGCCTCGCGGTCGGCCGCGCGGTGGTAGCCATGGTGATTGCGGAGTTCTTCACCACCATCTCGGGCCTAGGCGCCATCATCATCAACTCGGCCAATAATTTCGACACCGCCACCATGTTCGTTCCGATCGTGGTGCTCATGGTGATGGCGATCGGGCTCAATGGCCTGATCGGTGTGATCGAACGCAGAGTCGCGCCGTGGCAGGCGGAAATCGCCGGCCGCGACCAGGAGTAACGCCCGGAGCGACTAATCGGGCGAAGACTAGGCGCAAGCTAACCCGCTGTAGGGCAACCCTCGTGGTCGCCCCATTCGTCGCATCCGGCAACGGGGCGACCACAAGGGTCGCCCCTACATCATCCTTACGACGGCGCGAGTCGATTGTTGTCAATTTCATGACGTCCGATCACTTCAGGTTGGCTGAAGCGCGCGCCTAGCCAGGCTTCGGCACTCCCGGCAACTCGATTCCATGGGGATAATACACCCACACAATATAGAATGCGGCGAACAGGAGCGCCGTGAGTACGGCACCGAGCAAAGGCCTCCTGAAAGATAGAAAATTGCCAATTAGCGTCGCCACGAAGGCCAGAGCGGACAGAAACAAAACGTTTGTCCAGTTTACAGATCCCCAATCGATCGGCATGTTGTGCCTCCCCATCCACTCCCAATGAGCGCCGAATACTAATCATCGCAGAGGCGTTCGTCTAACCGTTTAGATCGCCTGTTCACCGCTCAATGAAGGTCGCGCGCCGATGTTGGCGAATTTGACGCCACCGCCATGCACCGAGCATGGGCCGCGGGAGAGAGATTTTCAAAGGTCATTGCCCCCTTGGCCCGTCTTTGGCAAGCGCTCGCATCGCCCCGAACAGCGTCTTCACCTGCGGTTCGCTCAAATTTCTGGTGATGAAAACAACGCGGCTTCTGCGATCGTGGCCAGGCCAGCGCTCCAGTTCTACAGGCGGATGGGCGAGATGTCGCACGAACTGCACCACGACCGGCCCGCGACAGCCGGCCACATTGAGGAAGCCTTTCACTCGCAACAGATCATCACCCCGCAAAGCCATGAGCGCTTCCATGGCGCGGGCGAAGGCGCTCCACACGACCGGCTCCTCTTCGATCAGGGTAAAGCTTGCGATGTCATCCGTATGGGTGGCGGACTCGGTGATGAAGCCTGTGCTGAACGCACTGGTACCCTCAGCCAAAATCCATTGCGGATCGAGCCGGCTGAAAACCGCCTCAATGATGTGGGCACGTGGGTTGAGCTCCCGCAAAGTCCTCCTCAGGACGACTGGCGCATCTTCGCCGGCAATATCGGTCTTGGCAATGACGATGCGGTCGGCAAGGATAATCTGCCGTCGTGCCTCCGCAAAATCCGCGATGGTGGCGGCACCATTATCCGCTGCGACCACGGCGACGACGGCTTCCACGTGGAATTCGCCGCCGAGCGCCCGATCGGTCGCAAAGGTGGTGAGAATCGGCGACGGGTCCGCCAGCCCGCTGGTCTCGATGACGACGCGTCCGAAATACGGAACAATGCCCTGGTCGCGATCCGCGACCAGGCGACGCAATGTCATCTGAAGATCGGAGCGGACCGTGCAGCAGAGGCAGCCGTTGCCGATGAGCGCGATATTGTCGCTCGAATGGCGAAGCAGCACATCGTCGATGCGGGCTTCGCCGAATTCGTTGACGATGACGGCCGTGCCCGCACCCTCCGGGAGAGAGAGAAAGTGGCGCATCAGGGTGGTCTTGCCGGCGCCGAGAAATCCGGTCACCACCATAACCGGTATGCGGCCGCCGCGCTCGCGTTTGAGCCGGCGCCCAAACGGGCCTGCGGTTGGAGAGTGGAAGAGTTCGAGCATGGCGCCGCGGTCACGTAGCCCGGATCGAGCGCAGCCTAATCCGGGAAGGACAGGAGATCTTCGCGAGGCTGATCCCGAATACGCCGCGCTGCATTCGGGCTACAAGCCTCTCCCCTAGAAATCCATCTCGAGAATATAGAGGCCGCCGCTGAAGCGGTCGACCGTGTACACGATCCCGCGCTCGTCCACGAAACAATCGTTGAGTTGGATCGAGCCGACCGGAGACATTGCCGGCGCCGGCGGCACGAAGGCGGCGACCTCCCTGGGCTGGTACGGATTGGTGATGTCGTAGGCGCGCAGGCCGCCGTTGAAGAATGTGCCGATGACGATGTCTTCCGAGTGCCACGCGTAGGGCGATGGCGTGTTCTCGTGAATATTGTGCGCACCGAACCGGCCGCCGCGGCTCCTGTAGGCATCGACTGGCGGCATCGGGCAGGTCGAAATCGGCACGGGACGCCGCTCATCGCGGGCGTCGAGAATCCACACGAGCTTCGGCCAGTCGGAGGCGTTATCGTCGGTTGACTCGTCAGTAACGACCAGCAGATTGCGGTTGAACAAGGGCAACACGGTGTGGGTGAAGCCCGTGTAGGGCGGCGAGTTGTCCCATTGGCAGATCGGCTTCGGGTGCGCCTTATCGGAGATGTCAAGAATGAACATGCCGGCATCGATATAACCCATATAGCAGCGGTCCGGTCGCTGCGGATATACATTGGTGTTGTGGGCGCGAAAGCCGCGGTCGAGCAGGGGCGCCTGATGCCGGGCCGGTGGCGGCACGTCGTCACCGTTGCGCGTGCCGGGCAGCCACCAGCGCCCGACTTCGGCGGGCTTGGACAGATTGCGCACATCGAATATGCGGTAAAACTGGTCATCCTGCGGATGCGTCGGCGTGAAGTCGGGCGCGCCGGCCGCGAGATGGACGTATTCTCCATCGCAGAACCACAGCTGGTGCACGCCACGCGACGTCGGGCCGGAAGCGTCGACATAGGCGATCGACCTTGGGCTTTCCGGCACCGCGATATCGAACAGCTCGAAGCCGGCAGGTTTTTGCCCGATCTTCTGCGTCTGATAGGCCACCGCCATAATGTTGCCGGTCAGCTCCAGCGAGTTCGAGCGCATGAAGGTTTCCGGCAGATCCGTCTGCACCACGAGTTTCGGCTGACGCGGATCGGAAACGTCGACGCCGGTGAAATTCTTCGGTGCGCTTTCATGGGCGAGCCACATGATGCGGCGGCCGTCTTTGGCGACCTGGATCGCCATGCCCTCACCCATGCCGCCGAAACCAGCGAGCTCGTGATGAGCGAGCAGCTTGAAGTTCCAACAGACGCTTTCCGATGGGTTCTTGTTGAATACGCGGTTGGCCGATTCCGTCATTCCTTCCCCTCACACAAGTCGCGGAGACCAGGTAATCACGCGCCTGTGCGGGCGCGCTCCATGAATTCCGGCCGCAGTGCCTTGCTCCAATCCGGGATTGCCGAAATGATCCGCGCCTTTAAGAGAATTTCGGCCTGCTCCTGCATATAGGGCTTAAGGTCGACGGGAAAGCCTGGATCGACCTCGATCCGGGAAAGCGCTTTCCGGAAGATATCACGGGCTATCTTATAGCCCTTGTCAGTGTAGAACCCGAAGATCACGTCGGCGACTTTGTCGGGCGCGGTCTTGAAGTCCTGGCCCACATCAAGCCATGCCTTGAGATAGGCAATCACGGTATCGGCGCTCTTCTGCAGGAAATCGGGCGTCGCGGCCATGAACAACGGCATCTTGTCCACGGTTGAAAAATCCATGATTCCGGTGGCGATGCCCTCCGCCTCCGCAATCATGTTGTAGGGCTCGACATTGACCATCGCGTCGACCGTCTTGGCCGCCATGGCGGCGACCATGTTGTTCACGTCCATGCGGACTTCCTGATAGTCGCCCTTCCGCAGACCGTGCATCGGCGCGATGGTGTCGACGAACACGTTGCCGATCGAAGAGCCGGTCTGGTTGGCGATCTTCTTGCCCCGGAGTTGCTCGATCGAGTTGATATTAAGGTCTTTGCGCACCATCACCTGGGTGGTCTTGCCGACCAGCTCGATTTGCGCGATGCCTACCAGTCCGCCTTTGTCGTGGCCGAGGATCATCGACTGTCCCGCATAGGTTCCGAGGTCGACCTGCCGAGCCACCATTTGCTGCATGGTGAGATTGCCAGATGGAACCGGAAACTCTTCGGACGTGATGCCGTGCTTTTCGAGAATGCCGGACCGCAGCAAATAGTAGGTCGGCATGCCCCAGATGTTGGTCTGGTAGCCCTGACGGATTTTTTCGAGCGCGAGCCCCGGATAGGGGTGCAGCAAACCGAGCGTCAGTCCGGCGGCAGCAGTGAGACAAGATCTGCGGGTCATTGCGGGGTGCGAGTTGGTCATCGCGCGTTTCTCCCGATCATCTTTGCGTTGCGCCATCATCGCAGATTTTCGGGGCGTCCGAGGCGTCCATTTCGCTGCCGAGATGTCGCAGCAGGTCCTTCTGGCATTGCAGGAACTCGACACTGAGTGGGTCACGGGGGCGCGGTAGCGTGATCGGAAGCTCGATTTTCACCCGCCCCGGATGGGGCGTCATCACCACCACACGATCGGCGAGATATACGGCCTCGGCGACATTGTGCGTTACATAGACGACGGTCTTGCGCGTCGCCCGCCATACATCCGCAAGCAGACGCTGCATGGCGTCCCGTGTCAAAGCATCGAGCGCAGCGAACGGTTCATCCATCAACAGCACGGACGGGTTGTAGGCGAGCGCTCGTGCGATGGCCACGCGCTGCTGCATGCCGCCCGACAGATGATGCGGGTACGAATGCGCAAATTCCCCGAGCTTGACGAGGGCGAGGTGCGAAAGCGCGATCTCTTCGCGACGCTCCTTACTGAGGCCTTTCATTTCCAGACCGAAGGCCACATTGCCGAGCGCGGTCCGCCACGGGAACAATTGCGCGAAATCCTGGAACACGACGCCGCGATCCATACCATGGCCGCTCAGCGGACTGCTGCCGATTTTGATTTCGCCAGAGGTCGGACTGAGAAATCCGGCCACGAGATTGAGCAGCGTCGACTTGCCGCAGCCGGACGGGCCAACGATGCACAGAAACTCCGACGCTGCGATGCGGATAGTCGCGTTGTCGATCGCCTTCACGGGTCCGCTCGGCGTGTCGTAGACAAGCGAAACATCGCGGATTTCGATGTCGGACATGGCGTTACTCAACTCTTGGCGGCCTGTACCATCCCCCATCGCAAAACGGTGATACGTTCCAGAGAGCCGAACACCAGCCGCTCGAACGCGTAGCCGATGCCTCCGATCACGATAAGGGATGCCATCATGACGTCCGCATTTAGAAATTCCTTGGCATCGAAGATGACCCAGCCAAGGCCCCAATCCGAGGCCGCCAGCATCTCGGCGCCGATCACCGCGATCCACGACCGCTGGAACGCTTGGCGCAGGCCGGTGATGATGAAAGGCAGGGTGCCCGGAATGATCACCTTCCGGAACAGCGCGCCTTCACCGGCACCCATTGCACCCGCCGCGCGCAACCATATCGGATTGACGGCCCGTACGCCGGTCCATGCATTGAGCAGCATCGGGAACATCGCCGCGTAGAATACGATCAGTGCCGTTACGATGTCTCCGAGTCCGAACCACAGGATGAAGACCGGCACCCAGGCGAGCGATGGGATCGGCATCAAGGCGCTGGCGAGCGGCATGACAAAATTTTCCAGCGCGCGAATCCGTCCCATCAGAATGCCGAGCGGCAGTCCGACCACGATGGCAAGTGCAAAACCGCACATGACCCGCGCAAGAGTGTAGGACACATGCCAGAGCATGGTGCCGTCTTGCACGAGATTGACCAGCGTGCGTGCGACCTTCGGCAGGGTCGGCACCAGCACGGCCGGGAAAATGCCGCTCCGCGCCGCTGCTTCATAGAGCGCTGCCGCCGCCAGCAAGGTGACGACGGTACGGCGAACCATGCGCCATCGCTCGGGGGATGCCGTCATTTCATCATTCCCCATCGCACGATGGTGAAATCTTCGATGCGCTGAAACACCAGCTTTTCGAGGGCCAGTCCGATGATCGCAATAACGATGATGCCGGCCAGCATGACGTCCGTATTAAGGAACTCGCGTGACCCGAAAATGAGCCAGCCGAGCCCCCACGGCACCGCTGCGAGCATTTCGACCCCGACCAGGATACGCCAGGCCTGGGCAAGCCCAAGACGTAGGCCAGTGAGGATATAGGGCAAAGCACCCGGCAAGATGATGTGGCGGAACAGCCGTCGATTGTCGGCCCCCATGGCCTGGGCGGAGCGCACCCAGACTTCCTTGACGGCCTTCACGCCGGTCCAGGTATTGAAGATGATCGGAAACGCCGACACGAAGCCGACCAACAGCACCGCCGACAGGTTGCCGAGACCAAACCACAACAGGAACAGTGGCGCATAGGCGAGACCCGGAATCGGCGCTCCGATGCTGACCAGCGGCAGGAACACGTCTTCGGCCAACCGCCACCGGCCCATCGCGATGCCGACCGCAACGCCGGCAATCGCGGCGAGTATGAAACCGCCCGAAAGGCGCAGGACGGTGTCGAGCGCGTGGTGCGGAAGAATGCCCGCGACGGTCAGCCGAACCAGTGCAGCGGCCACAGTCTCGACGGGCGGAAAAAGCCGCGCCGGAAAGACGCCAGCATAAGCCAGGGCCTCCCACGCCGCCGCTACCACCACGAACGGTAAAGCGTTGCGTGCAATCACGCGCAACCGGCTTTCATGCTGCGCGACAGGCACCTGCGCTTTCATCTCAACACGCGCGGACTCAACGCAACGGCCTCAAAAGGGCTTTGTGATGCCCACTCTCGGTATCACAGTCACGGTCCACGCCAGCACGAGATTGACGAGGTTGTCCGGCCGGATCGGAACGTCGGTATCCGTCGACGTCGAGGGGAGCAGCCGAATGGCGAGGATCAGCAAAAACATGCACACGGCCCAGTTTGAAACCCATCGCGAATAGTCGAACACGACCAAAGAGATTACAAGATACCCGATCGAGATCGACCCTATCCCGAGGATCGAAGTCGTGCGGTGAAATGGGATCGACAAATTCCCGATCAAAGCCCACAAACAGCGGGCTACGGGGGTGTGCGCGGCGATCAGCGCCGCATAGATCGGGATGCGGGCACTGTTGCGCCACATGACGGCCCAGGTTCCCTCGACCTCCTGTGCGATCGTTGAGTACCAGATGTTCGTCCCCGACGGATCGAGCGCATCGGCTGCGCGGGCACTTACATAAGCCAGAAATGTCTCCTGGGGGACCGGCATGCGCCCGAAATAAGCCGCTGCCATGAAAACCACCGACAGCACCGATGCGGCGATGACGCCGCACGCGACCTTTTCCTTCGAAATTCCCGGCAGCAGTCCGTATCGCACGAGCGCGATAAAGGCGATCGTCGGAACGTACAGCAGGAAATGGATATGGTGCATCAGGATCAGGCAGACGCAGCCCGCCCCGATGACGAGCGGATAGGCCAGACCGACGGGGATCACCAACGCAACGAGTGCCAGGAGACAGCCATAGATATCGAAATATTCGATCCCATACATGAAGTTCTTGAAGAAGAACGGTGACCCGATCATGAAAACGAACAGGGAGAACGTCTTTTCGCTTAATCCGAATATTTTTCGAAAAGCGACAACGAACATAATCACGGTCGCGATCCACGCGGCACCTCCGATCGCGTAGACGTACCAGATCGGAACGCGGTTGATGAACCAGGAGACGATCGTGCCGACGAGGGCGCGTCTGGCGAAGCCGAAGTGATAAGTCGCCAACAAATGAATGTACCCGATTTGCGGCGCCGAATAGAAGAGCTTGTAGAAAAACAACGCCGGCACGATCGCGCAATCGATCGCGAGCATCCACCTCCAGATACGATTTGCCTCCTCGAGCTGGCATTTTGTTTTCACGTCGCGCTCCCGGCCTGCAGACCTGTCATACCGGAAATCCGGCACTGTTACATCGAGCGGCGCCGCGATCCCGGCAACAAAACCGCAAGCCACAGCATGTCTCGATGAGTTTGAGCCACGCTTCGCTCGTCACCCGCGGGCCTGACCCGCGTGCGGGGAAAGGGAAGGGAGGGGGATGGATTGCCGGGTCAGGGCAATGACGCTGACCGCATCTCAGCGGGACTTGCTCTAGGCGACGCCCACCGATGTGCTGACCGACGTCGCGCCTGTAATGCGTAGATGCGACATTATGCTTGTCGTTGCCGGTTCATGGGGGCTGTGATACCGCAGCCGCGTTGAAATCTGTTCGCGGTGCATCATTGTAAGTGAACGCGGTGTGAGTTCCGAGGAGAAACGGTATGCTGGACACGACGAAAAAAATCGGCTGGATCGGAATGGGCCGCATGGGATTTCCGATGGCCGAGCGGCTGCTCAAGGCCGGCTACGACGTTTCGATCTGGAACCGCACCCGTGCCAAGGCCGATCCGCTTGCCGCCTGCGGCGGCAAGATTGTCGACAAGCCGACCGATCTTGCCAATGTCGACATACTGTTTGCGATCGTTTCCACCGGCAAGGATCTACAGGAGGTCTATTTCGGTCCGAATGGGATCTGCGCCGCCAACAAGGTGCCGCCGATCTTCGTTGACTGCTCGACTATCGCGGTCGAGGAATCGGCGGCTATTCGCAAGAGGCTCGGCGAGCGCGGCGCCCATTTCATCTGCTGCCCGGTAAGCGGCAATGCCAAGGTCATCAATGCCGGCAAGCTCTCTGCGGTGGCGTCCGGCCCCGAGGCGGCGTTTCGTGCGGTCGAGCCGATGATCAGGGTGTTTGCCCCACGTGGCGTTTCCTACGTGGGCGGCGATGAACTGGCACGTATCTGCAAGATCGCGCACAACATCATGCTCGGCGTGGTGATCGAAAATCTGATCGAGATTACGCTGCTCACTAATAAACTGGGCGTGCCGCGCCATGCCTTTCTGGCGTTCCTTAACAACAGCGTGATGGGCTCGATGTTCACCGCATACAAGACGCCGGCCCTGGTCAATCTCGACTGGACTACGACGTTCACACCGGAGTTGCTGCGCAAGGACCTCGATCTTGGCCTGGAGCTTGCCCGCGAGATGGACGTGCCGATGCCGGTGACGGCCGCGACTCGCGAAATGCTGCAGGGGCATTTCGGCGCCGCGACCCTGCAGGCCGATCCGGATGCCTATCTGGCCAAGGACTTTGCCGCCCTGATGGAAACGATGGCGCTCGCAGCCGGCATGAAGCTTAAGAGCGAGGGCAAGAAAGTGCCGACCGGGTTGGAGAGTTGAAACGGCTGGGTCATGTAGCCCGGATTGAGCGATAGCGAAATCCTGGGTCAGGGCTAAGGTAGGTTCCCCTACGCGCGCGAGGCCGCACCCGGATTGCGCCAGCGCGAGGGGCGCTTACGCAATCCGGGCTACGGTGCCGAAAGTGGATACCGACTTTCCGAGGAGACGACCATGGAACAGAAAATGTATGAAATCCGTGCCGAGGACATCGATCCGCGGTTCAATTGGGGCCGGGCCTTGCCGGCGCTGGGCACCATGGGAGTCGATTTCGAAGAGCGGGTCGACTACCGCCGCCTGCACCGTTACCGGCTCTCGCGCGTCAAAGCAGCCCTTGAGAATTCCGACCTTGGCGCGCTGCTTGTGTTCGACGTGAACAACATCCGCTACATCACCTCGACCAAGATCGGCGAATGGGAGCGCGACAAGCTCTCGCGCTGGGCGCTGCTCACCCGTACCGGCGAACCGATCCTGTGGGATTTCGGCTCTGCGGCCGTGCACCACAAGCTCTATACGCCGTGGCTGGCGCCGGAGAACTGCAAAGCCGGACTGGTCGGCCTTCGCGGCACCGTCAACCCCGCTTTCGGCCTGATGAAGCGCCATGCCGAAGAGCTTGCGGCCCTGGTCCGGGAAGCAGGCGTCGCCGATATGCCGATCGGGGTCGACATCATCGAGCCGCCGATGATGTTCGAGCTGGAACGGGCAGGCCTCAAGGTGCACGACGGCCAGCAGGTGATGCTGGAGGCCCGCGAGATCAAATCCGCCGACGAGATCGCGCTGCTCAATCGCGCCGCCGCCATGGTGGACGGCGCCTATCACCTGGTCTACGAGCAGCTCAAGCCCGGGGTCCGCGAGAACGACATTGTCGCCAGTGTAAATCAGTTTCTCTACCAGCACGGTTCCGACGACGTTGAGGCGATCAACGCAATCTCAGGCGAACGCTGCAATCCCCATCCGCACAATTTCACCGACCGCATGCTGCGGCCGGGCGATCAGGCCTTCTTCGATATTCTGCAATCGTTCATGGGCTATCGCACCTGCTATTACCGCACCTTCAATGTGGGCCGTGCAACGCCGGTTCAGCACGATGCCTACAAGAAGGCGCGCGAATGGCTCGACAAAGCGATCGAGCTGATCAAGCCGGGCGTGTCGACCGACCGTGTCTGCGGCGTGTGGCCGAGGGCGGAGGAGTTCGGGTTCCCGGACGAAATGAGCGCGTTCGGCTTGCA
>DATGCX010000066.1:0-2082 GCA_035311445.1 Xanthobacteraceae bacterium | reverse complement strand
ATGGCGTGGACACGCCGGTAGCCGTAGGTTGGCAGCTCGGCGATGACCGCCTTGATCTCCGCCACGAGTTTACCGTCTGGCAGCGGCCGCCGGCCGATCCGTTTCTTCGGCCGCTCGCGCATGCGTTCCATCAGATTGGAGCGGGAGACCCCAATCACCTCTGCCACGGTCGTCATCGGGAACTGTCCTTCGGCGGCGACGGCGCCAGCCGCAGCTGTTTTTTTGACCCCGTGGCATGTTCGAGCGCCTCCTTGAGGATCTCGGCTTCCAGCGTCTTCTTACCGAGCAGCCGTTGCAGCTCGCGCACCTGGCTCTGCAAAGCCCGATAATCCGAGGCCGGCACCACCTGTTCGCCGCTGCCGGCAGCCGTCAGCGCCCCCTCCACCACAAGCCGGCGCCACGTGAACAGCTGGTTCGGGGCAACGCCATGTCGGCGAGCCACCAAGCTTACCGTCATGCCCGGCTCAAAGGTCTCTTCGACGATCCGAACCTTCTCAGCCGCTGTCCAGCGCCGACGGTGCTGAACCGATGTGATGATCTCAACTCGATCAGTAGGATTGCTCATAGACACGGTTGTATGCCTCACACTTGCTAAGTGGGAGACCGTGTCCGGCCGGTTCGGGGGCTATCTCACGGGGGCGAAGCGGACATCATTCAGCGATTGTCTACCAATCGCGATTTATGAGTACACGCCTTAATCAATCGCCGAAGCCGAGCCGCACCGAACTCTCTCATTCTCGAATTGGGCGCGCGAGTCGTCCTTTCCAGAAGCGTAGATGGCAGGTAGTGGCTCAGTTTGATTGTAACAAACCCTTTGCCCGCGCTTCGGCTCTTTCTGCAAGACGAACATAGTCCTTTGCAATTCCGAGCATCCTTTGCCTGGCATCCAAGTCTTTCATTTCGTCTGCAATCGCGCGCGCTTCCTTTGCGCGCTCGAGCCAATGCTGCGGATCATTAATGTGAGAGTCAGGCATGGGGCCGCCCCTATGCCACATCGTAGGTAGTCTTGCGCTTTTGCCCCAAGGCTTCAAGTGTGCTGTGAGGGTCCAGTGTGCTACACCGTCGAACGGCCGAGGTCGAGGAACTGATGGCCTCCCACAAGTGCAAAATCGGCGAGATTGTCACCATCAGGCCCGCGCTCAGTCGCAACATGCCGGGCGGCGTCTATGAGATGACTAAGCAGCTTCCGCACAACGGCCGTGAATTCTAATATCGCATCAAGAGCGTGAACGAACTGCATGAGCGTGTAGCGGGGGAAAGTGAGTGACCAGAAGTTGAGCCGCACTTGCCGGGACGTAGACGGAATGACACGGTCGAGCCGATTAAGAAGCGCGCGCTCCTTGGCGGACAGTTGCGGAGGCTTTTTGGCGCGAAGCATGGGGATTGGATAATGCTCTCGCAGCGAAGTGTGTTCCCACGCTGCCTGCCGCATCTACGATGCGCGCCGGATTCAAGCTCGTCGCCACGAAAGAGCACGATGAGTTCGGAAAGACACTGGTCGGGGAAACGTGGGAGCTCGATCTGGGGCAACAATCGTGGCAGTGAGCTTCTTGCCGGTATCCAACGGAGTAGAGCGGGGCCGCGATGAGCCTACGCGCCGAGCTCGTGCGCTTGGGGCTGCGCTGGTTCGTCAAGCGCAAGATCGGTCCCGCGACCACCCTCGAAGCACTGCGCCGACAGGACGCATTCCTCGGGCGTCTAGTGCCGCCGCCGCCAAAGGGTACGCACGCGACACGCGTTGACCTCGACGGGGTCAAAGCAGTCGCCGTCGTTACTCCCGCGTCCCACGGCGGCCGCCTCGTGCTCTATCTCCACGGCGGCGGGCATGTGTCGGGCTCGCCGGCGCTCTATGGTGATTTCACCTGGCGCATCGCCGCCGCGACGCGCGCCCGCACCGTTATCCTAGATCATCGGCTTGCGCCCGAACACCCGTTTCCGGCGGCGCTCGACGATGCCGTCACGGCCTACCGGGCGCTCGTGGCCGATGGTGCCGATCCGCGGAGAATGGCGGTACTAGGAGAGTCCTCGGGCGGCGGACTCGTCTTGGCGATGCTGCTCAAGCTGCGTGACGAAGGCTTTCAT
>DATGCX010000065.1:0-2434 GCA_035311445.1 Xanthobacteraceae bacterium | reverse complement strand
GCGCTGCCCGACCTCCCCAAGGCCAAGTACAAGCTCTGGGTGCGCGGCTATGGCCTCGTCGATTCCGCCAAGGTCGACGGCGAGCCCGGCCAGCATCTCAATCTTGCGGCGGTGCCAGCGCCGAGCGAGGCCGCAGCGGCGCAGTATTATCCGGCGATCTACTGGTACGCAATGATGAAGATCCCGCGCCCCGACCAGTTCGGCGGTAAGAGTGACATCCCGTCCAATATCACCCAGGTCGAATGGATCAGCACGCTCAAGGGCAGCCAGTGCATCGGCTGCCATCAGCTCGGCAACCTCGCCACCCGCACCATCCCGAAGGAATTCGCAAACGTTAAGTCCAGCGAAGAGGCCTGGATGCGTCGCACGCAATCTGGCCAGGCGGGCGAGATGATGACCAACGTTCTCGCCGGCCAGCTTGGCGGCGCGCCCTACAAGTACCTCGCCGACTGGACCGACCGTATCGCCAAGGGTGAGCTGCCACACGCCAAGCCGCCGCGGCCGTCCGGCGTCGAACGCAACATCGTCATTACAACATGGGACTGGTCGGACGACAAACATTACCTCCACGACCTGATCTCGACCGACCGGCGCGATCCGACCGTGAACGCCTATGGCGCGATCTATGGTTCGCCCGAGTATTCGACCGACAACCTTCCGGTTCTCGATCCGAAGAACAATACCGTGGTGAACTACAAGGCGCCGGTGCGCGACCCCAACATGCCGCTGTCGGTCGGCCCGCCCCACGCCGCGGCGGCGACGCCCATCATGCCGTCCGCCTATTGGGGCAACGAGCGGCTCTGGGACACGCGGGTCAACAACCACAACTCCGTATTCGACAAGGAGGGCAGGGTGTGGCTCGCCGCGTCGGTGCGCGGTTTGGAGAACCCCGATTTCTGCCGTAGGGGCTCCGACCACCCGTCAGCCAAGCTACGTCCACTGGCGCGCAGCAGCCGCCAGCTCGCAATGCTTGATCGGAAGAGCGGAAAATACACCTTCATCGATACCTGCTTCGGAACCCAGCATTTGAACTTCGCCTTGGACGCCAACAACACGCTGTGGACGTCAGGCGGCGCCGGCGACAACCCGGTCGGCTGGCTCAACACCAAGATGTTTTTGGAGACCGGCGATGCGGCGAAATCGCAAGGATGGACCTCGCTCATCGTCGATACCAACGGCAACGGCAAGCGCGATGATTATACGGAGCCTGGCCAGCCGCTCGATCCCCACAAGGACATGCGCATCGGCCAGACAATCTATGCCGTGATGCCGGATCCGAAGGATGGATCGATCTGGGGCTCGCTGTGGGGAATCCCCGGCGGAGTGGTGAAGATCATTCCTGGCGACAGCCCGCCGATGACGACACTTGCGGAAATCTATCGCCCGCCGATGCCGGGCTACGGAATTCGCGGCGCCGACGTCGACAGCAAGGGTGTCGTGTGGGTGTCGATGTCGAGCGGCCATCTGGGCGCGTTCGACCGCACGAAGTGCAAGGTTCTCAACGGACCGACCGCAACCGGCGATCACTGCCCGGAGGGCTGGACGTTCTACCAGTATCCAGGCCCGGGCTTCGAGGGTATCGGCCCGAACAGCGCGGAGTCGAGCTACTATACATGGGTCGATCAGCACAACACGTTCGGGCTCGGCAATGACATCCCGGTCTCGACCGGCAACCTCAATGACGGCCTCGTTGCCCTCAAGGACGGAAAGATGATTACCATCAAGGTGCCATATCCGACTGGCTTCTATGCCAAGGGCCTCGATGGCCGCATCGATGATCCAAATGCGGGCTGGAAGGGCCGCGGACTATGGACTTCGAGCGGCGACCGCGCACCGTGGATGCAGGAAGGCGGCAAGGGCATGAAGCCCATGGCCGTGCACTTCCAGCTGCGTCCCGATCCGCTCGCCCATTGAGCCGACGCTTCTCCCTCCCCGCGCCTGCGCGGGGAGGGAGAGTTCAAGTGTGTGCGCTTAGCGGTCTGGCCTCGAACGGGCCGTGCGGGTCGCCAGGGTTCGCAGGCGCCTGGAAGACCGGTGATTGGGGGCTTTAATAGATCGTTTGCGCAAGTAACGCTCCCAGCGATGCCTTCATCGCCATCAAAGAAAAGGCGCCCGGATCGCTCCGGACGCCCGTCACTTGCCGATGCGAGCTGAAAGATTCGCTGAGCTGCCCGGTGGTCCGCTGCATACACGGCACAAAGCGCGAGCCAGAGTGAATATGCGCACGCGTAATGATCGTGGGGGGGCAAAATCTGAACTGTAACGGCAGCGGGAAACGATGGCGCATCCGGGTCTGTTTCCCCATGGATCGAGAGGGCTACCATATCAGCGGGCAATCCTGTTATCGCGCCCTAAGCTCATTGCTGAGGGCATCAGGCAGCCTCCACCCATCGGTGAAGTCGAATGATTGCTGGAATCGGATGGCGTCTGCGGT
>DATGCX010000064.1:0-2398 GCA_035311445.1 Xanthobacteraceae bacterium | reverse complement strand
CGAATAGAGGCCCGCCATGCCGGCGCCCACGATGGTGATGTCGTAGGGCTGGCCATTGGCCGCGCGCTGTGATGTCGGCATCGTCCCCCTTGTTTAATCGTCAGTTGTCGTTGTCTATGCGCCCACCGATGCCGCCCGCCTCAAGGCCTTGCGCGTGGATCCTAGGGCCCTTTCGACCGCCTGCAACCGTTGGATGTATTGATTGATACACGTTATAGGCACGGTGTACCATCACCAAAACCGCTGGATGAGAATGAGTCCGCCAAGCGGAGGCTGCGGACCCGACGCGAATTTGCCGGCGGCTTCGACGTGCAAGTGACGGCTGAGGGCGCCTTGCGGAAGGTCGCGAATTGATGGCCAAAGGCGCACAGACGAAGCGGACGACCTCGACCGCGCGGAAGCGTCCAAAGGCGGCGCTCGACCGCAAGAAGGGAGCGGTCGACCTCAAGAAGGAAAACGCCGCACTCAGGCGCAAGCTGAACGAGGTATATCAGCAGCAGACCGCCACGGCGGAGGTGCTCAAGGTCATCAGCCGCTCTACCTTCGACCTGCAGACCGTTCTCGACACGCTGGTCGCATCCGCGTCCCACCTGTGCGAGGCCGACAAGGCATTCATCTACCTGCGGGACGGCCGCGGGCTTTACGGAATCGCGGCGAATTTCGGCTTCTCCCGCGAGTTCGAGGAGTATGCGAAGCAGCATCCAATTGCGCCGGGCCCAGGGACGGTCACCGGACGAGCGGCGGTGGAATGCAGGCCGATCCACATTCACGATGTGCTGGCCGATCCTGGTTACACGGCGAGAAAATTCCAGGAGCTCGGCGGCTACCGGACCGATCTGGCGGTTCCCTTGATGCGCGAGGGCGTTCCGATCGGCGTGTTCGTGCTCACTCGCTCGATCGTCAAGCCGTTCACCGACAAGCAGATCGAGCTGGTATTGACCTTTGCCGACCAGGCGGTAATCGCGATCGAGAACGCGCGGCTGTTCGAAGAATTGCAGTCGCGCACGCGCGAGCTGAGCGAGGCGCTGGAGCAGCAGACCGCTACCTCCGAGGTGCTGCGCATCATTTCGAGTTCGCCCGGCGAGCTGGAGCCGGTGTTCCAGGCCATGCTGGAGAACGCCACGCGAATTTGCGAGGCGAAATTCGGCTCACTCTACCTCTATGACGGAGAAAACTATCGCACCGCGGCTCTGCACAACGCTCCTCCTGCATTGGTGGAGTTTCGACGACAAAACCCGGTGTTTCGTGCTGGCCCGGGAACTGGTTTGGGCCGCACCGCCGCAACGAAACAGGTGATTCACATTGCCGATCTTTCGGCTGAGCGGGCCTACATCGACCGCGATCCGCAGCGGGTCGCGGCCGTTGAACTCGTAGGCATTCGAACTGCTCTCTTTGTGCCTATGCTGAAAGAAAACACGGTGATCGGCACGATGACGATCTACCGCCAAGAGGTGCGGCCATTCACCGAGAAGCAGATAGAATTGGTGCAGAACTTCGCCGCTCAGGCCGTCATCGCCATTGAGAACACGCGACTGCTCAACGAGCTGCGCGAATCGCTGCAACAGCAGACTGCCACCGCTGATGTCCTAAAGGTGATAAGCCGCTCGACTTTCGATTTGAAGACCGTCCTCAATACCCTGGTCGAGTCGGCCGCGCGACTATGCGAGGCGGACATGGTGGCCATCCCGCGCCTCATCGGTTCCGATTTGCATCACTTCGCGAGCTACGGCTATGCGCCCGACTTCCAGGAGTTCATGGAACGACATCCGATCGTACCGGGCCGAGGAACGGCTACCGGCCGCGCCGCGCTTGAGGGTAAAACCGTGCACATCCCGGATGTTCTCGCCGACCTCGAATATACATGGACCGAGGGACAGAAGATCGCCGGATATCGCACCTTACTCGCCGTGCCCCTCATACGGGAGAGCGCTCCCATTGGAGTGCTAACCATGGCTCGTGTTGCGCAGCGACCGTTCACGCCAAAACAGATAGAGCTAGCGAATACGTTCGCCGACCAGGCGGTGATCGCGATCGAGAACGTGCGGCTGTTCGACGAAATCCAAGACAAGAACCGGCAGCTGGCGGAGGCCAGCGAGCACAAATCGCAGTTCGTATCCAGCATGAGCCACGAGCTGCGTACGCCGCTCAACGCCATCATCGGGCTCACTGATATGTTGGTCACCAATGCCGCGCGCTTCGGCACGGAAAAGGCGCAGGAGCCGCTACAGCGCGTGAACCGCGCTGGGACTCACCTCCTTGGCCTCATCAACCAGGTGCTCGACCTGTCGAAGATCGAGGCCGGAAAACTCGAACTCAGCCCACAAACCGTGCAGCTAACACCGCTCATCAACGAGGTCATCGGCACCGCCGGACAGCTTGCCGAGCAGAACAAGAACCG
>DATGCX010000063.1:0-2170 GCA_035311445.1 Xanthobacteraceae bacterium | reverse complement strand
GGGCGACCGGGTCAAGATCACCATGTCGGGGAAATTCCTGCCCTACAAGTATTACGGCAATTCCGGCAACGTGCCGGAATACGGCTACAAGGAGGCGTGAGCGCAGGGATCACGCGGCGGTTCGCCATCGACCGCGGTGTCGTTTCCGGGCATGGCCCAAGTCGGCTCTAGCCGACTTGGGCCACTGCTCATGTTCGCCTCATATACGCGCTTCGGCGAGGCTCGGCGCGCTCGATGCAAGTAGACTCTTGCGCAGGTAGTACCACCACGTGAGCGCTATGCAGGTGACGTAAAATGCCAGGAAGACTGCCAATGCCACATGAGGACTACCCGTGGCGGCAATCGAGGCGCCAAACCCGCGCGGGATCAGGTAACCACCGCAGGCGCCGACGGCGCCGATAAATCCCAGCGCGGCAGCGCCCTCGAGACTTGCCGCCTTCAAGGCGAGCGCCCGGGCGACCTCGCCGAGTCCTTTCGCCCCTCTGCGCTTCTCCTCGCGGAAGATTGCCGGAATCATGCGATAGGTCGACCCGTTGCCGATCCCAGTCGTCACGAAAAGGATCAGAAACATTGTCAGAAAGCCGGCAAAATCCTTGATGTCCACGAAGTACATGACGCCAATCGTGGCGGCGCCCATGGCGATGAAGTTCCAGAACGTCACGATCGCGCCGCCGATTTTGTCCGCGAGCAATCCGCCAAGCGGACGCGAGAGGGAACCCACCAGCGGTCCTAGGAAGGCAATACCGACCGTAACCTCCGGGAATTGGGTCTTGATCAAGAGCGGAAACGCCGCGGAGTAGCCGATAAAAGAGCCAAACGTCCCGATGTAGATGTAAGACATTACCCAAGTGTGCTTGCGCTTGACGATGACGAATTGCTCTTTGAACGTCGAGCGCGCCGAGGTGAGGTTGTTCATGAAGAAAAACGCGCCGGCCACTGCGATGGCCAGCGGCAGCATCCACATCAGCCCGGCGTTCTGAAGGTAGAGTCCTTCGGCGACCGGGGTTGCCTGGTAAAGACTTACAAACCCCACCCCCAACAGAAGCGGCGTCAGCAATTGCACGCCGCTCACGCCGATATTTCCACCTGCCGCGTTCAAGCCGAGCGCCCAGCCCTTCATGCGGTCGGGGTAGAAGAAGGAAATATTGGCCATGCTTGAGGCGAAGTTGCCGCCGCCGAGGCCTGCCGTTGCCGCCACCACCAGCATCAGCCAGAAGGGCGTATCAGGCTGGGTCACGAAGTAGGCGAGCGCGAGCGTCGGAATGAACAGCACCGCCGCGCTGAAGATCGTCCAGTTCCGGCCCCCGAACGTCGTCACCGCAAAGGTGTAGGGAAAGCGCATGAGCGAGCCGATCAGTCCGGGCAGCGCCACGAGCTGAAACAGTTGATCGGTCGTGTAATGAAAGCCGGCCTGCGGCAATTTGGTTGCGACGATGCTCCAGATGAGCCAGATCGAAAAACCAAGATGCTCGGCGACAATCGACCAGATGAGATTACGTTGGGCAATGAATTTACCCGTGGATTTCCAGAACGTCTCATCCTCCGGGTTCCATTCCGAAATCCAGCTCGGGTTGCGTTTGCTCATCAGGGTGTTCCTTTCCGGTGGGGCCAGGCCGCGTGAACCGAAGACAACGAACGCCGTCCCCCGGCGCTCGAAAGCGTTTCTCCCAGGGCGGCGGCGTTGCCTGTTCAGTGCGCGACAAGACGCACGGCGCCAGCAGCGGCGACGGCGTCGCTTCCGCTTTACAAGCTCCGTGCCAACCGGCAGCGCGGAACAAAGTGCCCGCAAAATCAATCAGATAAATCGTCTCGCCGAATCCCAGCGGCGCGAGCTGAAGGTCAAATCTGCCCTCCGGAAAGCACCATGCAAAAACTTTGTGCAGTGCAAAATCCAACGATGGAGCGTCGGCCTGAAGTCTCGCTCCCTGACGATCATTTCAACAGCTCCGCAGCCGTGACCACCGACTGCGCGACCTCGACGATCTTCTTGCTCTCGTTCATCGCCGTCCTGCGCAGCAGGGCGTAGGCCGCCTCTTCGGTGAGATTTTTCGCGGTCATGAGAATGCCCTTGGCGCGGTCGATCACCTTGCGTTCCTCGAGCGCGGTGCGCGCGCGCTCGAGCTCGTCCCGCAGGCGGGCGAAGGAATTGAAGCGCGAGACGCAGAGATCG
>DATGCX010000062.1:0-2636 GCA_035311445.1 Xanthobacteraceae bacterium | reverse complement strand
GCCCGTTAGCCCCGTTGGTCGGCTTCTTGAATTCCACCGTCCCCCGACCGGGCGTGTATTTCATTCGCCGATTGCCATGGATGTCACTGAACAGAAGGTAGGCGCCCTCCTTCCACCACACCGGGCCTTCAGCCGGGCCGTTCTCGCCGCCTACGCCGTCGGCAAGCTGAATGATTGGCTCACCAGTGCCGATGATCTTGTCAAGTTCCGGCTCGAACTGTTCGATCCGTTTCACACTTTGTGCGGATGTGACACCGCAGAGGCCGGTGCCGAAGATGGCGCCACCGGCAGCTGCTGATGCGAGTATGTGTCTGCGCGTTAAGCGAAAAGTCATGGTGATCCTCCCTTGTTATCGCCGTCATTATAGCGGCGAACTCCTCACAGTCAGCGGCAGTTTCGCGCGGCGCGCGGCGGGCATTGCGGTCCATCTGGGAGAAGGCCGGGCTGGGTCGTCGCGGAGTGAGACGCGCTCCTAATGAGCCGATGTCATCAGGCAGCCATGCCGATCGCGTCGTGGCCCGTTACGAGGCCTGACTTCAGCCACGAGACCGGGCGCTGCTGTATCTCATGGGTCTGTTCGATTGGCCCGCTACCAGTGAGGCCGTTCTCTGAGAACGAGAGCGGGCAGATGTGAGCTCACCGCTCCAGGGTCACGCACAATTCCTCAGCGGCTCGCGTGAAGCTTACGTAGCGGGCGGCAGCCTCGAAAGCCTTGAGCGCGTTGAGCTGCGGCAGACGCCGCGGCATCGTTCCATTTAATGAAAAAATCTCGTCATAGAGGGGCAAGGCTTTGCGGACAAGCCATGTTCATCAGCGGCAGGCAACCGGCGGCGCAAAAGATCATGAGAAATCCTCAGCCTTGGCCGAGAAATAATGCTTTGCCCGCGGCCGAAGAAAAAGATAATTCGCAAGCTAATCGGGCTCTCATACGCAGCCGCCCGGTTTCCCCAAGACGCTCCGTCCAAGCGCTGCTCCAGTCCCCGATGGGGCAGGAGTTGGCTATGAACGGAAGCGGCTCGATCGCCCAGACTATACCAGCAAAGGCCGCCCCGACGCAGGGCGCGTCGCGGACGCGTCTTCTTCTCGAAGGTCCGATCGTCCCGACGCTACTGCGCCTTGCCGCAGCCAACGTGGTGGTAAACGTTGTGCTGATCGCGGTCACGGCGACAGTCGATGCGCATTTCGTCGGTCGGTTGGGGCCAAGCGCGCTTGCCGGTCTCTCGCTTGTTTTCCCGCTGATCATGCTCATGCAACAAATGGCCAATTCGAGCATGGGCGGAGCCGTCGCGTCGGCCGTCGCACGAGCGATCGGTGCCGGCCGCCATGCCGATGCCTCCGCGCTTGTTGTACACGCTATCGTCATTGCCGCCGGAATGGCCGCAATCTTCACGTCGGTTCTGCTGATCGCCGGCCCGGCGATTTACACACTGATGGGTGGCGCCGGTGACACCCGGGCCGCTGCTCTGGAATACTCGAACGCGATCTTTGCTGGTGCATTCGCCTATTGGCTGCTCAGCACCTTGACGAGCGTGGTGCGTGGCGCTGGCCAGGCGACCGTATTGGCCACGGTCTACCTCGCCGCGGAGGCCCTGCACATCGTGCTGGTGCCGGTGCTCATGTTCGGCATCGGACCGTTGCCGCCTCTCGGCATCACCGGTGCCGGCATCGCCACCGTTGCGTCGTTTGCCGCGTCGAGCGGGGTACTCGCCTGGTACATCGCTTCCGGGCGGACCGCCATCAGACTTTCGCTGCGAGATCTGCGGCTCGACCGGCGACTGTTCGTCGAAATCCTGCGCGTCGGCGCTCCGATGTCATTGCAGCCTATCCTCAATAATCTTGCACTCGCCACCCTCACCGGCTTCGTCGGCGTTTTGGGTGCCGCGCAACTCGCCGGCTTCGGCGTCGCCGTGCGCCTTGAATACCTGCTCTATCCATTGGCGTTCGGTCTTGGCGCCGGGGTGCTTGGCATGGTCGGAACCAATGTCGGAGCCGGGAACTTCACGCGCGCGGCGCGCATCGCATGGACGGCGGCGGCGCTCGCCGCAGCCATCACCGGCTGCATCGGACTGTTCGGTGTCACGTCGCCGGATGTTTGGAGCAGTCTGTTCACCGGCGTTCCGCAGGTTCATGTTCTGGCGGCGGGCTATCTCGTCATCGTTGGCTTTGCCTATCCTTTCCTTGGCTTGGGGCTGACCTTGGCGTCGGCGTTCCAAGCTGCGGGGCGACCGATGTGGCCGCTCATCGGCATCACCGGCCGCGCGCTCGTGGTGGCCGTCGGTGGCTGGATCGCCGTGCGTCTCAGCGGAACGGGTCTTACCGGTCTCGCCGTGGTCGCTGCCTCTGGTTTGATCGTTTATGGCGCGAGCCTCACCATCGCGTTCGGCTCCCGCGTTTGGGAGAAGAAAACTCAATAACGCCGATTTTGATTGGGTCGCGCCAGGCAGCTTACACTCTGATAGCTTTCGCGCTGGGAGAATACCGACCACGGGCCGAGTGGGCCACGAGCGGCCACATCTTGCCATTAGCAACCGCATCGCTGCAGACGTGCGGTGCATGTGTGCGATGGCGCAAAGCTTTGAACCGCTAGGCTGGCAACCCCGCGCGTGCTAGTTTGGAGCCATTCGAAGGGCGGCTTG
>DATGCX010000061.1:0-2208 GCA_035311445.1 Xanthobacteraceae bacterium | reverse complement strand
AGGTGCGAGGCCACGGTGTCGGCGAGCTTGGCATAGTCCTCGATCTGCTGGACGATGCCGACCACCTCGGGCGGTACCCTCTTGTTGAGCTTCGCGTAGCTCTCGAAGTCGTTGGTGACCGAGCGCGCGAAGGCCTTCGCTTCGACGCGCTCACCCATCGTGTCGCCCAGCGCGACCGCCTCGGCCTGGTAATACTCGCTGCAATCCGTGTACTTGACCACTTTCGCGCGCTGAGCGCCCTCGACCAGTACCTTGACCATGCCGTCCGGGAGCTTGAGCAGCTGCGGCACGCTCGCAAGCGTGCCGATTTCGTAGATCGCCTCCGTTGCCGGATCGTCGTCGGACACGTTCTTCTGGGTGGCGAGCAGGATGAAGGTATCGGACCGCATCACCTCCTCGAGCGCGAGGATCGACTTCTTGCGTCCGACGAAGAGGGGCGCGATCATGTGCGGAAATACGACGGTGTCGCGCAGCGGCAACACCGGATAGACCCGGGTCTCACCGGGAATGAGTGGTGGTCGAGGCTTAGCGCCGGTCATGGCCCCAAGTCCGTATTGTTGTCCCTGTGCCTTCTCAAAACTTCATCCGCAGCAGAAATCTTGGTCATTACCGACCCAAATGCGGACCGAAACAAGATCGAAATTTCAACTCTCTATTCGGACGAGAAAATTCCCTGTTCTTTGCCGAAAATTCCCTGTTCACTCCAAAAAATTTCCCTGCTTGTTCCACCGGGCGATCCAATTTTGTCACGGCCTGGCTTTATCAGTCTTCACGGGCCATCGGAATCTCGCACATCCGGCACGACCAAGCCATAGGGCCTGACGACACCAGGCAAAGAATCGACGGGCTGAACGCGGTGCACGTCTATCTCAGTAAGCACAGCCCACGCTCGGAAACCTCACTGAGGACTTGCGGACGCCGCCTTTTGGCTCGCCGTGTCCCAGCCGAATGCTAGCGTTCACGCGTAGGGAATGTCGGTTTAACTAAAGTCGTGGTCCTGATGTTTATGTAGGAAGCGAGCGACTTGTTCGAGGCTACTCGGCCAAGACGCACTAACCGTGAGGTCGCACCCTAACGGCTTCTTTGATAGCCAACCGAACATGTGCTGCGGCTGCTTCGGCTGCGGCCTGCGTCGCGTAAGCAAAAAAGACGAGCGGCTGGCCGCGCTCCGTAGTGATGTTGAACCCATACGCGGAGTCCACGCCCAGCACACTTACTGGCGCTATGTTGCCGACTTTCCACATGTTCGATGCTCCCTTCGTTTTACCGTTTGTCAACCAACGCGGCGCAATGGTGTGCGCCTCGGGCGACGCAGAAGCGCACCGCCAACTTTATGTAGCTGCTCCTCGTAAAGTTCGGCGCGGATGGATCAAAGTGCATCGGGGCGTCGCTGCGCGCTCGACCCAACGCACCGGAGCGCAACGCATGAGCTGCACCCTCGCAGCGGCCGCAGCGGCTTGTGGCCTAAATAAGTCGACGGTCCTGCGCGCGATCAAAGCCGGAAAGATTTCAGGCACCAAGGACGAGCACGGCGAGTGGCACATCGAGGCCGCCGAGCTCCATCGCGTCTACCCGCCCGTTGCGGCCGCGGCGGCGGGCAACGGTGCGCTGCCACGGGACGCAATGCCGGTGGAACATCTGCGGTAGCGGTAAGGAGCGCGCGCCCTGCCATAGGTCGCGCAGCTTGCCCAGTCGGCACCTCAACATGGTGCCTCGGATTCGTATTCGGCGGCAAGGTTCATGTCAGGCCAGCGCGGAGCATTTTCAGCAATGCGCTGAATTTCTGCTGCTCCGCAATCGCGGCCTTGGTCCGCTCGCCGTGACGGTATTGCCCATTCCGCTTGCCAGGAGGGCCGCCGCTACCGCTTGCGCCGCCGTGCAATCGACAGCGCCCCGGTTTCGTCGCTGGTGCAGGGCTTCCCGCTCTTACGAACTAGGCACCCCTCATTCGATCACCTCGTCGGCGCGCGCGAGCATCATCGCCGCCACGCGAACCGCGGTTCGCCATCGAACGACGTTCGACATCGAACGAACCATCACCTTCAAATCACCGGGTTCCACGCCGCTGGGATGAGCCGATAGCCGCTGCCGGCCTTCTCGATGTAGCCGAGGCCGGGGAACGGGAAGTGATAGCCCGAGACCAGGAGCTTGTCGGCCGAAGCCATGTCGTAGACGCGCCGGCGCGTCGCCACGGCCTTCTCCGGCTCG
>DATGCX010000060.1:0-3023 GCA_035311445.1 Xanthobacteraceae bacterium | reverse complement strand
GCATGAGACGACGGATGCGAGCGATCTGTTCCGGGCCAGGCTCGATCAGATCATCAACATGAAGCATGAGCTGGTGCAGCTTGCCTGCAAGCTCGATTGGGAATGGCTCGACGGCGAGATCGCGCCGCTCTACAGCGACAAGGGTCGGCCCGGGATCAAGACCCGCTTCGTGATCGGGCTTCTGCTGCTCAAGCACATCTTCGCCCTGTCCGATGAAGAGGTATGCGGAGCGCTGGGTCTACGACCCGTACTTCCAGTACTTCACCGGCGAGGAGTTCTTCCAGCATGCGTTCCCGCACGAACGCTCCGACCTGAGCCATTGGAGGAAGCGCCTCGGCGACAAGCTCGAACTTCTGCTGGCCGAGAGCTTAAGGGTTGCGCATGAGGCCGGCGCGCTGCGGACCAAGGACCTCAAGCGGGTCACGGTCGACACCACGGTGCAGCCCAAGGCCATCACCTTCCCGACCGACGCCAAGCTACTGCATGCGGCGATCAAGGGGCTCAATCGCCTGGCCCGCCGGCATAGGGTGCAGCTGCGGCAGTCATATCTGCGCATCGCCAAGCGCGCGGCGATGATGGCGGGGCGCTATGCCCATGCCAAGCAGTTCAACCGTCACCGCCGGCAACTGCGCCTGCTGCGCACCCGGCTTGGCCGGATCATCCGTGACATTCGCCGCAACATCGGCGGCAAGGCTGATCTTGAGGCCGTGTTCGAGTGGCCGCTCACGCGCGCCAATCAGATCCGCTCCCAGCAGCAGCGCCAGCGCGGCTGGAAGCTCTATTCCTTCCACGCTCCCGAGGTCGAGTGCATCGGCAAAGGCAAGGCCAGCGCCCCCTACGAGTTCAAGGCCTCGATCGTCACCACCAACGCCCGCGCCCCGGGCGGTCAGTTCGTGCTGCACGCCAAGGCGCTGCCGGGAAACCCCTACGATGGCCACACCCTCGACGCCGTCATTGAAGCCACCGAAAGGCTCACCGGGCGCGAGATCGAGCGCGCCTATGTCGACAAGGGATACCGCGGGCACGATACGGCCAATCCGCGCCGCGTCTTCATCTCCGGCCAGAAGCGCGGCGTCTTCGGCGTCATCAAGCGCGAACTGCGGCGCCGCTCCGCCATCGAAGCTGTGATCGGACACATGAAAACCGACGGCCACCTCGGCCGCTGCTACCTCAAGGGCCGTGCCGGCGACGCCGCGAACACCGTCCTTACCGCAGTCGGCTACAACCTGCGCCTCATCCTCGCCTGGCTGAGCGCCTTGTTGTGCCTCATCCTGACAGCGCTCACACAAGCCTTCACGACCCACTCAGTGCTCAAATCAGCTTGTTAACCGGACGACTACCATTGATAGATAACAAAAGTGTTGATCTGTCCGGGAGTTCCAACGGGGTTCGACGCAGTTGCACGAACCGTCAGTTGGTGAGGGTAATGGCGGCCTCAAAAGCCCGCGGGCATCGCGTGTCTCGCGCGCCAGCGGCCACGTCCAATGGCAACCGGAATATTGCAGAAAAAGATGGATCAATGAGTCGGGGATCGAGCAGACAACCGCCGTTTTCGATGTGAGACTTAAAGGCCGACGTCTATATCGGAAAGCCGGTTGCTTTTTCCGGGACATGCGACCAAATCACCCATTGGCCCTAAGGCCAACTCGACACGGGTGCGCCCAAGGTGAATGGTCTACCCAATGGCAAAAGCCTCGAATTGCATCGCCCTTGTGGACGATGATCCCTCCGTGCTGAAAGCACTGGCGCGGCTTCTTGGCGCGCGCGCATTGAGGACAAAAACATACCGATCGGCCCGGCTATTCCTCGAGTCGCTCGCTGACGGACTGCCGGATTGCCTCATCCTCGATTTGCAGATGCCGGAGATGACGGGATTGGAATTGCAGCACGATCTCGTATGCAAAGGCGTTCGAATTCCCACCATCATCATTACCGCCCATAATGAAACAGGGATGCTCGAGCAGTGCAAGGCTGCAGGTGCGATAGCGTTTCTGCCAAAACCGGTCCAGGATACCTCACTTTTCGCGGCGATCGAAGCTGCGCGTCGATTCAAAGGAGAACGTAGTTGTTAAAGCGGCGCATGTCCCGGAAGAGTGGGAACCGGTTTTCCGTTAAGCCGATTTCCGCCGACTGGTCAGCCAACGTCTTCTCGTGTGCCGACATGAACTGTGGCGACCACGGTCAGCCCGGCAGAGCAACACTTCTGAAGCTGACGCTGCGATCGCCCCTCGTAATTTTTCAGCGCAAGTCCTCGTAATTCTACGAGGTCACTTCCTGCTGTTTCTTAGCTACAGTCGCTGAAGGTCGGCCGCTTCGGACGCGCCGCGCGCGGGCCGAAATGGTTGGCGGGTGCGCTCTACGAGGCGGCCAATGTCATGCGGTCGGTTCCGTTCATGCCCGACCTTCACGTCGCCCCGAGCGCATAGGTCACGTGGTCGGTGGGCCTCGAGACCTGATTGCGCGGATTGCTTGGCTCTGCACAAATGCGAACTTCCCCTATTGACAGGTCTCGCCGCGCGTCGATTCTGTTATGTTTCATCGTCCGTCTGACCGGGAACCTTTGACGACCTTCGGGTATCGGGCCCATCTCAGGCGACCGACATGGCGCACCGGGGTACAAAATGCTCTGCAGTAATCTGGCTCCCGAAGGTATCCGGCGCGCTATTGATGCCTGGCGGCGCCGTAGTCAGGAGGCTGGTGGCAGCTAGAACGACGAAGTTCTGGCTGGCAAGGCCGGGCAGGATCGTAAGTGTCACTGGAGGAATACAGCAATGGCGAATCCAGCAACGACTACAACCGGGGCCAATACAGCATTAAAGAAATACAAGTTTGAAGTCAACGACAGACCAGCAGTGATCGAGGCCGAGAGCCATTACCCTCTATTGTGGGCGCTGCGAGACGACCTGAAACTGACCGGAACGAAGTTCGGCTGCGGCATCGGCGAATGCGCGGTGTGCCTCGTGCATGTGGATGGGACGCCGACCCACTCATGTATCACGCCGGTCAGCCATGTCGATGGCAAG
>DATGCX010000059.1:0-2015 GCA_035311445.1 Xanthobacteraceae bacterium | reverse complement strand
CGAACGGACGGCCCCGAATTCGCCGTCCTTGCCGGATGTGATGGTGCAGCCATTCGGAATGCGGAGCCATTCGCCGATGTCACAGTACTTGCCGACGCGTTTCCATACTTCCGCGGCGGGGCGATTGACAGCGATTTCGAGCGGAATCGAAATGTAAGTGGGGTTGGGGACCTGAAGCGGCGGCGGGGCGGGCGCTTGTGCGGCGGCGGTGGCCGCGAGGCCGCTGAGCGTCAGCGCTCCAATCATTGCGCTCCGGCAGATTTGGTGTCGCATCGAATCCTCCAGGATGTGTCGTCGGGTGTCTTGTTGGCCGCTCATCTTGGCACAAATCAGAGTGGGCCGGACGTTCCTGTCGAGTCCGGCGGAAACGTTTCGCTTGACGCCATCGCCGTTTTTCCTCGATTATTCGGGGCTACGACCTTGAACCCTGGCGACACTGTCGGCTGGCCCGTCCAGCACCTGAGACCCTGAATGCCTTCAGTCATCCCGCTTTCGACGACCGCGCCGACAGGCGCTGAACCGCTGCCCCGGGGCTTCTGCAAATACTGGGATGGCTTGTTGATCAAAGCCAACGGGCGGATTCCGTGCGGATCCGATCACGGCGAATCCAACACCATCGTTAACACGGATTTGGAAAAGGCCGACTTCGTGCCGGACGTGTTCAACGGGCCCGAATTCCGGACCATGCGCATCAGAACCGCGCTGGACAACCGCGCGTATTTCGGCAGCTGCGAGCGATGTGCGGCCTTCAGGCCGCTCGATCCCGACTTCAAGGCAGATCACCGCAACCCGCATTACCCCGAGCTGAGCGCGCTGGACGCTCAAGCCCGGACGGAAATGGACAGGGTTCAGAAAAAACGCGGATGGCCGTTCGGCAGCATCGACTGGATCGGGAACCTGCATATGGAACCTTCACTTCCCTGCACGCTCAGGTGTCCAGCGTGCCTGCAGGGCTTCGATCCGGGTCTCCTGCGTCGCGAAGGGCCGCCGTACTATCTCCCGATCCAGACCGTGGGCTCCATCATGCGGTCGGTCAAAAAGCACAAGGTCAAGGTGCGGCGAATCGGGTTCGGCGGCAGGGGAGAGCCGACACTGAGTCCAAAGCTTCCCGAGATCATCCGCCTGTGCCGCGACGCCTGTCCGGACGCGCTCATGGAAAGCGACACGAACGGTCAGCATCCGTTTCATGACGACTTCCTCATGCTCGACGCGATGTTCTGCTCGATCGATGGCAGCACGCAGGAGTCGTACGAGACGTACCGGATTGGCGGACGCTTGGAGAAGAGTCTTTCGTTCCTGAGGTCTGCGGTCGAGAGAAAGCGCGCCCTCCGGGCAAACACTCAGATCGTCTGGAAGTACATCCTGTTCAATACCACCGAGTCGATCGAGTTACTCAACCGGGCGCAGTACATAGCGCTGGAGCTGGGCATCGACGTTCTCTGGTTCGTCATCACGTGGACGGCCGGAACGAACGGCAAAGTGTTTCCGCCGCAGAAGATGACGACGCTCGAGACCGTGAAGGCGTATATCAACTCCCACCGGATTTTTCCGGACACTCGAGTCAAGTACCAATAGCCCGGCGTTGCCGGGCTGCGGTCTGGTAAGCTGGCCCCGTGCGATCGAAAGCGGTTCTTCTCGTTCTGATCGCAGGGGTTTGGCTCATGCCGCCGCCCGCTCGCGGCCAAGCGGCGCGCAAGTCTTATCAGCCCCCCAGGACGGCATGGGGCGATCCGGACCTCCAGGGCAACTACACCAACAAGAACGAGCAAAGCACGCCGCTCGAGCGGCCCGACGAGTTCGCTGGACGTCGACTCGAGGATGTGAAGGGCGAGGAGCTCGCGGAGGTGCTGGTCAAGCGAGAACAGCAGGTGCTTGCGCGACCGGAAGGGGTGGGGCCGAACCAGTTTCGCGATGCCCTCGACGTCACCAGAGGCAGCCGCGCCTGGCTCGTCGTCGATCCGCCGGACGGGAAGATGCCGGCGATGACACCCGAAGCGATCAAGCGCCTCGGCGCA
>DATGCX010000058.1:0-7224 GCA_035311445.1 Xanthobacteraceae bacterium | reverse complement strand
AACCTGCTGGCGCTGAACGCGACGACCGAGGCCGCGCGGGCGGGAATGGCGGGGAAAGGCTTCGCGGTCGTTGCCGGGGAAGTAAAAACGCTCGCTCAGCAGAGCGGGCGAGCGACGGATGAGATCGCACAAAAGATCGCGGCGGTTCGCGAAACCTGCACGGCCGCAGTCTCGACCATCAGCGAGATCAATCAGGCGATCAAAAACCTCAAAGCCTTTGCCACCGAGATCTCAACCGGGATAGGCCAGCAATCGGCCGCCACAGCCGGCATTTTCGCCAGCGCCCAGTCGGCTGCGGATAGTTCACTTTCGGTCGCTGCGAATATCGTCGACCTCAACGGTCATGCCGATGCAACCTTCGCCGCTTCCAATGAAGTGCTGGAGACCACCAAGCGCCTGTTCGATCACACCCGCGGCGTGCAGACAAATGTCGATGCATTCTTGCGGCACATCAGAAGTGCGTAGACGGCGGTCCAGGCCGCTCACGCCGTCAGCATTTTCTGCACTTCGCTGACCAGTTCGCGCAGGTGAACCGGCTTGGAAAGAACCTTGGCGTGTTTGGGGGCGCTCGAATCTGAATTGAGCGCAACCGCGGCGAAGCCGGTAATGAACATAATCTTGATGTCGGGGTCGAGCTCGGCGGCGCGGCGGGCAAGCTCGATGCCGTCCATTTCCGGCATCACGATGTCGGTCAGCAACAGTTCGAACGGCTCCTCGCGCAGCCGCTGATAGGCCGCCAGGCCATTGTCGTAGGAAATCACCTCAAAGCCGGCATTCTGCAGCGCCCTGACCAGAAAACGGCGCATATCGATATCGTCTTCAGCAAGCAGAATTTTGGACATGACCAATGCACCCGGCTGCGGCCGGTGCCCCCGGGACCCCATAAGCCGGACGGCAGGTAAACATCGAGTGAAGGAAAGCCGCAGTAGTGGCCGCGTGTGGCAGCAAATGGCCTTGGCAAGCTCCGGCGCCTATGGAAAATAGCTGGTAGCCGCACGCCACGAGTCGAAAGCCGTCAGCGTCATGCCGGAAATGCTGGACCAACTCGACCCTCCGTTCGAAGTCCTGGAGCCCGCGGATTGCCGCGGGCCGCTGTTGTTCAACTCGCCGCATAGCGGGCGGATTTACCCGCGTGAGTTCTTGCTGACGTCACGGCTCGATTTGGCCACGCTGCGACGGTCGGAAGACTCCTTCGTCGGCGAGTTGATCGAGGGCGTCGTTGCGCGCGGCCATCCGGTAGTGCGGGCGCATTTTCCGCGGTGTTATGTCGACGTCAATCGGGAACCTTACGAGCTTGATCCGCGCATGTTCGAGGGCCGGCTGCCCTCTTTTGCCAATACCCGCTCGATGCGGGTGACCGGCGGGCTCGGTACGGTGGCGCGCGTGGTCGGCGACGCCCAGGAAATCTACGACCAGCGGATCACGGTCGCCGAGGCGATGGGGCGCATCGACGGGCTGTACAAGCCCTATCATCGCGCGCTTCGCCGAACTTTCATGCGGCTGCAACGCGATTTTGGCGCGGCAATCCTGATCGATTGCCATTCCATGCCTTCGACTACCGGCGCACGCGACGAACGACCCCGCGCGGATCTGGTGCTCGGCGATCGCTATGGCACGAGCTGCGTTGGGATAGTGCCGGAGATCATCGAACAATGTATGCGCGGCTTCGGTTACACCGTGAACCGCAACAAGCCTTACGCGGGCGGCTTTATCACCGAGCATTACGGCAATCCGACCGCCGGACTGCATGCCATTCAGCTTGAGATCAATCGCGCGCTCTATATGGACGAGCGACGGTATGAGCGTTCCGCCTCTTTTTCCAAGCTTGCCCGCGAGTTCGAATTGCTCGCCGATCGGCTCGACGAAATTCCGGTCGAAGAGCTGCGGCCGTACCGCGCTGCCGCCGAGTGATCAAAGAAAAAGGGCCGCTCACCTTGCGGGAGCGGCCCAAGTCTAGGGAGGAAACGCCCAAGGAGGGCGACGGTAGCGTGAGAGAGTCTCCCGCTACCGCACTGCAACAACATACACTGCGGCGCACAAATTTCAAGGTCGAATTGGCTGGCCACCCGCACAAAACCCCCAACTTGTGCATATTGTCCAAGCAATCGAAGAATATGAAAGCTTAATCAAATGCTTGGGGTATACAGCAGGTCTGCTTAAATTTGCGCCAGAGACCCCATTGTTCCATTCGCCCCCGATATTTTCCGCATTCCGCGCCCAGTCAGCCGGAACGTAAATGCCTTATAAGCTCGCCTGGGGATTGCCATGACAGCCATCGATTTTGCCGCCTTCGTCGATGAACTCGCTGTGATCTCCGGCGACACCATCCGGCCGTTTTTCCGCAGTGCGCTCGGAGTCGAGAATAAGAGCCTGTCCGGCGGCTTCGATCCGGTCACAGCCGCCGACCGCGCCGCCGAAGCCGCGATGCGCACGCTGATCAAACGAACTTTTCCGAAGCATGGAATCATCGGTGAAGAATTCGGCGCTGAACGCCGCGACGCCGAATATGTCTGGGTGCTGGATCCGATCGACGGAACGAAATCATTCATCTGCGGCATGCCGGCCTGGGGCACACTGATTGCGCTGACCCGGCGCGGTGAGCCGATCTACGGCATGATGTATCAACCGTTCACCCGTGAGTATTTCTCCGGCGATGGCGAAGCCGCGCGCTATCGCGGCCCCGCCGGCGATCGAAGCTTAAGCGTACGAAGCTGCGCCTCGATTGCGGACGCAGTGTTATGCACGACCAGTCCGCTGCTAATGAATGGCGAGGACCGCAAACGCTTCCAGCAGGTCGAGCAGGTGGCGCGGCTGTCGCGCTACGGCGGCGATTGCTACGCCTATTGCGTGCTTGCCGCGGGCCATGTCGACCTCGTGATCGAAACTGAACTCAAACCGCATGATGTGTTGCCGCTGCTGCCGATCATCGAAGGCGCGGGCGGAATCATGACGACATGGGAAAACCGGCGGCCGCATGAGGGCGGACGCGTTGTCGCGGCCGGCGACAAACGCGTGCACGCACAAGCGCTCGAACTGCTGAACGGCTAGATATGAGGGCTCGACACTCGCGCCCTCAGTAGAGCGGCGTGCCCGGCACGAAGGCGTCGAACGCCGCCCAAAATTGCGACCGGTAGCGATCCTGCTCCATCAGCAATTCATGCTGGGCGCCGACAATGACGAGATGCGACCCGGCGCGCAACATGCCGGCGAAGTCCTCGATCGCGGCATTTGACACGACCTGGTCGTTACCGCCGGCAATCATCAGCATCGGCTGGCGAATGCGCGCCGGATAGCGCGGCTCGCGCAGCACCCGCATCGAGCGGAAGGCAGCATCGCACCAGGTCACTGTCGGAGCGCCCAGCGCGAGTGCCGGCTCGGCTTCGAGAATGGCCGCATTGCGCGCGTAGCGCACCGGGTCCGAGGTGAGAATGTTGCCGAGGAAGGGCCGTGATTCCACGATGCTGGTATCGGTCCTCGGAACGTACATCCTGCCGAGACCCGCCAATCGCAATGCGCGGACAATGAGCCAGCCCGTGCCCATGGAATAATCCACTCCGCCGAGCGCGATCAGCGGCGCGGTCAGGACCATCCGGTCGAACCAATGCCGGCCCCGATGTGCAGCGCGGATGAGGACGGTAGCGCCGGTGGAATGACCGATCGCGAATAGCGGCGGTGGACAATCCGGCAAGACGATCTCGCGCATGAAGGTTTCGAGATCGATCTCGTATTCAGCGAAATCGCGCACATAGCCCTTGCGGCGATCGGCCAAGGCGCGCTCGGAGAGGCCCTGCCCGCGCCAGTCCAGCGCCGCGACGGCAAAGCCGCGCGCGCGCAGGTCGCGCACGGTCTCGAAATATTTTTCCATCCATTCGGAGCGCCCCTGGAAAATGCATACCGTGCCGCGGCGCCCTGCGGGTGGCAGCCAGCGCGCGAAACGAAGCGTCACGCCGTCAGAAGTCTTGAGCGTGCCGACCACAAAGTTGTCGGGAATCGGGTTCGCGGGAATGGAAACAAGTTTCATGAAGACTTTCGGACGGACCACCGGGAGCTTTCGCTTATAACAGCCCGCAAGTGCCGCTCAACGTGCCTCAGCACAGACCTAACCGCGCCTGATCGCCTTTAATGAAGGCGTTTGGCCCGGTTCCGGTACCCTGAAATTTCACCGTAAGAACAATTAATTAGCGTCTCTTGCGGGGCCGGATTATCGATCCCATATGAACGATGCGCAGGCCAATTCGGGCTGCGCATTCAAAGGCTCGGCCCCTGTGGGCGGGCCATCCGCATGTCGCTCAACAAGGAGGATATGCCATGCGAACTTTCGACTTAGCACCCCTTTATCGTTCAACCGTCGGCTTCGACCGTCTGTTTTCGATGCTCGATCAGGGCCTCGATGGCGCATCTCCCAGTTATCCGCCCTACAATATCGAGCGGACCGGCGAGAACGCTTATCGCGTGTCGGTAGCCGTTGCCGGCTTTAATGAGCCGGAGCTCTCGGTCGTAGCGAAAGAGAACACGCTCACGATCCGCGGCGAAAGGAACGCCAACAAAGAAGAGAAGCGCGGTGACGTGCTCTATCAGGGCATCGCGGCGCGGACCTTCGAGCGGGTGTTCCAACTTGCCGATTACGTTCAGGTGAAGGGCGCAAGCCTCGAGAACGGTCTCCTGCACGTCGACTTGATGCGCGAGATCCCAGAGGCCAAGAAGCCGCGCCCCATCCCGATCAACGCCAAGGCAAATGGCGCGACTGTGATCGAGAGCCAGAAAGCTGCCTAACGGTAGTTGCGTAACAGGTAAGTTGCGTGACAAAGCGTAAAGCGTAAGCGCCCCGGTCTCCCGGGGCGCTTTTTGTTTGCCGTTCAGTCGTTGATCGGCGGCAGTGTCGAGCCCTTGGCGGCCTTGCTCGATGATTCCGAGCGTGGCGCCAGCGGTGCACCGGCAGCAATATCCGGCTTGCTTGCAGGCTTCACCGCGCTGACCCCCGCCGCCAGTCCGCCAGGTCGCGGCCGTGGCAAAGGAACCGCGGGAATGAGGGTGGGTACACCGGAATGCGGCCCGTGCAGCGACGCGGCGCGAAGCTCGTCTTCGCTCGGCGTAACTTCGCCGATGTAGAGTTCATCCGGGGGACCGAGATAGGGCGGCGGCCCAAACCGTCCGTAATAGACCGGCCCGTAGGGTCCAGGCGCATAGGGCCCGTAAAGTCCCGGACCGGAAACAATGCGATTGGCGTCGCGGATGACGCCGGAGCGCGCGTCGACGACGACCCGCATGGCGACGCCGCGGAAATCGATCGCTCGCACCACGTAGGTCGAGCCTTGCCGCAACGGCGGGGCCAGTGGATCAAGCCCCGCTGCTCGCACGATGCGCAAAGTCTCAAAGGGCGAAATGAAGCCGCGCAACGGCAGCGATTGCGAGGATACAACGCCTGACGCCGATTGTGCGAAAGCGGAAACCCCGGCCAGCAGCGACGCTGCCAACACGGCTCCAAACAGCCTCAGCACAAGCACAAGCCCCTCCCCAACTACCCGCCTGCCGGTGAGAAAAACCTGAAATTGGGGCGGCCCTTGGGCGCCGTTACAAGCTCCTGCACAGGTTCACGAAGGCTACGACATCAGCTTCGACCGTGGCAAACGAAGTCACGAGCCGGATCAGAACCTCGTCCGGTCCGATCGGCAGGCTATCGCTTTTTCGGACGTAATAATTTGCCCCTGCCGCTTGCAGCTTACTGTCGAGGGCGCGCGGCAGGACGAAAAAGACGAGATTGGCTTCGACGGGCCAGACTGGCGGCAAGCCGATTGCGGTGAGCGCATCCGCTAATCTGTCGGCCATGGCATTGGCGTGTCGCGCCAAAGCCAGCCAGCGATCTTCGGCTAGATAGGCTAACAATTGAGCGGCAATGAAGCGGTGCTTGGAAACGAGATGGCCGCCACGCTTGCGCCGCTCGCCGAACAAAGCCGCGGCGGCTGGATCGAAGAAGATCACCGCTTCGGCGGCCAGCGCGCCGCCTTTGGTCGCACCGAACGACAGCACGTCGACACCGCAGCGCCAAGTCATTTGGGCCGGCGTAGCATTGCGCCGAACGAGCGCATTGGCGAAGCGGGCGCCATCCATATGGATCGCAAGCGATCGCTGCCGCGCTATTTCCGCCAGACTTGCGATTTCGGTAGTCCGATAAACGGCACCCGCTTCGGTCGCCTGCGTAATCGACAGCGTCGACGGAATCATCTCATGCGGGCTGTGGCCGCCATAGCCGGCAAGCGCCGCCGCCAAGACCTCGGACGTGATCTTGCCGGCTTGCCCGGGGAGGCCGGCAAGCTTGAGGCCATGGCCGAAGAATTCTGGTGCGCCGCATTCGTCGGTAGCGATGTGCGACTCCGAATGACACAGCACAACGCCCCAGGGCGGGGTGACCTGCGCCAGCGCCAGCGCATTTGCCGCCGTGCCTGTCGGCACAAGAAAAGCAGCGACTTTGCGTTCGAAGATCTCGCAAAAGCGGCGCTCGACGGCCCGCGTCCAGTCGTCATTCCCGTAGCCTCGGGCGTAGCCGCGATTGGCCTCAGTCAGGGCATCGAGAATGGCCGGCGCCACTGGCGCGGTATTGTCACTGGCAAAATTCATGCGGGAACCGACAGATGGTCTTTCTTGCCGATAGGCGGATGGCTCCGCAATCACAATTTGGTCCTTTGGTCTGCGGCTCGAGCGACGCGGGGACTTCTGGCCGCTCGAAGCCATCGCACACGATAAGCTCACGGGTGCCGCTCGAATGATTCCGCTTCGGAAATCGCGGAACAGGCGGTACCGTGAGGCCGTTGGCGAGAAAGGCGCCCTTTCCGCCGGCTTTTCGGACGGCGCGGCTTGTGTTGGTGCCTGGAATTTGTCATGTTTCGTATAGGACAGCATTGCTGTCCCAATTATGATCCCCAAAGTGCGCAGTCGGTTGGAATCCGGCGAGACGCGCGGATCGGCTGCCGGGCGGCGAGGGCGCGCCGGACGGTGGCAGAACTAGCAATCAGCGGCCGTTGAGCGGATCGCAGGTTGCCTCCAAGATGAGTGGCTCGCCCTGGTGCAGGATGACGTGTCCTGCAGGGGCTTAAGTGCGCCGGACCTTCGACGACCGCGCGTCTCGAGGTCCCGCTAGGAGCGCGTGGACGATGACCGCGGTTGGTTTCGGCTTGTTTGATCCGACGCTGGAAAAAGATTCCTGCGGCGTCGGCTTCATTGCCGATA
>DATGCX010000057.1:0-31040 GCA_035311445.1 Xanthobacteraceae bacterium | reverse complement strand
CGGTCCAGCCGGGATCACCCATTCCTTGTCGGCCGCCATCATGATGTGCAGTCGGTTGGTCATGGGGATAGCGTCGCAGAATTTCTGCTCAATGTGCAACGGGCTTTCGGTGATTAGTCCCTGCAGCCCGCCGGCCCCTTTTCTGTTGCCGCCCCACACCGCCTCGTCGGCGAACAGGAGCAGGCATTCCAGCATGTGGCCTTTGAACCGTCCCGTCAGAAGGCTCTCTTCTGCGATGTGGACACCATGCCTGCCGAAGATTTTGCATAGGCCATTGCCAAGCACGCCTTTCCCAGCGCCCTTGTCGCCCTGAAGCACAAGTACGGCTTCGGCGCACTTCTCCATGTTTTGCAAGGCCCACGCGCACCACCAGACCATATAATCACCAGCATGTTCATCGCCGTTGGCTAGCACCTCGTAAATGTGGTTTTCCAGCAACGGCCACTTGCCTTGTTTTGGCGTCACGCCCCAGCCGCGGTAGATGTTGAGATGCCCGTTCGGAACGTCGCCCTTGGGGATTAAAACCACACCCTCATACTGCCGACGGTTGGGCCAAGCGAGCCACGCATTGGCGACTGAAATCGGTTTGTCCTTTTTGCCCAAAATCTGGTTATTTGCCATCCAATCCTTGAACGACTGGACGGTCATAAATTCGAGTTCGAGGGCAGTTTTGCAGATCAGTGTTTTGCCCTTAACTCTGACGACACAAAATTGCTTATTTAATTCTTCAAGCCGCTGTGGCAGCCCATTCGACATCGCTGTCATGCCTCCCGATACATGTCGATCAGAAATTGTTTGTCAGCGCGAAACTGAGCCCGTTTAGCGGCCTCTTTTCGGGCGATGCTGTTGACGATTTTCAGGACCTGCGCTTCTGTCATCGGTGGGTCGAACGTGGCATTGCAGGCAAGGCAATCTGCCAAGGTCTGTTCGGGCGTCGTGCCGATGCCGAGACAGTGGCCAGCGTATCGCATCAAAGTGTCGTCACGTTCGCCTTCCTTGATTCCAGTCGGTCGCTCACACAGATCAGAGAGACCACCGAGTAACGCTCTGGTGAGAGGTGGAAGATCAACGCGCGGGCGAAAACTCGCCGACTGCGACTGTTGGCGGCGCGTGACGGCCTTGTCCGGCGGAATGTCGAGCCAGTCCGGCCATGGTGTGATCGGAGCATTGTTCACGATCTCGTAGCCGTGCGCCCACCATGCGGCGGCGTAACCCCCTTTGGCCTTCACATCGACGCCGGTTTCAATGGCGCCAGCGACGGTCCGCAGCTTGGGGTGATCCAAAAAAACGAGATGCAGCCCACCGGACCGCGTTCGATAAGTGCGGGTGTGCAGGCGATGCTTGTTGGTTTCCCACCACGCGATTGCTTCGGGGTGCTTGAAATCGAGATCAAGCACTGCAACACCGTTGCCTCCTGCACCGATAGGACCCGTGGCATAGGCAACGTACGAGGGAGGGCCGTACTCGTGATGCCTCCAGTACAGCGCAATCAGCTCGTCACGTTTGTTGGTCGCATCCAGGTAGCCGTGTGAGCCCTTCATGGGCGTTTTGCGCCGGCTGAGGAAGAAGACCTTCAATATTTCCTCGGCCAAGCTCAGCGCGATCGAGAGCACGACCGGGGTTGGGGCGCGGCCTTTAGACATTAAAGGGCACCCCTCCCCAGCCCCAAAGCGCGTCACCTGCTTCTGGAAAAAGACGGCGCTCGTGTTCTATGGCGTCGAGACCGATTAAGGCGAGAACAAGCACCGCGTTGCGGTTTACAGCTCTTCTTCGTCGTATGCCGGCGGGAGTTTTAAGTTCGTCGAGGATGGCTCTACGAAGATCCGCCTGCCGAAACGAGTCTGTGCGCCGCCGTCGTTGCGACCAAATTTCAATCTCCCCGTCATTGGTCGCGAGAAGGTCGGCACATTCAGGTGGGGGCTGTACAAGCCAGAAATCGGCATGGTAATTCGACATTTGCACTTGCACTCCGTGGGCCGTCGTCACCGGCCCTATCTGTTGCTGTACGGGCGCGCCAACGCCCCTGAGACGGATCGCAACAGGCAAACGGCGACCGTCAGGCCGCCGTTTTGCCGCTCAAACAGCAGCTTCGCGTGTCGTACGCATCGCATGGCTGTCGCGCCATGCTCGCAGGGTGCCGCGGCGGTAGCGAACGGCCCGGCCAAATTTCAAAAATTCCGGGCCGCCTCCGCAAATGCGTAATTTTTCCAGGTACGATTCGCTGAGATTGATGTCTTTTGCCGCGACAGGGGTGGTCAAAAGATCATCATCACTGATCCGGGCGTTTGCGCTGTCCGCCGGCTGAGCTGCAAGATCGATTGCAGCGGAACTTTCCATCGTATCCTCATCGGGCAGGGGTTGAGCCTGACCGACATGGATGGCGTTTTACAGTGTAGCAGTCACGGTCGCGATATTTACCGAATAAAACAACGGGGGAACTGGCCCTAGATGCGCACATTTCGCAGGCGCGCCTGTCGCCGGTAGTGCTTATAAATCTTCTCAACTCGCTCCCGCGAAAGGTCCCGGCGCTCGGCAACGTCGGCGGTTGCGTTCTCGTACGTCTTGCCCGATTCGATCAATTCGATGACCTCACGGGTAATCTGCAAATCGCGTTCAGCAGTAGTCGAACTGGCGCGCTTCCCACGTTTGCGCGGTCCGTAGAGAAATTTAGCTGCGTCGGCCGGATCGGCACTGGCAAGTGCGCGCATCCCCCGTTCGGCAAGAACACGTTTCAAGAATTGGAGCAGCGCGGCGTCCATCGACCTTCTTTCGCCCCGTCTAAGTTCATTGACTTGCTGACGTAGGATGGTCAGCAGCTTTTCCAGTGCAACTCTGTGTTCGTCCGTCGTGATGCCATCGCCTACGTCTGCCAGCAGCAAGAGCTGAGGCAGGTCGGGATGCTCGGGTCTCTCGCAAAATGCGAACGCTTGCGGAGGCGTCTCAAAGTCTAGCTCGGCAGGTTCTTGCGATACAGCGCCGGCGGGGGGCGTGAACGGCAAATCTCTGGATGTGAGCGGAGACGACGGGAAGAAATCATCTGTGATAGGATCATCGTCAGCCATGAAGAACCTCTTGCACAGGTTCGCAGCGGTCAGGCTCGCGCGAGTGCTTCAGTACTACTCGCGCGGGCCGTACTTATTCAAACTCTAGACGGCAGCGGCTTGCCGGTCGGCAAAATCGACGACGTTGCTTCGCGGTGCCCTATAGCCGATCAGCGAAGCAACGTGGTCAACCCATTTCGTCAGTAGCTTTAGTTTCAATTCGATCGGGTAACCGTGCGAGTAGTCGGCGGTGACGCCGCTCTCAGCATGATTGAGCACAAGGCCGCGTTCCCACTTGCTATGCCCGGCATTCTTCAGGAACGTCGCAATGGTGTGACGCCACGCATGGAACTGGAAATCGGCAGGTGCTCCCAGCTTTACCAGCTTCAGCTTCAGATCGTTCCCGTGGAGAACCCGCTGTCCGCTCTTCGTCTTGTGGACCGGAAGCGATGGAAACAGGCGGCCGTTTTTCATCACGACCTTGAACAAAGACTGGCACAGCGGCGGCAGAGGAATCGGGTAGATGCGGTCAGGGGCGGAAGTCTTGCGAGATTTCGTCAGTTCAAACGGCACCGTCCACAACGTCGGATTCTCAGGGTCGTTGAGGTCCGCGCGAGTGACGCAGGCCAGCGACGTTTTGCGCGGGGCCAACAATATGATCATCTTGACGAAGGTCGCTTCCTCCACCCCTAACTTGCCGGCCGCCGTCCAAGTAGCCTTGATTTCGTCGTCATTAAAAACCCGATCGCGCGTCCGCTTCTCGATATTGATCGAGACCGCTTCCATGATCGGCTGCGCGACAAGATCTTCGCTGTAGGCCCAACGCCACAGTTTCTTTAGCCATGCTCTTGTGACACGGGCTTTCTGGGAATGGCCGTCAGCGATGAAACCGCGCAACAGCTTGCGGGCGTCCTGTTTGGTGATGTCATTGATCGGCCGTTTCAGCCATGCCTTGCAGTTGCGTTTAAGCAGGCGCTCTACGTCGTCCCACCGACGATGACGCGGCTTGGCCCATTCCTTGATGAAACGGTCTACGATCGCCGCGAATAAGTTCGCGTTCGCCTCGGCAGCTTGTGCCGCGGCGGCGCGCCGCTCCTTCAGCGGGTCGGCACCGGCTGCGACTTGCCCGAGGAGCTTCTTGGCTTCGCGGCGGGCGATGTCCAAAGCAATGCCACTCCCGATGGTCAGCCGCCGATCGGTGCCGGCGCGGCCACGGGCACCGGCGCGGTACTGAACCACGAACGATCGGTGCCCGCCCGAGGTGACCCTGAGCCCGAGGCCGACCGTACCCGTATCCCAATAGATTGTTCGCTTGGCGCCAGGCTCAACAGTGGCGCGGCCACAGAACGCGACGGTCAGTTTCGCTGTCGGCATGGATTTTCCCTCTCGAATTGGTGCCGGGTCAGCACCGGGTCAGCACCACGAACTGCTACGCCATGCAACGCGATCTAACAAGGTGCAATGAAATACGACATAATTTCGGCCACTTGCGTGCTGACCTGTTTCACGCCGTATCACCGGCCCTGACCGTGTTGCATTCGATGCGTGACTGAAAATCACGGTGTCGGTGGTTCGATTCCGCCCCTGGGCACCACGTGCAAAATTCTAAATTGAAATCATTCAGGTTTTTGCGAAAATGTCCCACTCGACTCGAAAGTGGGACCCGATTCTATGCGGCAGGAACCGGGCGTGCATCAAACGAGGATCCCGCCCGATGCGTTGGGCTCCACGTCCGGCGCGAAATAACTGTAGTCGTAATTGGGATACATATCCTTCAAAACCCGGATGTGTCCGCGGCGTTCGTTCGCGGTGGCGCGACGCGGTTCGAGCACTACAACCGCTCCCGTCGAATCCCGATCGAAGCCCCAGACGACCGATGCGAGCACGATAACGTTCCTCGAGCGAGCTTCCGCCAGAGATGTTATGAAGCGGAGCCAGGTGTTGCCGCTGGCCGGAGCTGATTCACTGGGTTTGTCGTAGAAGTACGGACCATCGGCTCCGTTGTATTCAGCGTCTGTCCAGTAGAAGGGTTTGTTGTCGTCCGCCTTGCAAACGGTGTGGCCTGTCAGCGGATCAGTGCTCGGTGCCCATGGATCCACGTACGTACTGCGGCCGCAAGCCTTGAAGAACGAACCATTCTCCGAGATAGTTTGCGTCCAGCGCAGCTGTCGTGTGCGCGGATTCGAAATATCGTGCACGATCTTGATCTCGACGCCATTCACCTGCTTGGTGTATTTGGTCACCTTCAGCAACCTGCCGCCGTACCATCCGTCTTCGATTGTGAATGTCCAGGCCATAGCACTCTCCACCAGGATAAGGCCGGCTAGGGCTGGCCGATAAGGCGCTTAGTCGTAGAAGTCCCGGTCGAACTTACATTCCCTCGCTGCCTTCAACTCTGTCCTACCAGGGTTGGTAGACTGGAAGCGCAAAGAAGTTCATGGAATGCGCAAAAAAACAGCTTGGCCATAGCACCTCGTGAATGATGGGCAGTAAGGCCGGATGTGGCCCCGACCTTGGGATGGGGTGGGGCAAGATCGGGGCCGATGCTCGCCCTGTATGGGATAAAGCGAGGGGAATTGAGTTAGGAATTGCGAGTGCGGGCGAGTATACGTATCACGCCCAATGGTAAACAACCCGCTCGTTACCAGCACGACAGGTTCAGCAAGCAGCGACCGATCTAAACCAATGGATCACCCGCTTCGTTATCACGGTGGTCCCTTTATGACCTTGGCGCACAAGAAATGAGCGTCGATATCGGTCCGTGCCGGTTTCGATGGCATCATTGCGTTTTGCGATGATGAACCGCAACCCAGTCCAATTTACCAACTACCATGCCGCAATCCCTTTCCCGCCAAGCCCGGAGGCTTTGATGACCAGCACGTTTGACATGGCAATTGATCACTTCTCGCGCTCCCAGCAGGCCACAACCAATGAAGAACGGGTGCTGCAAATTGCCAATGGCCTCCAACTATTTTGCGCGGCCGTGCAAAGACAACACCATCATCCCGACGCGATGTTCCAAATGGCAATGGATCACTTTTGGCGCGCCCAAGAGGCGCTGATGAAATCCATCCCGAGCCCGGAAGAGTGTCTGCTCCAGATCGCCAATGGTCTTCAGCTTTTTTGTGCAGCTACCAAACGGAGCCGCTAAGGAGCGCCACCCGCAACGCGAAGGCCATCGCTTACGATTTTGGATTGTCGCCTGAACGGCGCCCGATGAACCAATCGCGGCCGCAAGATTCGAAACCGTTGCCGATCGTTCAGCGTCAAGTTTGACACCGGCGTCCAAAAACGCGACACGCTCCGCGTGATCTACGTCAATGCAGAACCGACCCGCTTCGCCTTCAATCGCTTGCGGCTTCGGCCTGCCGACTGAGTGATGATCGGGGCTTGGGCCACCATACGTTTTGACTTTCCAACGCCTGCCACCGCTCAACTCGCTCCAACCAGAATTTCTTGTCGCTGGCATTGCGTGCGGCGGCGGCAAGGCGGCGGCACTCATCAGCTCTGCGCTGAAACTCATCTGCACGTGTCACGTTACGCCCCTCTAAAACTCAAACGAACAGTATCGAGAACGCTGAACGCCAAGTCCTCAGGTACATAAAGACTGTCGGCTTCCTTCTCCGACATAAGAACATAACAAGAACATTTGTCAAGGGGAGACTGGCCTGTTGACGAAGAAGCCCCGACCCGAGTTAGGTCGGGGCAGTGAAGGAGGCCACGGGAGGAACGCTCAAAAAGCTGGCCCCCAGAACGCCGCGGTTCATAACCAGCGAATTAGGGGCAAAATGAGGCTTAGCAGCCGGTATCATGAGCGAGGGTCGCTGATATTGTTCAATCGAGGGCCTCATTTTTTGCGTACGCTATACCCGCCCTCAGCTCTTTCTGCCGGGATGGTAGCCCCTTAAGAACGGCTTGCGAGGCCCATGGCCTTGACGTTCAATGCGGTGAGGCAGGGGCGCTGTGTCATAGACGGACCAGGTGAGCCCAACGCCATACATACAAGCTATCAGGCGGACACATAACAGGTAGGCGCGGCAATGAAACAGCTGGCTCTGGTGGCCTTGCTTTCGAGTGCTCCATGGCCGTGTTGCGCGGCTCAGATCGAAGTCAATCAATCAACTGTCACGATAGACGGCGATATAGATTTCGGCGACTTAGAGGCATTCCAGTCAAGAATCCGCTTTTTGAGTCAAGCGACAGTCGTGTTTAGAAGTAACGGTGGGAGGTTGATACCGGCCATCAAGATAGGTGAGGTGATTCGACAGAAGGGTTTTGCCACCTATGTTCAGGACTACTGCAATTCGGCCTGTTCCCTGGCATGGTTGGCCGGCAGCCAGCGTTATATGGCCGCGGCAGCCCGGATCGGATTCCACGCCGCCTACGATGGCGACACGGGTCAGGAGGCCGGCATGGCGAATGCGGTGGTTGGGGCGTACCTGACCAAGATCGGGCTGCCTTACGAGGCCGTGATGTATGCCACGGTAGCCAAACCAAACGACATGAGGTGGCTGACCGCTGCCGATGCAAAACGGATTGGAATAAACGTAACCGTGGTCAACCCAGAACCCGCTCTAGCGAATCGTCAGCCTGCGCTCAAGCAGCCCGGCTTGAAGGAGCAGGCCCTGATCTTTGTGAGTTACTATTTTGCCAATTGGAACACCAACTACTTTCCGAACGTGTTTGATGACTTGTATTGGGAATCAACTAATTACTACGGCGAAATGACCTCAAAACAGGATATTCTGACGGATAAACTGAGAGTTATGGAGCAGTGGCCAGTCCGGGCTTATAAACCGCGCAATGCCGAGGCGACATGCGGTCTGACGGAATGCAATGTAACGGGGATCGTCGACTGGGAGGCCAGCAATCAAACCAAGCGTTCAACCGGCTCTGCCATTTTCGATTACGTATTGAGGCCGTGGCCGCTGGGTGGTGCAGGTGCGGATGACAAGCTGAGAATCAGTGCTGAAAACGGGAAGGTCTTGTCCAGCAGTACCACCGACAAATGCGCAGGGCCGAAAATCCTATGGTTTTGCGCGCAGCCGTGAGCCAACCCGGCCTAATCCGGAGTCAACAGGCGGCGCATCAAGATGCCGGCATGGCCAATATGCTCCACGGCCGGCGGCCTGCCGAAAAATTGAACATCGTCAAAACATGACTCCTGGCTTCTCGCGGCGGACATCGCCGCGCTTCAGGATCTGGTCTGCGACAGAGCGGGCAAGATTTATCGGAATGGCCAGTCCCATGCCCGGATGGGTGTTCCCCGAAGCCAGAAAGGCCGTGCTGAGACCGATGAGTTCACCCCGGAGATTGACGAGCGCACCCCCCGAATGTCCCGGATAAATCGCGGCATCGGTTTGGATGAAGTCTTCGTACCGCTCGAGTCCCAAATTATTCCGATGCAGTGCGCTGACGATCCCCGAGGTCACCGTCTGGCCGATCTGAAATGGGTTGCCGATGGCGAGCACGAAATCTCCGACCTGAAGCTGATCTGAATCTCCGATCGGAATGGCTGGAGCCACCTCTGCTTGCGCGCGGATGACCGCCACATCGGTGCCGGTATCGACGCCCACCCGCTCGGCCGGAAACTCCCGACCGTCCGCGAAAGCGACAGTGATTTCGGCCGCACCTTCAATGACGTGGGCGTTGGTGAGAATGATGCCCTTGGCCGCGTCGATCACCACGCCCGAACCGCTCGCCCGCATCGGGCGATCCACCAACTCGCGCGTCGTAGAGGCTCGCTGCACCGGTTGGCTTTTGCCGGATGGCGAACTCTTTGCTGAGATCGGACCGGCCTTGGTGGCAATGCTGACCACGGCGGGCGTTATTTGCTTGAGAAGCGGAGCAAGCGAGGGACTGGCCTGTTCGACAAGAGGCAGCGGCACGCTGGCGTTGGCGTTGATGTGCCCACCGGCGATCGCAAGGCCCAAAATCACAGCTCCCAATAACCGTCTCATGGTGTCTATCTTTCTCGTTGCGACTTGATCGCGGCCGCTTTCATGCCCTGGTGGCACGAATCGGTCGCTGCAAGAACCGGCCGGCCCGAAGGCCGGCCTCAGTGGTTCTGGCAGTCTCAACTCGCTTACTGCCCGCGCCCCCAGTCCCGCCGCAGTTCGAAGCGAATGCTGGCATCCGGATCGGAGCCGGCATAAGCCCCATTCGGGTTGTACACGTTCAGGTTCAAGACCTGTCCGGGAGCGACGGGTTGAGTTCTGGTCGCCGCCCAGGTGCCCGAGGCGGTAGCGAGGACGATGGCTAATCCCAATGTGGCTTTCGTAAACATGGCGTTATCTCCTCATGTGGACCGTGCGGCTGTTGTGGGAAAATATTGACCGTACGGTTCGGTCAGTAAATACAAGCGTCGCGGCTGGATGTCAAGATGACCGAACCGTTCGGTCACGTCCATTTGATACGGCCTACGCCCTTTGCGAGAAAATGAAGAATCTCGTAAATTAATAGTTGTGCTTCCGCCGCAACGTTTGTATCCAGCCAGACGCATCGTCACAGAAGAATCAGGATTCTCCGGCACCACGGGCCCGCCCCGGGATTGGACTCTTCGACGTGCTGAATTTTCAGGCCACGCAAAATTGCAGGGCTACTATGGTGGAGCCGAGGGGATTTGAACCCCTGACCTCCGCAGTGCGATTGCGGCGCTCTCCCAACTGAGCTACGGCCCCTGCCGGCCATGCAGACGCCTGCACCGGTTGGCAAGTGGCCGCCATTTACTGGCGTGGTCCGAACAGTGTCAAGAATGGTGTCGCGGAACAGGGCGCCGTCACGGCGGTGGCCCCTGCAAGCCTTTGATCGGCGCATCGTCTGCGCGCATGCGCCGGCGATGCATCGTCACGCGCTTCGCCAGCCCGATGCGGCGCGCGCGGCTGCGCTTGGCCCGGCGGGTCTTTCCGACAGCAAGCGAACGCGCCGGGACCAGTGCCTTGTCCTCCTCCGGCGGCAGCGGCAGGTCGGCCCAATGCATGGCCTTGTAGTTGAAACCGCCGGTAATCGTGGGTTTCACCACTTCGAAATACGGCGAAATGTCAAAATCGCGTGGGGCGTAGAGCGAGGAGTGGCGGATTTCCAGAATGTCGCGCCGCGCCTGCCGGCTCTCCGCCTTGGTGACCTTCGGCAGGATCGGATAGCGCACAGACTCGAACGCCTGGGCGATCAGGGCCGAGCAGATCATGCGGGTGGGATCGCCGGAACCAAGCGCGATCATGCGGCGGCGCCACCGTTGCGGAACCGGCAGCGGCATCAGGTAGCGCGCCAGATCGATGATGTTTTTGAGATCGTAATCGAAGCCGATGCGGTCGATGGCGTAGCGACACACCTTGTCGAGATCCTCGGCCGTGAGGCCGACCGGACGGCATACGCGCGTGTGAAACTTGCAGTACTTCGACAGCGGCACCGAGATCACGCCATTGCCGATCTCGGCTTCAATCAGGACGTGGGGTTCCTTGCCGGTGAACTTGCCCGGTATCGCTCCGACATAGAGCGCCGCATGAGACCACGTCGACTGGGTGAGATATTTGATGGCCCCGGCGATGTGGTTATTGCCCTCTACCAAAAGCACATCGCCCGGCTGGAGCGAACGGGCGAGGGTATCGGGATCGCTGGGTGTGAATGGCTCGTAACCGGTGGCCGGCTTTTCCAGATACCGGGCCAGCATCCGCCCGATGCGGTCTTGTGCCCAAAACATGATGTCTCCCGCGCCTGCACGTACGATCGCAGCCGCGCCCCCTTCTAATGTGGCAAATTTATCACGACAGTCATTGCAATTTGGTTCACGGGCAAACACGAATTTGTGGCCATTTGCGAACTGCGTTCCGTTGAGACATGCTAACGATCCGTCAGCAAATGATTCATCATGACTGCGCTCAGCCGCCGCCGGTTCCTCGCCGCATCCGCCGCTTCAGCCGCGGCCTCAGCCACATCCGTGGGCGCTCCAGCCATCGCGGCACCGATCAAGGGCCAGGTCGCCATCGCGATCATCGGGGCCGGAGTGGCCGGGATCGCGGCGGCGCGACGCATCCTCAGCACCACCAAGGCCAGCATCGCGTTCATCGAAGCGTCCGACCGCATCGGGGGTCGCTGCTTCACCGACACCTCGACCTTTGGAGTTCCCTTTGATCGTGGTGCTCACTGGATCCGCACGCCGGAGACCAATCCGGTCACGCCGCTCGCCGCGAAGTCGGGCTTCGACATCTATCCGTCCCCGCCCGGGCAGCGGGTGCGAATCGGCCGGCGCTACGCACGCGCAGGCGAAATGGAAGACTATCTCACGGCGTCAGTGCGAGCCGGCCGTGCCATCGTGCAGGCAGGCCGCGGCCGGGATATCTCCTGCGCGCAGGCACTCCCGATGGACCTCGGCGATTGGCAACAAACGATCGAATTCGTGCTGGGCCCGTTCGGTAGCGCCAGGGAATTGAGCGAGCTGTCGACGGCGGATTTTGCGCGATCCACCGAGCGCGAGGCCGATGCGGTCTGCCGGCAGGGCCTTGGTGCTTTGATCACCAAACTCGCCGAGGGCCTGCCGGTGCAATTGACTACTGCGGCCTCGCGGATCGACTGGAGCGAGCGCAACAACATCGAAATCGCCACCGCCAGGGGTCGCTTGTCGGCCCGCACGGTCATCGTGACGGTATCAACCGGGGTGCTGATGAGCGACAAGCTGAGGTTCGATCCGGAACTGCCCAGGCGCCATGTTGACGCCATCGAGAAGCTTCGGCTCGGCAGCTATGATCACATCGCACTTGAATTACCCGGCAACCCGCTTGGGCTCCAGCGCGATGAAATTGTCTTCGAGAAATCCGAATCGGCCCGTACGGCAGCCATACTGGCCAATATATCAGGCAGCGCGTTGTGCACGATCGAAGTCGGGGGAAAATTCGGCGGCGAGCTAGCGGCGGCAGGCGAGCCGGCCATGATTTCATTCGCGTTGGATTGGCTTGCCGGTCTGTATGGCGCGGATATCCGGAAATCCGTGAGGCGCACCAGCGCGACCCGATGGAACCACCAGCCGTGGACACTCGGCGCCTTCTCGTCCGCCGCACCGGGCGGCCAATGGGCGCGCGCGACGCTTGCCGAACCGGTGCGCAACCGCCTCTTTTTCGCCGGCGAAGCCACCCACGAAACCATGTGGGGTACGGTCGGCGGCGCCTGGGCATCAGGTGAGCGCGCAGCCGATGCGGCACTGATAAGGCTTGGCTTTATCAGTGAGCCACCGGAGCCGAAACGGCCGGCAGCATCGCGGCGATAGTGAGGGTGCTCTCTCCCTCCCCCGCTTGCGGCCGCTTGCGGGGGAGGGAATAGAACTGCGCGATCGTTTGTCATCGGCGCCTCACCCTCGCAGCACGCCGCCGGTGCGCTTCGCGACTTCGGCGACAATCCTGGCCGAAACGGCTTCGATCTCCTGATCGGTCAGGGTCTTTTCGCGCGGTTGCAGCGTGACCGCGATGGCGATCGATTTCTTGTCCGGATCAATGCCGGCGCCCTCGTAAACATCGAAGACCGTCGCGCCGGCGATCAATTTGCGGTCAGCGCTCTGTGCGGCCCGCACGATATCTCCAGCTTTCACCGTACGATCGACGATGAACGCGAAATCGCGTTCCACCGGCTGGAACGGCGAGAGTTCGAGCGGCGGCTTGGCGCGCGTCGGTTTCACTTTCGGTTCAGGCACGCGATCGAGCACAACTTCGAGCGCCACCACTGGTCCTTCGGCGCCCAGCGCTTCGAGCGCCCGGGGATGCAGCTCACCGAAATGGCCAAGCACATTCTGTGGTCCGATCTGGATGGTCGCACTACGCCCCGGATGCAGCCACGCAGGACCGCCCGGAACGATTTGCAGCGCCTGCATCGGGGCGCCAGCCGCAGCGAGCACGGCAAGCGCGTCGGCTTTGATATCGAAGGCATCGATGGACTTGTTTCCGGTCGCCCAGTAACGCCCCCAGCCGGATGGCCTGGCGAGGCCGCGCCGCACGCCGCTAGCTGCCATCAACTGATCTTGCGGGCGGTCGCCGCGGAAAACCTGACCGACCTCGAACAGTGCCACGTCGCCGTAGCCGCGATCCGCATTTTTTTGCGCAGCGCCGACCAATCCCGGAATGAGGCTTGGCCGCATATCCGACAGATCGGCCGCGATGGGATTGGCAAGCGCCAGCTGGGGATTGCCGCCGCCGAACAATTCGGCCTGCGATTTGGACACGAAGGACCATGTGACGGCCTCCACAAGACCACGGGCCGCAAGCGCGCGCTTGGCTTTCCTCGTACGATTCTGCAACACGGTGAGGACTGGCGTGCGCCCGGTATCCCCGCGCTCGAACGGCGTCATCGGCACGCGATCGAACCCGATGATCCGCACGATCTCCTCAACAATGTCGGCCTTGCCGTGCACGTCGGGCCGCCATGTCGGAACCGCAACCTTTAAGACCGGACCGGCGCCTGCGGTGAAGAAGCCGAGCCTGTTAAGCACGAGCTTGAGCTGCGCGACGTGAATCTCGACGCCAGCAAGGCGCTTCACCTCGTCGAGCGGGAAATCGATCAGCCGATCCGGAATGTGAAGCTTGCCGGCCGATGTAATCGCCGATGGCGTTCCGCCGCACAGCTCAAGGACCATCCGGGTCGCGAGCTCAAGACCGGGAATCATGAAGGCCGGATCGACGCCGCGCTCGAAACGATAGCGCGCGTCGGAATTGATGTTCAGTTTGCGGCCAGTGTGGGCAATATTGATTTCGTCCCACAGCGCCGACTCGATCAGCACATCCTTCGTCGTCTCTGAGCAGCCGCTGGCCTCGCCGCCCATGATGCCCGCAAGCGACTCAACGCCCTGCTCGTCGGCAATGACGCACATGGAGTCGTCAAGCGCGTAGGTCTTGCCGTCGAGCGCCAGCAGGGATTCACCCGGCCGGGCGCGGCGCACCACAAGATTGCCTTTGACCTTGGCGGCATCGAACACGTGCAGCGGTCGGCCGCGATCATAGGTGATGTAGTTGGTGATATCGACCAGCGCATTAATCGGCCGCAGGCCGATGGCGATGAGGCGACGCTGCATCCATTCCGGACTGGCGCCGTTCTTGACATCACGCACCAGGCGCAGCACGAAACCGGAGCACAGCGAAGGGGTGGTGCCGAATGCGAGCGTAACGCCGACCGGGCAGGGAAAAGAGCCAGCAATCGGCTTGATCGACGCGCCCTTGAGCTTGCCCATGTCGGCGGCGGCGAGATCGCGGGCGATGCCATGGACGCCGGCGCAGTCAGGACGGTTGGGTGTGAGATTGATCTCGATCGTCGGATCATCGAGATTCGCCCATTCCGCATAGCGAGCGCCGACCGGCGCGTCCGGCGGAAGGTCCAAAATACCTTCGTGATCGTCGGACAGACCAAGCTCGAACCCCGAGCACAGCATGCCGCGGCTCTCGACGCCTCGGATCGTGCCGACGCCAAGCGTCATGTTCTTGCCCGGAATGAATGTGCCAGGCGGCGAAAACACGCCCTTCATGCCCGCGCGGGCATTCGGGGCGCCACACACGACCTGCACGGGATCGCCCGATCCGGTGTCGACCATGCACACGCGCAGCCGGTCCGCATTGGGGTGCGGCTCGGCCGAAATCACCCGCGCAATGGTGAAGGGAGCCAGTAGCTTCGCCCTGTTCTCCACATTCTCGACCTCGAGGCCGATCATGGTGAGCTTGTCGGTGATGGCATCGAGCGGCTCGCTGGTGTCGAGGTGATCCTTGAGCCAGGAGAGGGTGAATTTCATGGGGCATCCTCGCCACAAGCGCGGCTTGGTTCCCTCTCCCGCTTGCGGGCCTGCCTTGTCCCCTCCCCCGCTTGCGGGGGAGGGTTAGGGAGGGGGCTTTTTCCGAGCGCCGCAGCAATTGTATCGAGCACTCCAGACTTATTCGTCATCACATCAAGATTATTGAAACGAAGAACGCGATAACCTTGAGTCGCGAGATAACTGTCGCGCCGCGCGTCCCTCACGACATCTTCGGCTTCGAAATGTTGGCCGCCATCCAATTCGACGATTAGCTTGGCAGCATGACAAACAAAATCGACCACATAAGGGCCGATCGGCGTTTGTCTTCGGAAGCCGGCGCCCTGAAACCGATGTGCCCGCACGTTGTCCCAGATGATGCGCTCGGCCTCGGTCATGTCGCGCCGCAAAGCCTTCGCGTTGCCGCGCAGCTTTTCCGAAACCTGCCATTTCGGCTTTTGGTCCCTATGAACCATTGGATTCGCCTTTGCCACGGATCGGCCCCCTCCCTAACCCTCCCCGCAAGCGGGGGAGGGGACGGGTCATGCTCCCTCCAAGCAAGCGGGGGAAGGGAATTCCTCATCCGCTCAGCCCTCCTGCCAGGGTCGGGAAATCGAGCGGCCGGAAACCGTAGTGGGACAGCCACCGGACATCGGCCTCGAAGAAAGCGCGCAGATCATGCATGCCGTATTTCAGCATGGCGATGCGATCGATCCCCATGCCCCATGCGAAGCCTTGAAACTGGTCCGGATCGATTCCGCAATTGCGCAATACGTTCGGGTGCACCATGCCGCAGCCGAGAATCTCCAGCCAGTCGTCGCCCTCGCCGAACCGGATCTCTCCCTTGTCACGGCGGCACTGGATGTCGACTTCGAGCGAGGGCTCGGTGAAGGGGAAGAATGACGGGCGGAAGCGCATTTTGACGTCGTCGACTTCGAAAAATGCTTTGCAGAACTCCGCAAGAATCCACTTCAGATGGCCGAGATGGGAGCCCTTGTCGATGACCAATCCCTCGACCTGATGAAACATCGGCGTATGCGTCTGGTCGCTGTCACAGCGATAGGTGCGGCCCGGGCAGATCACGCGAATCGGCGGCTTCTGCGCCAGCATGGTACGTACCTGCACGGGCGAGGTGTGGGTACGCAAGAGCATCCGTGAACCGTCCGGCCTCGGGTGGAAAAAGAAAGTGTCGTGCATCTCCCGTGCCGGATGACCCTCCGGGAAATTGAGCTTGGTGAAGTTGTAGTCGTCGGTCTCGATGTCGGGTCCCTCGGCGACCGCGAACCCCATATCGGCGAAGATCGCGGTGAGTTCGTCTGCCACCTGGCTGATCGGATGGATGCGACCGATATCTGCTGGAACTTCCGGGACCGGCAGGGTTACGTCGATGGCTTCGGTATTGAGCTTGCGTTCAAGCGCCGCGTTCTTGAGAACCTCCCGCCGCACCGCCGCGGCTTGCGTGATCCTGTCCCTGAGGCCGTTGATGAGCGGGCCTTTTGCCTTGCGCTCATCGGGCGACATCTTGCCGAGTGTCGCCAGCAGTGCCGAGATCGAGCCCCGTTTCCCGAGTGCGGCAACGCGCGCGGCCTCCAGCGCGGGCTCGTCGCCCGCAGCCTCGATGGTGCGCATCAACTCGTGCTCAAGAATCGTAATATCCGTCATGATACCCTCATCGAGTGCCGCAATGGCCGCCCGTAGCCGATTATGCAATGATCCGTGACGGTGGAGGTGAAGCCATGTTCAGAAAGCTGCTCTGCGCCGTCTCAACCGTCGCAATGACAATCGCGCCAGCGGCCGCCGCGACACCAGACTGTCCGGAGCGCGACCGCGATAACATCCTTGAGCTATTGGACCAGGCGCCGACTTGCGAGAAATCATTGGAGCTGTTCGAGGCCTGTTCTTATGGCGCGAGCGGCGACGTGGCATTGGGCGAGGTCGTGATCCGAAAATGCGAGGGCAATTTTCTGACCAAACTCAGCAAGTCGCAACGCGAATCCTACGATCGACAGCAGAGACAGTGCGCGCTCAAATACCGCAACGAGTCCGGCACTATGTATCGGTCTTTTGAGGCCTTCTGCAGCGCCAATTTGGCGAAGGATTACGCCCGGCGATTTGCCAAGGGTCCAAAATCGTAGGGTGGAGCAGACCAAACCAGTGCCACGGCTTTAAGTGGGCGCCAATGCCTCAAACCGCCAGGGCGGCCTTGGCCTTATCGACAATGGCCTGGAACGCGGCCGGCTCGCGAATAGCAAGATCCGACAGCACCTTGCGATCGACTACGATGCCAGCCTTGCCAAGGCCGGCGATAAATCGACTGTACGTCAACCCGAATTCGCGTACCGCCGCGTTGAGTCGCTGGATCCATAGCGCCCGAAAGGTGCGTTTACGGCGCTTGCGGTCACGAAAAGCATATTGGTTGGCCTTTTCGACCGCCTGCTTGGCGATCCGTATGGTGTTTTTGCGTCGGCCATAATAGCCCTTGGCGGCTTTGAGGACTTTCTTGTGCTTGGCGTGTCCGGTAACGCCCCGTTTGACGCGGGCCATGGCGGATCTCCTTCGAAATCTGGGCGTAGTTGTTGGCGGCAGCCCCCTCCCTTCCCTCCCCGCGAGCGGGGAGGGAAGGGAGGGGGCTGATGAAGGTCAGCGCAGGGCTTACCCGTTCGGCAGCCAGTACTTCTTGATCCTGTCGCCGTCGGTCTTGAACAACACCTTGGTGCCGCGATGCTCGCGGATCTGCTTGGTGGTTCTCTTGATCATGCCGTGGCGCTTGCCCGACTGAGCGAAAAGCACCTTTCCGGAGGCAGTTACCTTGAAGCGCTTTTTCGCGCCTGACTTCGTCTTCAGCTTGGGCATTTGGCTCTCCTGTTCCGACCCGGACCTCGCGACCCGGCTCCGCCATCACCGCTGGCTTGAGCAGTAGGCTCGTATGAGGGGGTCCACTGGTGTGTGTGCTGGCTGAGCACTTCGCCGCCGCCACGGCAGCCCTTTAGCCGGGCGGCGGGAGGCCGACGTTATGGCAGAGCATCCGGTAAATGGCAATCGCCGGCCGGAAAAAAGCCGGACCGCCAAGCCCGCAACGGGCGCTGGTACGGGAACTCAGCGCCCGCCGTATGTCAGGGCAGCCCATGCGGGCGAGAAAAAGGGGAGCGGAAACCTATTTTGGCGCCAGTACCATAACCATCTGGCGTCCTTCGAATCGGGCATCCATCTCGACTTTTGCGACCTTTTCGGTGTCGCCCTTGAGGCGGTCCAGCAACTTGACGCCGAGTTCCTGGTGCGCCATTTCGCGGCCACGGAACCGCAACGTCACTTTGACTTTGTCGCCCTCCCCGAAGAACCGGATCATCGAACGCATCTTCACGTCGTAATCATGATCGTCGATCATCGGGCGGAACTTGACCTCCTTGATCTCGACGATCTTCTGCTTCTTGCGCGCTTCCGCCTGCTTTTTCTGCTCCTGGAACTTGTACTTGCCAAAATCAAGCAGCTTGCAAACCGGCGGTTTGGCATTCGGGGAGATCTCGACGAGGTCGAGGCCGGCCTCCTGTGCCAGTGCCAACGCCTCGGAAATCGAAACTGTACCCCGGTTGGCACCGTCCTTATCGATTAGATGAACCTCGCGTTCGCGGATCTCATCATTAATGCGCGGACCATCTTTGGCGACGGGCGGCGCGGCTCTCATAGGGCGACGAATGGCTGTCTTCTCCTTTTGCTGTTGCTGCTGCACCCCCAACGCGGCGACCTTTCGGACCGCAAGCTCTCGGGCGGCGGGCGCCGGCCATGGCTACGTCCGGGCGGCTTTGCTACGCGGAGACCTCTGAAGATCGGGACAAAACGTTAACAAGTCAACGGTGTTGCAGGGATTTTGTGGTGAGTTGGAGCTTCGGTCGTATGTCTGCTGCGGCGGTATAGGTCAAGCCCGCGACCGCACGAGTTCCGAATAGAGGGCGAGCACTTGGGTGGCGGCGCCCTCGGCGGCGAACCGCGCCATGGCACGTTCGCGACCGCGACGCCCAACGGCCAAGCGAGTGCTCTCCGGAGCAGACAACAACCTGATCAAGGCGGCGGCAAGCTCACCGTCATCCCCGCTCCGAAAGCTCAGGCCGGTCATGCGGTCTTCTGTCACCAGGGGAGGCGCCAACACGACGTCAGGTCCGGCGGCGAGGTCGGAGGCAATCACCGGCCGAGCCATTGCCATCGCTTCCAGGACATTCCGGTGCGAGCCTTCCAGCTGGATGGAGGGAGCAACCACCGCGATCGCCGCCCCATAGGCGGCCGGCGCGTCGCCTGGCGGCCCGACAATCCGGATGACGTCGGACGTCCGCGTCGCCAGCACCAAATCCCACAATTCGCCGCTGTAGCCGGAACGGCCGTTGTCCTCTCCGACAAAAACGAAGGTGAAATCGCGCAACCCCATTTCTTTGAGGCGAGCGGCCGCCCGTACAGCGACGTGGTGCCCCTTGCGGCGCAGGATGCGTCCGATCACCACGATCGCACGGGTATCTACCCCGACATCCCATGCGGACCGTACGTCCGCGATACGTTGCGGGGTCACCAGCGCGGGATCGAAACTGCCGAAGTCGATATGGGATGGAACCACGACAATGCGTCCCGCTGCGGCGCGGTAACGTGCCGCGATCGCCTCGGCGATCTGATCGCTTGCGGCAATCACGCGCTCGCCGCGTGCCATCACGCCGTTATAGAAGTGCTTGAAGATATTCTGGTTCCGAAATCCGTTGTACCAACTCGTCACGAACGGTACACCGGCCATGCGGGCCGCGATGAGCGCGCTCCATGCTGGCGCTCGCGCAAGCGCATGAACCACCGCACAACGATGCCGGGTGATAAGGCGCTTGAGGACGAAAGCATTGTGTAAAATGGCTAATGGGCTTCGACTCGCCACATCGAGCCACATCATTTCGGCGCCGCTGGCAGCGAGCATCGGTTCGAGGCGACCGCCGCTGCACACCACAATGGCGTGATGTCCATTCGCACCGAGTATGCGGGCGAGCTCCACAGCGCCCTCATCGGCGGCCCCGGCTTCAACTGTGGGCACCACTATCAAGACGACCAGCTTATGCGCCGCAGCGGACGCAACAGCCGAAACGGGCAGGCGCGGACGATCGGACCGCGACATTTCATCGGCAGAACGCGCCGCGGTCGATATGGTCGTCACTCCCCCTCCGGACTAGAACGTTCGTCGCCTTCGGGCGCCGAAGATATTATCGCCGATCGCGAGGCTCATTCGAAGCCGCATGATATAGACCGCGAGTCAGCCTGCCGCAACGATCTTTGGGGAAGCTATGCGACAAGATTTTGAATCGCCGACCGTCGACGAACCGGATCCGGCACCGCCGGTGCTCGAATTTCTGAACGTCGGGCGCGGAGAGGATATGCGCGGCATAGCGGTCCGGCGGCGAATCGGAGCAACGCCTGGCCTCGTGTGGCTGGGTGGCCTCAAGTCGGACATGGGCGGCACGAAGGCGGTAGCGCTCGACCGGTGGGCGGCGGCGCATCAGCGCAACTGCGTGCGCTTTGATTACTCCGGGCATGGCGAATCAGGTGGAAAATTCACTGAGGGCACCATCAGCCGGTGGCTCGAAGAAACGGTCGCCGTGTTCGATGCATATTGTCGCGGTCCGCAAGTGCTGGTCGGCTCGTCAATGGGCGGTTGGTTGGCACTGCTGCTTGCGCATGAGCTCAGACGCCGCGACCCGGCGCGCCGCCCGGCATCGTTGACCGCCCTCGTGCTGATCGCGCCTGCGGTGGATTTCACCGAAGAATTAATGTGGAAGCGATTTCCCGCGGAGGTGCAGCGGCAGCTCCAGTCCCGGGGCGTGTGGGAGCGGCCGTCGCAATATTCCGCCGAACCCTATCCGATAACAGCCGCCCTCATCGAAGATGGCCGCCAGCATCTTTTGCTCGGCGGGCTGATCGAAACCGGATGTCCGGTGCGCGTCCTGCAAGGGGTCGCAGATCCCGATGTGCCATGGCGACATGCTGTCGAACTGGTCTCGCGCCTGGCACAGGACGATGTCGTATTGTCACTGGTAAAGGACGGCGATCATCGCCTGTCACGACTTGAGGATATCGACCGCCTCATCAGGGTGGTTGCGGAATTTTGCATCAGCGAGACGAGTTAGGTGCTATGGTGCTTGGCAGCCGGGATTGGGTTGCGCAAACCGGGCTGTCGCGGTATGTGCTGTGGGGAAATATGGCAAATTTTACCATTTGGTTAGCCATAATTAAACTACGTTTGTGAACAAGTTAGGTGTTTCGCGGGTTTTACTTGGGGGTCGCATAGGTGCGTCACGTCTTCGCAAGAGCAGGCAAGCTCGCATTGGCTTGTCTCATCGTGATGAGTTTTGCCGCTCTCGCGAGCTTGGGGATAAGCTTGAGCGCCGGGTCGCTGCGGTCTGCCACCCCGTCTCCAGCTGAAATCGTGGCATTACGCTTCCCGTCGGCGGACGCTGCCTTGCCCACCCTTCCGGCGACGTTCGCGACGGCCGGCCTAATGCCGGTCGAGCATTGGGAGACGTTCAACCAGGACACCCTCTATCCCGTCATGTCGGCCGATCAGCCAGAGCCGACCGAGGCCGAAACCACTGAGCCGTCGATTTCGGAACCGGCGCAACAACCCCCTGCCGCCGTCGAGACGGTGAAACCTGAGCCGGCAAACGTGCCGACGCCAGTTGCAAATCCACGCCGGGTCACGGCGCGCTCGGGCAATGTGCTCAATGACGCACAGATCGCCAGCATCAAACGGCGATTAAAGCTGACAGCAGAACAGGAACGGATGTGGCCGGCGGTCGAAGCCGCCCTGCGGAAGATCATGTATACCAAGAGTGCACTGGAGGCGCACCCTCACGCCGCTCAATTAAGCGGTGCCCACGCCTATATCGATCCGAACAGTGCCGAGGTGCTGCAGCTCAAAAACGCCGCCCTTCCGCTGATCGTGCGTCTCAATGACGAGCAGAAACGTGAAGTCAAAATGCTGGCCTACGTAATGGGGCTGGAAGCCGTAGCGTCCCAGTTCTGAGCCAAGGTGCCGCCAGACATCTCGTTCGCAAGCGCCTGCAGTCCCTCGCGATAAGTCGGATAGCGGAGCGAAACGCCGAGCACCGATTTTATGCGGTCGTTCCGGACCCGCTTGTTTTCGCCGTAGAAGCTGACCGCAAAGGGCGTCATCGTCTTTTCGGCCTGCTCGAAGGTAACTTCAGGCGGTGGCGCGACTCCAAGCAGGCTTGCGGCGTAAGCGATAGGATCGCCGGGGGCCGTCGGCTCATCGTCAGCAGCGTTGAAAATCCCGCCCGCGCGGCGCGTCAGGGCCATATCCACGGCCTTGTCGATGATCTGAGCAAGATCGCTTACGTGAATGCGGTTGAAGACCTGTCCGGGCTTGATAATGCGTCGCGCCCGACCCGCCTTCACGGTTTCCAGCGCGTTCGCACCGGGTCCGTAGATTCCCGCGATACGGACGACTGCAACGGGGATCCCTTGTACTTCCCCAAGCGCGTGCCAGGCGTGCTCGGCCTTGATGCGGTTGCTGGCGCGCGTCAACGCCGTCGTCAGTGGGGTGGTCTCGTCGATCCAGCGGCCGTCGTGATTGCCGTATACCGCAATGGTGGAGAGATAAACGATCGCGCGCAGTCGAGGTGCAGCCGAAATGGCATCGCGCAAATACGCCAGCACCGGATCGGTGTTCCGATCAGGCGCAATGGAGACCAGCAACACGGTCGCGTCCGCCATGGCAGCACCAAGTGCCAATGAAGCCGTGGTGCCGTCGAATACGACGATCTCGACCCGGTTGCCGCCGAAGCGCTGCGCATGCAGCGTTGCGGCGTTGTTCTCGCTGCGCGTCGTGCCGACGATCCGATCGAAGCGCTTGCCGTAAAGCGCAACGTAATGCTGTGCTGAATAACCAAAGCCGGGACAAACAAGCGTGTTCATGCGGCAGTGCCCTCCGACTCCCACTCTTCCCGGACGGATGGATCGCGCTCACCGGTTCCATACTTCGCGGCCATTTCCGTCAGGGCCTGTTTTGAAACCAGGCGGCCCAGCGCCCACACGGCTGCGCCTCGTACGATAGCCGAGGGGTCCGTCAGAAGGGACTCGGCGTAAGCTGCGAGCGCGGAATAGCGACTGTTACCGATGGCAATCAGGACGTTACGAACGAAACGGTCGCGTCCGGTTCGCTTGATGGCGCTTCTGGCGAACAGCTTGCGAAATGCTGCATTGTCAAGCCGCACAAGCTCGGCGAGCATCGGCGCCTTGAGTTCCGCGCGTGCCGCAAGCTTCGCTTCGCGCCCCTGCCGGGCAAATTTGTTCCACGGACAAACCGCGAGGCAGTCGTCGCAGCCATAGATACGATTGCCCATCAGGGATCGCAGACTGCGCGGAATCGGCCCCTTGTGCTCGATGGTAAGATACGAAATACAGCGCCGCGCATCGAGACGATACGGTGCCAGAAATGCCGCGGTGGGACAGATATTGAGGCATGCGCTGCAGGTCCCGCAGTGATCCGTCTCGGCCGGATCGGAAGGCAACTCCAACGTGGTAAAGAGTGCGCCGAGAAACAGCCAGGAGCCGAATTCGCGCGACACCAGGTTGGTGTGCTTGCCCTGCCAGCCCAACCCGGCAGCGGCGGCCAGCGGTTTTTCCATCACGGCCGCGGTGTCGACAAATACTCTGGCATCGCCACCTGCCTGCGCGGTGAGCCAGCGTGCCAGCGCCTTGAGCCGCTTTTTGATGACGTCGTGATAATCGTCACCTTTGGCATAGACCGAGATGGCAGCCCGTTCGGGGCTCGCAAGGATTGCGGTCGGATCGTGGTCGGGGCCGTAATTGACCCCGAGCATGACGATGGCCCGCACGTCCGGCCACAATATCCGTGGATCCCCACGTCGCTCCGTTCGCCTCGCCATCCAGTCCATGTCGCCATGAAGGCCCTGGGCGAGGAATTCCGCGAGGCCTTGCTGCACCGCCGACGCAGGTACGGGACTGGTCACCGCAATCGCATCAAAACCGAGCGCTGCCGCGGCCTTCACAAGTGCCCGCTTGATGTCGGCCGGCGTCCTCAGAAATCGAGATCCGCATAGGTCCGGGATGGCGCGATCCCCGGAAAGGACTCGGTCAGCAGCGGCCGGAATGACGGCCTTGACTTCACCCTCGCGTACCAATTCTTGGCTGCCTCGTCTTGATGCCACGGCACGTCGCCCAGATAATCGATCGCCGACAGATGCGCCGCGGCGGCAAGGTCTGCATAACTCAGACGCTCGCCGGCGAGCCAATTGCGCGAGCGCACCAGCCAACTGATATAGTCCAGATGGTAGCGGATGTTAGACAGTGCCGCACGAATCGCATCGGGTTCGGGCGCGCCCCCGCCGTGGGCGCGTGTCATGAGCCGCTTAAGGACCCGTTCCGTTACCAGCGGACCGCTGACTTCGGCATAAAATTTTTCGTTGAACCAGTTCAACAGCCGGCGAACCTCAACTCTCGCCCCAATGTCAATAGGCAACAGCCGATGAGATCCAAGCGCATTGCCGCGGGTCTCGTCGAGATACTCGGCAATGATCGAGGCGCCCGGCACCGCGGGACGCCCCTCTTCCAGCAATACTGGTGTAGTACCGGCCGGATTGAGCACCAGAAACTCGGTCCGTCGCTCCCACGTGCGCTCCTCAATCAACGTAGGATTGAGACCGTACTCGCCCGCCGCAATGCGGACGAACCTGGAATGTGGACAGAGCGGATGATGGAACAGCGTGAGCATCGGTTGCGGGTCAGAGTAGGAACGGCCAGCTTGACGACTGATTACCATCGAGACGCAACGGTATAGAAATCCTTAACGCGTTCAAAATATGGAGATGCCGGTTTACGGTTTCGCGGCATCGCAGCCGATCATGCTACCGGAGCAGGCGCTCGTATGCAGCGCATTGATTTTTCTTGAAGAAAAAGGGGTAGTTCGTTTTCACAAAATGGTCCGGCCCCCTTACGGCAATCGCTTCGGAGGTAACATAGTAAGGTACTGGAGCGCTCTCCTGGCAGCATGGCTTATCGGGTGGTTGCGGTTGGCGCGCGATTTTCCTATCGGATGACCCCCTCGGGGCCGGGCAATAAGCCTTCAGGGCACAAAATCAGAAAGGCGGGCTTCGGCCTGCTTTTCTGATTTTTTCACGACCATGCCGCCGCCCAATTCTTAGCAGGATCATTTCGGTCAAAAAAAACGCAATCAAATCAGTTCGACACATTGAAACAGCTTAGCGCCCGGGCGTTCTCTTGCCCGATCGGCCGGGTTGCGCCACAAGCACAGTGATTCGTGACGTTCTGCACCTTCCGGTACCCGCGACTTTGGCCATTTGCGATGGAGTTCCGTTCATGTTGGTCGATATTTTCAAGGCAGCTTGCCTCGGCATCGTCGAGGGCCTTACCGAATACATCCCGGTATCGTCGACCGGGCACCTCCTTTTGGTGCAGCACTTTTTTGGATTCGGCGACGACGATTTCGGCAATACCTTCGCGGTCTTGATCCAGTTGGGGGCGATCCTCGCCCTGCTGGCGATCTACTTCGCGAAGCTGAGGGACATCGCGTTCGGAATGATTTCCGATCCTTCAGCGCGACGCTTCGTGTTCGGCGTGCTGATCGCATTCCTGCCCGCGGCGATCGTGGGAGCGCTGTTCCACAACTTCATCAAGGGCGTCCTGTTCAACCCCTGGATCGTCTGCTTCAGCCTGATCGCCGGCGGTGCTGTATTGCTCTACGTGGACAGCCTCGATTTGAAGCCACGTTACCGCGACGCGATGGGCTTTTCACTCCCCGTCTATCTCGGCATCGGCATCTGCCAGTGCCTTGCGATGGTTCCAGGCGTGTCGCGCTCCGGCGCCACCATCGTATCGGCCATGCTGCTCGGCGCCGACCGGCGTTCGGCCACCGAGTTTTCGTTTTATCTCGCCATGCCAACCATGGCGGGCGCATTTGTCTACGATCTCTACAAGAACGGCGCCCACATGAGTTCCGCCAACTTCCTGATCGTGGCGGTCGGCTTCGTCGCGTCGTTCATCGCCGGATGGTTTGTGGTGAAGCGGTTGCTCGACTACGTGTCAGGGCACGGCTTCGACCTGTTCGTCTGGTGGCGGGTGATTGTCGGCACACTCGGCCTGATCGGACTCGCGCTGGTGGGATGAGGTCTGAAAAGGTAGGCCAAGACGCTGTTCGCACCGTGCCTACCTCGGCTCGCCAACAGTGGCGCACTCCGCTTTGCCCATCCTGCGGCCTGCTACGAATGCTACGACTCGTTTAGACCACGCGATCGTGAAAACTGTCCGGATTTGCGGAACCGCCACAGATAGCTTGGCACGATTGCGGCAACAGATCGCGGCGTGATTCCAAGCCCTTCGAGAGTGCGACCGTCACGACGCGCTGCGTCCGAGACCACATTGTCATACCGCAGCAACTCGACCTGATCCCGGGTCAAGAGCGGCTTCGAAAGGAATCGCAACGGAATCTTGGAAACAAGTTCGAAAACGGCTGCCTGAAGCTTGGCAAGCCCGAAAGGCAACGGCACCAGCAGCCGACGCCTGCCGATGGTTGCCAGCACGAATTCCATCAGTTCTTTGAAGGTGAAGATTTCCGGTCCGCCGAGTTCGTAGATCGAGCCCGGCCTCGTCGTGCCATTAACGGCCTTGACGATCGCGTCGGCCACGTCGCCGGCGAAAACCGGCTGAAAGCGCGTATGCCCGCCCCCGACCAGCGGCAAGGCTGGCGATAACCGTGCAATGCCGGCGAAGCGATTGAAAAAGTCGTCGTTGGGGCCGAACAGGATCGATGGCCGGAAAATGACCGCGTCGGGGGTTGCGGCCAATACCAGTTGCTCGCCGCGCCGCTTTGTTCTGGCGTAAGCGGCGGTCGAGTTTTCGTCGGCGCCGATGGCGGAGACGTGGATCATGCGGGCATCGTGCGCGGCGGCCGCCAACGCGATGCCTTCGGCGCCGAAACTTTGCACGGCGTCAAACCGTTGACGTCCGGATTCGAACAGAATGCCGACCAGATTGATGACCACATCGCTGCCGCGCGCCGCCGCCGCGACCGAGGGTCGATGGCGCACATTAGCCTGTACTGCGTGAATCTGGCCGACACGGCCGAGCGGTTGCAGATGACCCGCAAGATCGGGCCGGCGGACCGCTATGCGGAGGCGGTAGTGCTGCTTTGCCAACGCCCGCACCAAGTGCCGGCCGAGAAATCCCGAGCCGCCAAAAATCGTGATCAAGGTCTCTGCATTGGATTGTGCGGTCATCGCCGCCCACCTTGCTCTCACCGGCGTCTTGCGCCCACGCCGTGCCAAAATGATGGCGTGCGCAGGCGCAATACCGGATCGGCCTGCGGCTGTACAGGGGCGGGGCGGCCGATTTCTGTCTGTCTTCGCGGCTTGTGCTCAAGAGGACTCACTGCCGACTCGTCAGACCTCGGCCAGCCATCCCTGACTGAAGGCATAGCGGACCAGTTCTGCGCGGGTCTTGAGTCCGAGCTTTGCGGCTGCGCGAGCCTTGTGCGTCTCGACCGATTTTACGCCAACATCAAACTGACGCGCTATTTCCTTGTTGGTGAACCCAAATGCGACAAGTTTGAGGACCCCGGCCTCACGCTCGGTCAGATCCGGGCCATTGGCGGCAATCCTCTGCCAGCCTTTTGGGCTGGCGCAGATCTTCCGGTTGGCAATTGCAGGATCGATATACACACCACCAGTGACGATGGCGCGGATCGCCTGAATGAGACATTCGGCTGCTGATCTCTTGAGAACATATCCGTGCACGCCTGCCTGCAGTGCCTGTCTCACAAAGGCCAAGTCCTCGTGCAGGGTCAGCACCACAATGCGCACCGAAGGCATTTCACTCGCAAGACGGCGAGCGAGAGCGATCCCATTCAGCTCGGGCATGGAGATGTCGATCACGGCAACATCCGGCCTTAGCTCGCGGATGAGGTTTAACGCCGCGATGCCGCTCGTAGCTTCGCCGACGAAATCAAGATCGTCCTCGGCCTGCACGAGATTGCGCAATCCGTTCAGAACAATCGGATGATCGTCGGCGAGAACGATACGCGTTTTTTCGCTCATGCTGTGGTTCTCTCGGAGTTGCAGGGAATTCGGGCGAAAATCGTGGTTCCGGCGCCGACCGATGACTCAATCTCAAGCTCGCCGCCGAGCGAAAACAGGCGCTCGCGCATGCCGGCCAGACCGAAACCATTGCGGTTATCGACCGGCTCGGCGGCGACGCTGGTATCAAAGCCGCAGCCGTTGTCTTCGATCACCAGCTGGATCATCGCGTTCATATGCTCGATGATCACGCTCACGGAGGTCGCTCCGAGCGCATGCTTGAACACATTGGTCAACCCCTCCTGGACAATGCGATAGATGGTGGTGCGCGCCTCATCCGACAGCTCATCGAATTTGGCGTCACCACCGCTGTAGAAATCAACCTCGATGCCGTAGCGCGAACCCCATTCCGAGATGTAGTTGTTGAGCGCACTCACCAGTCCCAGTTCGTCGATCGATGCCGGTCGCAACTCCCAGGCAACCCGATGGAGGGTTTTTCCGATCTCCGCCATTCGCTCCCGAAGGGCATGCAGGCGCTTGCGGCCCACCTCGGTGACGAGCGGTTCGATGTCCTTAAGTTCCAGCATCGCGGCCGTGAGGCTCTGGCCGGTCTGATCGTGAAGCTCATGGGACAGCCGCAGGCGCTCCCTTTCTTCCGCGTTCACCAGCCGCCGGCTCAGGCCGGCGACAATCTGCGATTTTCTTTCGTCTTCCACCGCCAAACGTGAATTTGCCGAGGAAAGGTCGGCTAACAAGCGGTCACGCTGCGCCAGCACGGCGGCCACTGGCAATGACCAGAAAACCGTGATGGCCAGGAAAATCTGCAATACAAATATTCGCTCCGACAAATCGGATTGCGACAGGACCGCTGGGCCGATCCCTTCGACGACGAATAGGCTGGCGACGAGGGCGAGTACCAATGTGCCGACAGCGGCTCCCAGTACCCCGAACCGAAATGTCGCAAACAAAACCACCGGCGCGAAAGCAAAGAGAAACGATCGGTAGAACGCCGCGACAAGGGCTGCCACCACGATCAGGGCAAGGATACCAAAAGCTTCGCCATACCGCTCTTTGATGCGGAGCGCATGCCACTGCTCGAACCTCAAGCTTAGGAGGAACGGCGCCACAATGATCGTACCGAGAGCATGGGACGCGTACCAGTTCAGCCAGATGGGCAACCACGGAGTTGCATGCGCGGCGGCCCCGGCTGTGGCACCGATCAACGCGCTCACCAGAGGAGCGACACCTCCCGCAAGCATCATAAAAACTGACAGATTCCGAATGCAGATGAGGTCGGAATCTTTGTCCAGATATATGGCCAGAAGTGCCCAGGCGGCAGCTATCTCGATGATGTTTCCGATCGTCAAAACCGCGCTGAGTGCAGGACTGTAGCCACCGGCCAGATAGGCAAGCACAATGGCGGTCCCACCGCCCAGGAATACGACGCCGTAGTTCCGTGAGTCGCGCTTGGACCGGAACAGGATTGCCAGAAGAATTGCGTTCGACGGCCAAAGCGTAGCGATCGAGTTTGCAGTGCGGGTAAATTTAATACTGGCAAGGGAAACGACGAATAGTACCGACGTATGCAGCAGAAGGGGGCCCAACGAGACTTCCCGAGCGTCTTCTCCGATGCTCTGCCGCGAAGGCACCCACAAAGGCGATAGAACTCGCGTAAGAAAGGTCATGCATCAGCCCCGATGTTCAGCCGGAAATATGCGCAACAATTGTTATGCCCGCAGCGATCAGCGACTCAATCTCAAATTCGCCCTTCGATGGAAGAATATTAAACCACACTGGCTGATCGCTGAACGCAGAACCCGCAAATAGTCGTCAGGTAAATCCTGACGAAGCACGGGTTTCCCTGTCGAGGAATCGACATTGGTTAACTAGCAATCTCCTAAAGGTTGTATCATCTTACAAGTACCGGGCGAGAGCGAGACTTCGCGCTGGGCGGGGGTTCGAGGTCGTACCGGCAGGGCCTAGCCTGCCACGCAATCTGGTTTACATTCTACGAAATGACGCCGCTTGTGGTGCAAGGGGAGGACGATCAATGAATGACCACACCATGGGTCGTCGAAACTTTTTGACCGCGGCCGCGGCGGTCGCCGCAGCAGGTGCGCTCGATCGGACGGTCGGCCATGCACAGCAGGCTGTTCCGAATACGACCGGCACCAATCCGGCCACAGTCAAGGCACCGGTCAATGCCGCCGACTGCCACATGCATATCTACGATCCGCGCTTTCCGGAGTCCAATCCGCGGCCCGGACAGAACCCGAAAAACGCCACCGTATCGGATTATCGGCTCCTGCAGAAGCGCACCGGAACGACGCGCGTTGTCGTGGTGACGCCGCGCAACTACGCGACCGACAACCGCGTAACGGTCGATGCGCTCAAGCAGCTGGCCGGCAGCGCGCGAGGCGTCGCCGTCGTGCATCCGACAATCACCGATGCGGAGTTGAAGAACCTCAACGATGCCGGCATCCGCGGCATCCGTTTCTCCCTCGGTGGCGCGAACGCGGTCGTCACTTGGGACATGGTCGAACCCCTGTCGAAGCGCGTCGACGCGCTTGGCTGGCACGTGCAGTTCAATGTCGACGGCGATGACATCGTGGCGCATGCGGACTTGCTGCTGCGGCTGCCATCGCAGACCGTGTTCGATCATCTCGGCCACCCGCCGCTGCCGGCCGGCACTGAGCATCCTTCGCACGCGGTCCTGCGCGGTCTCCTCGACAAGGGCCGTACCTGGATCAAGCTGTCGGGCGCCTATTCCAACAGCAAGATCGGGCCGCCCGACTATCCGGAAGCGACCAAGATCGCGCAGGCATTCGTCAAGGCCGCGCCCGAGCGGCTGGTGTGGGGCAGCGACTGGCCGCATCCGAGCGAGCAGAACAAGACACTCCCGGACGACGCTTTGCTGTTCGACCTTCTCGCCATGTGGGCGCCCGATGAGACAACGCGCAAGCGCATCCTGGTCGACAACCCGGAGAACCTCTACGGCTTCGCGAAAACCGTGTAATCGTCCCTTCGCTCAGCCGCATCGCGTGCCTGCTGACGGCACGCGATGCCAGAATGGGCCGGTCGCGCCGGAGGCGGGGATTGCGGTGGCCGCAGGCGCCCTTCCGATCATTCGGCGCGAAGCTCCGGATGAGTCGGGATGGC
>DATGCX010000056.1:0-6664 GCA_035311445.1 Xanthobacteraceae bacterium | reverse complement strand
ATTTTGGTGGTGGGCGTCATCGTGTTTTCCCCTTCTTCCGTTCGCGTTCCTCCCGGAGCTCCCGGAATGCCTCGGCGAATGCCCGGCCGCACATTTCGTCCATTTCGGCAGGCGTCGGCAGTCGCGGCCTGGTGGGCGGCGTTGATGGTGTCAGCGATGTCATTGGCTGTACCCCTCAATTGATTAGTTATGCATTCGCCGGCGTGTTTGCACCCGCGCTCACCGCAACCAGCAATTGGTTTCGCGCTCTACATCTTGTGAAAATGCGAAGGTCGGTAGACCGAGACCGGAGTCGCCTTGCTTGTCGGTCTAGCCATAGTGGTGGTGCTCCATGTTCAGCCAGCTGCGGATTCTGGCGGCGCGGGCGGTCCTGCTCGCGCCACGCCAGTCGAAATGCACGTCGGAAAACACCGAGGCAGCAATGTTGTCGCCGTCGGGAATGCCAGCAAGCGCCTGCAGCAGGCCGCGCGCGGAATCCAAATCGTCCATCGCCGCGACGGTGGCGATGTCGACGTCGGTGATGCGGTCGAGATTGATGGTGGCCATAGCAAATCACTGTAGATCGGAGGTTGCATGAAGCCAAGCGAGCTTCCCGCCTGCGCGCAAGCGCGGTTGTGCCCGCGCACCTCGGGAGCGTGCGTTGCCGGCCATGGCCTGCCATGCGAGGCCATGTCGTTATGGGAACGCGCACCGAACTGATTCGGGCACTCGTCGAACCTGAGTTGCAGGCGCGATTGCGCCGCGCGGCGGCCGAGCAGGACCGATCGTTGTCCTACACCGTTCACGAGATCCTTGTGGAGTGGGCGCAGCAGCAACGGCAGCAGGGTCAGGAGGCGGCATGACCACGCGTCAGCAGAATGTGGATCAATTGGTCGACAATCTTCGCAACTATGGACCTTGATAGCCGCGGATCAGGGGCACATTGGCATTCCTGAGAGTGGCGTATTATCGCGCGTACCCACAATTCCGCTCCCGGCCACTAACGCGGCGACAGGCGCGGCGACAAGCTCGCAGGGGAGGCTGAATTGGCTGAGGGCGATGAGCCGCGGGTGATTGGAGAGTTTTCCAATTACGACGAACTCATAAACGCACTGCGCATGCGCGCGGCCGAGCTCAATCTCAGCGGTGAAACGGTTGACTCCTTTGCCGGCTTGCCGGCGCGTTATACACAAAAACTACTCGGTCCAAACCAGATCAGAAGATTGGGTGCAATCTCTCTCGGACCTTTCTTAGGTGCGTTGGGCGTGCGCTGCCTAATTGTGGAAGATAAGGCTGCGGTCGAAAGGCTCCGCAGCCAAACCACGGCGCGCCAGGCGCAGTACGCGCGGCCGGGTATGCGCGCTGGCAGCGTGCAAGTCCTGCTGACAGATAGGTTCATGCAGAAAATTCGGAAAAAAGGCGGCCAGAACTCACGCAAGTATTTGGGCAAACGATTGGTGAAACAGCTCGCCAGGAAGGCGGCAGCCGCGCGCTGGAAGAAGGGACTATGACCCTCAAAGATGAAGGCAATCCGCCGTTTCCCTTCATGAATCTTTAGTCTGATGCTTTCGTTGACCATGGAGCTGCATGGGACCTGCGCCTCGAAGTGATCCCCGAGCGGCGCGCAGCAAGGCGTGACCTGTCCGATGGGGCACGAAAAGCTGACCATCCGTGAATGACTTCCGCTTTAGGGAGCAAAGCGGACATTAGGTTCGCTACGTCACGCTACCTGGCTTATGAGTACACGGCCTAGTGTCACGCCCAAGGTCTCGGATGAAGGTGTAGAAGGCAGGCGTGAAAAGGAGACCGAAGCAAGTGACTCCCAGCATTCCAAAGAGCACAGCCGTGCCCAACGATTGCCGCATCTCGGCTCCAGCTCCTGTCGCTACCACCAGCGGAGCAACGCCGAGAATGAACGAGAATGACGTCATCAGGATTGGACGTAGACGGGTGCGGGCGGCGTGAACAGCTGCTTCGCCGGAGGCAACACCTTCCTCTTGCTTCTGGCGCGCGAACTCGACGATCAGAATGGCGTTCTTGGCAGCCAAGCCGACGAGAACAACGAAGCCGATCTGTGCCAGGATATCGATGGGCATGCCCCGCACGAGGAGGCCTGTGACAGACGCGAGCAGGCACATCGGCAGGATCAGGACGATCGCCAGGGGCAGCTTCCAGCTTTCGTACTGCGCGACGAGGACCAAAAACACGAAGAGAGCAGCTGCTCCGAAGACGAGAATGGTGGGGGTGCCGCGCTGCTGCTGTTGAAAAGCAAGATCAGTCCATTCGAACGCAATGCCCCTAGGAAGAACCTGATGAGCAAGCTCTTCCATTCGATGCAGGGCCGTGCCGGTAGCGACACCCGGCGCGGCGACGCCCTGCACCTCGGCGGCGGGGAAGAGATTGTAGCGCGGCACCCGGTAGGGCGCCGTCGTATCCCTCAGCTGTGCCACAGTCCCGATGGGCACCATCTCGCTTGACGCGTTGCGTACCTTCAGGCGGGTAATGTCCTGAGGTGTAAGCCTGAACTGCCCGTCAGCCTGTACGATGACCTCATAAGTTCTGCCGAGGTAGTTGAAGTCGTTCACGTATTGTGACCCAAGATATACCTGCAGCGTCGAAAACACGTCAGTCGGCGTGAGGCCGACTTTTTCGGCTTTCAGGCGATCGATATCTGCGTAGACCGAAGGCGAGCCTGCGTTGAACAGGGTGAATACGCCGGCGAAGTCCGGATCTTTGTTGGCCGCATCGACCAGGGCATTCGCGGCGCGCACGAGCGCCTGCGAGCCAAGTCCTCCACGGTCCTCTAGCATCATCTTGAAGCCGCCTGCACTCCCAAGCCCCTGCACTGGCGGCGGTGGGATGGTCACCACATGGGCGTCTTTGATGACCGATAAGCGCTGGCGCAGGTCGGCCAAAACCGTGTTCGCCGTCACGCCGCGAGGGTCGTGATTGTAGAGCGACGGTAACCCGGCGAAGATCGTCCCGGAGTTCGACCCCACCGTGTTGGTCGTGGCGTCGAGGCCGGCAAAGGACGCCACATGCTCAACACCTTTCGTCCCCAGGATGATGTCGATACTGCGGCGGAAGACTTTTTCGGTCCGCTCCAACCTCGAACCGGGCGGAAGCTGAACGATATTGATGAGGTAGCCCTGATCCTGCTCGGGGATGAAGCCGGTCGGCGTCTTTGCGAATTCGACACCGGCGATACCGATTAGCCCGGCATAGACTACAATCACGATGGTCACTGCGCGCACTAGTCGACGCGTCAGGTTCCCATAGCCGAAAGAGATCCGGTCGAAGCCCCGATTGAAACGACCAAAAGCCCCGTATAGCAGGCGGCGGACCAGGCCGGTGCGCGACAGATCGTGCGAACCGTGCGCCTTGAAGAGCACGGCGCAGAGGGCCGGGCTGAGCGTTAACGAGACGAAGCAGGAGATGACCGTCGAGGCCGCAATCGTCACCGCGAACTGACGGAAAAACAACCCGGAAATACCGGAGAGAAAAGCAGACGGTACGAAGACCGCGCAGAGCGTCAGTGCGATCGCTATCAGCGCCCCGCCGACTTCGTCCATCGTTCGATGGGCGGCCTCCAAAGGCGACATGCCCGAGCGCATATTGCGCTCGACGTTTTCGACAACCACGATCGCGTCGTCGACGACGATACCAACTGCCAGTACGAGGCCAAACAGGGACAGGTTGTTCAGGGATATCCCAAATATAGCGAGCACCGTAAAGGTGCCGACGAGCGAAACCGGAATTGCGATGCAGGGGATGATCGTTGCGCGCCAGTTCTGTAAGAACAGGAACACCACTCCGACGACGAGGAGGATGGCGACGAAAATGGTGACGACAACCTCCTTGATCGACTTGGCGATGAAAATATTCGGGTCGTAGATGACTGTCGCATCGACGCCCGGCGGAAAATCCTTTTTCAGCTCCTCGACCTTCGACAGAACTTCATGATCGACCGCGAGCGAGTTGGCGCCGGGCTGGGCATAGACAAGGAGCGCCGTCGCATTGCTGCGGTCCTTGTAGGCTGTGGTGCCATAATCGGCGGCGCCGACCTCGACCCGACCGATGTCACGGACGTGCGTCACGCGTCCTCGGTTGTCGGACTTAACTATGATGTTGCCGAACTGCTCGGGCGTGGACAGCCGGCCGAGCGCTTCAACATTGATCTGATAGGCCTCGTCGCCCGGCACCGGTGGCTGATTGAGGATACCGGCCGAGACTTGCAAATTCTGCGCGCGCAGTGCGGCGAGCACTTCGTCAGCCCGCATGTTGTATGCCGCGACCTTATCCGGATCGAGCCAGATGCGCATGGCGTATTGGCGGCCACCCTGGAACTGCACGTCGCCGACGCCCGGCAGGCGCGCCAACACATCCTTGATGTGCAGGGTTGCGTAGTTAGACAAGTACAGAGTGTCGCGCGATTTGTTCGGCGAGTAGAGGTGAACGCCCAGTAGGATGCTGGGTATCGCTTTGCGGACCTGCACGCCCAGTCGCTGGACATCTTCGGGCAGGCGCGACAATGCGTCCTGCACGCGGTTCTGCGTCAGGTTCAGCGCGACGTTGATGTCGGTGCCGATATCGAACGTGGCGGTGATCGTGACATTGCCATCCCCGGTCGATTGGCTGCTCATGTAGAGCATGTTCTCGACGCCATTGATTTCCTGTTCCAACGGGGTGGCAACGGTGCGGGACACGGTGTCCGCCGACGCCCCCGGATACGACGCTGTAACCTGCACTGTCGGTGGAACGATTTCCGGATATCGGGCGATCGGGAGGATCGCGAGGGCACCGAGGCCAAAGGACATCACGAAGATGCTGAGCACGGTCGCGAAGCGCGGTCGATCAATAAAGAAATGTGTAAGGCGCATGGCGAGTGCCTCCTAATCTAGGCCTTGCGCAACGTCGTAGCGGATTGCGCCGTCCTGTGGCGCGACTTTTGACCCCGGTTTAGCGTAAGGGATGCCGTCTATGATCACTTTGTCATTTGGTGTTAGGCCGGACCGGATGACGCGCAAGCCGTCACGGATCTCACCGATCTCGACGTGCTTGGGCACGACCATGTCGTCCGGCGAAACGGTCATGACAACGTGTTGCGACTGATCCGGGAGTACGGCCGTATCTGGCACTAGGAGGCGGGGCGCCGGCGCGCCGACGACCAGCCTCACGCGGGCGAACTCACCAGGCGTCAAAAGCAAATTAGGATTTGGAACGGTAGCGCGGGCATGAATGGTGCCGCTCGACCGATCGACGACGTTGTCGACGAAGTCAAGTGTACCTTGCCGTGTGAACTCCTTCTCGTCGCTCAGCGCGATTTCAACCTTGTCGGCGAGATTGCCATTTTGCCTCGACCGTTCTCGCGAGAACTGTAGGTAATCCGCTTCGCTCATGTCGAAGTCGAAATAGACCGGGTCAAGCGAAACGATCGTAGCGAGCAGCGTCGTCGGACTGGTTGCAGCGCGGCTGCCGGCGATGAGGTTGCCAACAGAGACCAGGTGTGTGCCGATGCGACCGGTGAACGGCGCCGCGATGCGACAATGCTCGAGATCGAACTCGGCGTCACGGATCTGTGCCTTCGCGTCGTCCACGGCGGCCAGTGCGGTTTGCCGGTCGGCCGTGCGGTGGTCGACCGTCTGTTCCGTACCGAACGCTTTAGCGGCTAGTTCCTGAGCACGATGGAGTTCGCGATCAGCGAGCGCGCGCTGCGCGCTTGCTGTCTCCAATTGGGCATTGGCCTGTGCCAGCTTGATTTCGTAGGGCCGGGCGTCGATCGTGAAGAGGAGATCACCTTTATGGACGATGTCTCCATCCTTGAAATGTATTCCGGTAAGTGTACCGCCAACCTGGGCGCGGAGCTCAACTTGGTCGACCGCTGAGAACTGACCAAGAAAGCCTAGCCGCGAATCAAGCTCGCGAACGAGCGCCTTGCTCACGGTCACCTGTGGCGGTGTAGCAGGGTTGGTATTCGCCGCGCCGTCCGTTTCGAGATGGAAATACGTCACCAATCCGATCGCGACGGACGCCGTCACGATTCCGGGAAGCATCCATCGTTTGGCCTGCGACCGTTTCTTGGTGCGCTGGCTCTTTTGCGCGGCCATCGACCGGCTACTTGCGTCGTTCACGTCACAACCTCTCGAACTTCGAATCGCCGAACCCAACGAGCCAGCTCTCCTGCGCGGCCATCGATCGGCTACTCGCGTCGTTCACGTCGCAACCTCTCGGACTTCGATCGCCGAACGCAAATGCCTCATTCTTTGGCAGTCTGTGCATCAAGCTCCTGGCGAGTGAGGATGAAATTGCGCCCCCGAGATGGACGCCATCACCAGGTACGATGCCTGAAAACCGTCGAAGGAGTGGTGATCACAATATCTGCAAGCAGGATATACTCCGAGTGCAGTCGCACCGGCTCGGCGACTCGGCATCAAATAAACATGGTTGTCGTCTCTCCATCGAAGATGCTGGCCGCTCTGTTGCCTGTTAAAATTTTAGACCTTGGGATATAGGCCGAACATGTCGGCTCGGGCAGTTCAAAGATTTGATGCCGCCAGGCTTGGCCAGTAGGAACAGCTGATCTTGCACCTGCTTTGCTAGTTTTGCTAACTTTGATCATAGGGTTTTTGTGGCAGCAATTCTTTCGATCCCTTGCTGCATTTGCTGTCCGATTATCCGAATGGGA
>DATGCX010000055.1:0-12712 GCA_035311445.1 Xanthobacteraceae bacterium | reverse complement strand
CTTCCACGGCCTCCAGGGTTATGCGGGCCATGTTCAGCACATCGTGGATCCGGCCGCGAGGCGCACCGCTGCCCGCACGGCTGGAGAGACGCTGCGCACACTCGTCGCATTGCTTGAAGCCGACGGCGTGCCCTGCCCGATCGTGTCCGGAAGTGGAACCGGTGCGCATGCTTACGACATGGGCGGCCCTTACACGGAGCTGCAGGTCGGCTCCTACGTTTTTATGGATGCTGACTATGGCCGCCTCCGTCGGGATGACGGGTCGGCCCTGCCATTCACGCCCGCGCTGTTCGTGCTCACGACCGTTGTGTCGGCCAACCATGACAGGCAAATCACCGTCGACGCAGGCACCAAGGCGCTCGCCGTCAACGGTCCGCCGCCGACGCGTTTCATCGGCCTCACACCGGGCGCCACATACGCTTTCGGGGGCGACGAGCACGGCATCATCACGCTTCCTGACGGTGTACCGCGCCCAGCTCTCGGCACCCGCATCCTGATCGAGGCCACCCACTGCGATCCGACTGTCAACCTTCACGCCGAATTTCATGCAGTGCATAGTGACGGCGCCACGACCACCATGGCGATCGTCGGGCGATACGATAATATATCCGGGGGCGACGCTGTAAGATGAACGCGCTTTCCAACCAGTCTGGGCCAGCCGCATTGTTGTTGCCTGTCCCCCTGCCTCCAGCTACACGGAAACCGGCCACTTGCGGTCTCGGCGAATTGACGGGAGCCCGTTTTGTTGCAACGATCACCCCAGGGTTGTTGTCGGGGAGAGAAGCAGGCATGGGCGTTTGCAACTAAGAGTTGCATTACGCAAATGTTGAAGTTGCGATCGATAGGGCCGCCCGGGACGGAACGATCGGCCCTTTATAGACTCGCGAAACACCACGTTCCGACACGGCCGTCTTGCGCGGCGCGTCTCCGCGCGCGCCCACGACGGCTGTCGTTGCGTAAATAGCGTGCAGTACATTAAGGCCGTGAGAGGAAGGCCCATGGTGACCAGACCGACGGTCGAACAGGTGCGTGCGAAGGCCTCGGATTCAGGAAATGTGATCGAGGAGTTGCGTCGACGCTACGATCTTCTTACTCATTCACAGAAGCGCATCGCCGAATATATCGTCGACCATTCCCAGGCAGTGGCATTTTCCACTGTCGATCAGATGGCCGCACGGCTCGGGGTCAATCCATCGACCATCGTACGTTTCTGCTACCGCCTCGGCCTTAACGGATTTCCCGATTTGCAGGAACGGATGCGCCAGGTTGTTCGCGGCCAGTTGTCGCGCGCCGACGAACAGGTCGAGGCGGGTGCCACCGGCGCGCACCTGCAGGGCACCACCTTTGGCGATTCGCTTGCCCATGACATGCGAAATCTGCAGCGCACTATCCTGGGCCTCACACTGGATGACCTCAATCGCGCGGTCGATCAGCTTGTTGCGGCGCGCCGTGTCTACGTGATCGCCGGCTTTTCGGCATTTGCGCTTGCACATTATTTCGGGCTGGTGCTCAGTCGCCTTCGTCCCGACGTTTACACGCTTGCGGCCGATGAGGGGGTTTCCAAGGTTCGCCTGGCCGAGATCGCCGACTCTGACTGCCTCGTGGCGTTCACGTTTCCGCGCTATGCCCAGTTCACTCAGCGGGCGGCCCTGTGGGCACGGGAGCGCAAGGCCACGATCATCGCTATCACTGACACGCCAATCTCAGCGGTGGGCCAGATTGCCGATACGGTATTGGTGGCATCGCCGACCGGAACGGGGTTGCAGAATTCCATGGTGGCCCCGATGGCGGTTGCCAATGCACTCCTCAATGGGGTTATGGCCGCCAAAGGCACGGGCGCGCTTGATCGCTACAGCAGCAGCGACGGCTTGTTTGATAACTTGAACTCGTTCCTGCTTAAGCTCGATCAAGGAGACTGACGTGGAGCGGGACGGTCCGTTCCTCAATCCGGAGCACTGCCATGACCGATCCTGCAGCCGCTAAGGCCATAGGAATGGGAATTGCCGGCGGCGCGATCGCCACGGCCCTGATCGACCTATTGATTGCGAAGGGCGTGATCGATCACGAGGAAGCACGCGGCGTGCTCGAAAGCGCCATGTACCGGGCCGCGATGTACACCGGGACGTTTGAGGGCTTGGAGGCTACCAAGATCATCGGCGACTTGCTGGAAACCGGCATCGTGGCAAATGGCGGATCGGCGCAGTCCAAATCATAGACTAGACAACACAAGGTTGTCGTGGTGAATCCAGTCCAGCGCATGCACCAGAAATGCCCTTGCTTCATTGCGGCGCAGCGCCGCCGCGAAGTCCCACTCCGCCCGAAGAACCTCGTTCCGATGCCTGGTATCTTTCATCCCGGTGCCGTCGTGCGCGTGAGCTTCGCCATTGCGGCCAATCTGGCGATCCCCTTGCTCGTGCTGCCGCCGTCGGCGGAAGCACGCATTTTTGCCCAGTGGGTCGAACTCGGGCCGGATGGCGCCTCGAGCGTGCGGGCGATCACCGACGACCTCTGCCCTCAGGTGATATTTGACGGCGTGCCGACGCCCATGAGCGTTCGCGCTGAGCCTTTACTGAAAGTCGAGAACGTCAAGCCGGCCGCATTTCCGGTGCGTAGCTGCGAAGCGGCGGTGCCGCAGGCCGCGGTGGCAGCAACGCTAGGCGGGCGGGCATTGCCGCTCGCGCGGCCAAATCCGCAGCGGATCGTGGTGTTCGGCGATACCGGCTGCCGCCTCGATCGCAACGCGATACAAGACTGCAATGATCCGGCGGCATGGCCGTTTCCGAAGGTCGCCGCGGCGGCTGCGAATGCGAGGCCGGACCTGGTGATCCACGTAGGTGACTATCACTATCGCGAACAGGCGTGCCCGCCAGAGCGCAGTGGCTGCGCACGCAGCCCATGGGGCTACGGATTCGACGCCTGGTACGCGGATTTCTTTGAGCCGGCAGCTCCTCTGTTTGCAGCGGCGCCTTGGATCATGGTGCGCGGAAATCACGAGGATTGCGCGCGCGCCGGCGAGGGTTGGATCCGATTTCTTGATAGATTACCAGCAAGCGCGATCTGCCGTGACCTGACCGGAATATTCGTGGCGCGGCTCGGCGATTTCGGAATCGTGGTGGTGGATGGCGCACGCGCAGAAGACCCGAAGGGCAACATGACTGCGCTCGCCGGCCTGCTGCATGACCAGCTTGCCGATGTGGCGGGGAGGGTGCCGGCGGAAGCTTGGCTGGTGGCCCACCGGCCGCTCAACGCCATGCGCAGTGCGCCGGATCAACGGACCAACGAGGTCGAGAATGCGGTTCAGGAACTGGCGTTCGGGGGCATTATGCCGCCCGGCGTGCGGATGACGGTCGCAGGTCACATTCATTTCTTTCAGGCGGTGGATTTCGGTGCGCTGCGCCCGCCTCAGCTCGTGGTCGGCACCGGCGGGGACAATCTTTCGATCGTGCCGCCGCTCAGCGTTGTCGGCGCTGACATCAACGGCCGCAAAGTGGTCCATTCGGTGACCTATGCGGGTTTCGCCTATATGGTATGGGATCGCACCGGCAACCTTTGGATCGGCACCCTGTTCGACGCGGATGGCAAAACGCTCAGTCGGTGCCGGCTGCTCGATCGATCGCTGACCTGCGGGACCTGAAGCGACGGCCGCCGAGCTGGCACCGCAACGACCGGCAGGTCCATTGATGGCCGCACCGAAAAGGTGCATCCTTGAATGCGGTGTCAGTGGGCATAATGCGGCCGGCCGAAGGCTGAGACGTTCTTGAACTGACGCCAGGTGACGGCCAGCCCGAATACGGGCGGTGGTAACAATGTTTGGGGAGTTATGTCATATGGCGCGCACCCGCGGCTACGACTTCCGTGCCGTCTTAGCAGGAACAATCATCTGCTGCGGCGTGGCGGTCGCGCAGGAGGGCGCCGAGGTGACGGAGGATCTCGGCAACTCCTATCTGCTGGCACGCCGCACCACCAGCCTGGGCTCGGTCATCGAGACATTGCTCTTTGCCGGCCAGGCCATCGTCACGGAAATTGCCATGCCGGCGCCGGACATTGGCATAACCGCCGCCACCACCGGGGCGGGGGTCGCAAGGACGACGGCCGGGAGCGCGAACACCGGGCGAGGCGGCGTCGCAAGCTTACCGCCAGGCCTCGGGCCCGGATTCGGCGGTACTTTGCTGAGCGGCGAAATCGTCGGCGATTATCTCGTTTTGAATCGTACCCGAGCGAGCGGACCGGTCACGCACGAAATTTTCCACGAGGGCCACAAGGTCGGGTCTGTTACCGAAGTCGGCTTGTTGGTCGGCACCAGCAAGTCGCCGGGTCGGAATTCGTATACGTTCGAGTCCAGCGACGATCGTTTTGTCGTGCACCTTACTCAGCCGGATGGAACGAGGATTCGCGCTACGACAGAGCATGGCCGGTTCACAGGGCAGGCGGTCGAGCGCACTGCCGCCATCGCCGCGCCATCGCGTTCCGTCGCCATGCCGCCGTCGCCGCCTCCGCCTGAACCCATCAAACCTTCGCTGGGTCGCTCTCCCGAACCGCAGCGGCTCACGAGGCCTCAGGAATCGACGGACTTGGTGGAGCGGGCCGCGCCGCAGGTCGTTGCGGTGCCGCCGGAGGCGGTACCGCTTCCCCGCGCCTTTCCGAAGCCCCGGTTGAGGCCCACCATTGAGCCTACAGCGGTTCATCCCGCAGGCTCATCGCCGCTCGGAAATTACAGACGCACGTCCGCGCCGACAATTGCCGCTCCGGCTGCCAAACCGAAACCTGCGGTCGCCTCGGCGAGTGCTTCGCCTCCAGCTGCGACAAGGCCGGCCGCGCCAGCAGCAACGGGCGCGTTGTCCGGTAGTCATGGTTCGGCGGCCGCAAATGTTCGGGTCGAACCGCGTTCCGCCAGGGCTGCCCAGCCGAGAGCGCCAGTCGCTAAGCCAAAGCCGAATCCCGCGACGGCGGATGTCCGGCCCACACCGACTGTAGCGAAGCGGGTCACATCGGCGGCAAAACCGTCACGATCGTCCCCGTCGGGCACGCCGAGCCAATAGCGCGTCCCCATCCGCCAAAGCCGGCGAAGGGAGTCAGGCCCGTAACACAAACACATCACCCCACGCAGCTGACCGCAAGGTTTTAACACGCAAAGAATCGCAGCTACTGCGCCGGCGTAGTGGGAGCCGTCTTCATGAGCCGCACAACATCGCCACCATTTGTTTCGGCCGGCCCGTTATCGAGATCGATTTTCAGCGCATCTACCCTGGAATTTGCCTTCAGCTCCATCAACACTGCGCCGACCGCCACTGCCGCGTATTCGACAGTCATTAGGCGATCCTCTTGCATGACATAAATCCAGGTATAGCAACCTGGCAGCGAAATTCACAGTGTCACAACGTTCTTGGGGCAACTGAATCACCTGACCCAACGGCCACCGGACCTTGCCAAACACCGGAGACGGGGGTGAGCTGGACAACCCTTGTAGGCGATCAAGAAAACAGCTTAGTCGAACAGACGCTCGAATCGCGTGAGGCAGATTACCGCCGCTGGACTGCCCCCCGTCGCCGCTCTGAGCCGACCAAGAGACCTGAGCCTCCACGACCTCGCACTCATGCGCCGTCCACAACCTCTGATGAGGGGGCTTGAATGCCGAGGCAGCCGCAATCATAAGCACTCCGGGGTGGCGCCGAAGCTGCGCGAGTTTCTCATGCTTCTGCTCGGTATTCCGAATGTACCTGCTCGGTATTCATAACGCCGCGCACGACGCGGCAGCATGCCTGTTTTGCGACTATCAATTGATAGCTGCCGTTTCCCTTGAACGGCTGACCCGCAAGAAGGGCGCTGGTGTTTGCGCCGAACAGGAATTGCCGATCGTTGCAATCGACGAATGCCTAAATATCGCCGGCATCGGACGCGCAGACATCGACGTGGTCTGCGCGACGCGCGATCACTGGGAATTTCAGTCCTACGCACTGCGGGGACGCCTGCGGCTCAAACAAAAAGCATTTCGTCTGCTGGGCCAAAAGCGCCTGCCGCAGATGACGTACATGATGCAGAAGCTGCGCGTCAGCAACGCCCTCGACATATTTGATACGGATTCGTTCAGAGCTCGATACGGCTTCGCCAAGGCGGATATTTATTTCGCCAACCATCATTTCGGGCACGGCATCGCAGCCTATTTTTATTCATTGTTCGACGACAGTCTCGTCTACACGACTGACGCGTGCGGCGACAATGTTGCCTACAGCGCACGAATCGCCAGACAAGGCGTGTTTGAGGTGCTGTTTGGCGGTGATGCGAGCCTTCACGCCACGTTTCCGGCTCACAGCTTGGGGAACCTCTACGGCTTCTTCACCCAGGCACTCGGCTTCCTGATGGATCGTCACGAGGGGAAACTGACTGGACTTTCAGCATTCGGCGAGGCGAAGGCGGCCGACGAAATCAAGCAACATTTTCGGGTCAAAGAAAACGGCGAAATCAGTGCTGATTTTCCGAGCCACGATGCCATGCGAAATTTCGCTTTCGATGTGGCCCGCGGATTGTCACGGGAGGATGCGGCCGCTTCGGTGCAGCTGGTCCTTGAGCAACTCATCTGCGATGCAGTCGAAAAGCTCCTTCGCATCAGCGGAACCGGCTCCCTCGCGGTGGCCGGAGGGGTCTTTGCGAATGTACGCCTTAATCGTGCTCTCATCGAGACCACCAGCGCCGAACGAATTTTCATTTTTCCGGCCATGGGGGACGAAGGGCTACCGGTTGGCGCTTGCCTGCAGTACCTCCATCAGCGCGACGGCGCGTCCGCGTGGCAGCGTCAGCGCCATTGCCTGGAGCGGCTCTACCTCGGTCGAAGTTACAACGACAAGTTCGCGGCCGCTTCCGTCGGATACCCGACAGTGGTGCGCGATTGCGCTGACAGCATCGATAAAGCCGTGAACGCTCTTGTCGCCGGCAAGGTCGTCGCCATTTATACCGGATGCATGGAATACGGGCCGCGGGCTCTCGGCAATCGATCCATTCTGGCGTCCCCGGTCGCGCGGGAGATTAACGATTCCATCAACAAACGGCTCGGCCGTTCCGAATTCATGCCGTTCGCGCCGGTCGTCCTGGAGGAGCACGCCGCCGAGGTATTTGATCTGCACGAGGGTAACTTCTACGCCGCGCGGTTCATGACGATTACCTGCGCGGTGCGGCCTTACTGGCGCGAACGGATAGCCGCCGTTGTGCATGTCGACGGGTCGGCGCGGCCGCAGGTTATCCGTGAGAGCGATAACCCGTTGTACTTTCGCGTGCTGAGCCAATTCCACGAAAAGACGGGCTTACCGGTGCTCGTGAACACCAGTTTCAACGTGCACGAAGAACCGATCATTGATGCGCCCGATCAGGCCCTTCGCGCACTGGTTGATGGTCGGGTAGATTACATTCTCACTCAGGACAGCCTGTATTCGACCGGTTAAACTTCAGTGATGCGATGCGTAGTTCAGGGCGCTTCTATTCTGCCGAGAACAGGCGATCGAGTTCGGCATCCAAGTCGTCGTCATCCGGATCGTCATCGCGATCTTCCGGGTGCTTATCAAGGTATTCCCTAAAAACCGCTGCTGCGGCGGGCTTTCGTTCAATCAACCGGCCGGCACGCCAACATTCGCGCGCGGCAACCCGTATGCTTTCCGCCTCTTCCAAAAGCCCTGCCCCCCGCAATTGGCGGCGAATACGATTGAGAGCGTGCCCGAGACGGGTTAGCCGCTCGCTGGTTTCCATAAGCGCGGATTCAGCCATGACCGAACTTTCTCCCCCCCAAATTAATAGCAAGCATTTTGGATTATGACCATTATAATGGCGTACGCGAGGCGACGCGAAAATCCGCGATCAATTGCCCGTGGCTTACTACCAGTTCGACCCTTCGAATTCGAATCATGTCCAGCGTCATTCCGACGCGCCACGAAACCTTCGAGCCCGGAATCCATAGCCGCTGGGTGACCGTCATGGAATCCGGAGCTCACTACCTTCGGCGGATCTGCGAATCATTGAGCGCATTTGAGCGCTGCGTTGGAATGATTCCCTTCATTGATCGCGCCCGGCATGTTCACGCTTCGACTTCCCATGTCAACAACTCGGAGCTATAGAGGTCACGACTGATTTTCCACCTACGAGCCTGTTATCCGGACCGGCATGAATGTCATTCAAACGGAAATCCCGGGGGTGTTGATCATCGAGCCTAAGGTGTTCGGAGATCAGCGGGGCTTCTTTGTCGAGTGCTTCAGGAACGATCGGTACGCAGAGCATGGAATCCCAGGTCCGTTCGTGCAGGACAACCTGTCGCGTTCCAGCCGCGGTGTCGTGAGAGGCCTTCACCTACAGAATCCGAAAATGCAGGGCAAGCTCGTCAGCGTTGTCTGCGGCGCTGTGCGGGACGTCGCTGTGGACGTCCGCCGTGGCAGCCCCACCTTCGGACGATACGTTACGGTGGAGTTGAGCGAAGAAAATCGACGGCAGCTCTGGGTGCCGCGTGGCTTTGCTCACGGATTTGCAGTTCTTTCGGAGACGGCGGACGTGTTCTACAAATGCGATGAACTCTACAGCCCCTCCGACGAAATTGTCGTCCGCTGGAACGATCCGACGATCGGAATAAGTTGGGGAATTAGCTCGCCGACATTGTCCGCCCGCGACGCCGCCGCTCCGCTTCTGTCTGATATCGAATTGCTACCCAGTTATGGGCGGGATTAGATGCGCATTTTGATCACCGGCGTGACAGGGCAGGTCGGAGCGGCCCTTCGCGAGACCCTCAGCGCGTCCGCTGCTGTCGTGGGAGCGGATCGCGCCCTGCTCGATCTTTCGCTGCTGGAAGGAATTCCTTCCACCCTTGCCCGCTATGCTCCTGATTTGATTGTGAACCCCGCTGCCTATACGGCCGTCGATCGTGCTGAAGATGAAAAGGAGATGGCCTTTCGGATCAACGCCGAGGCACCTGGCGTCATCGCGCGGTGGGCGGCGTCCCGCGGGGTACCGCTCATCCATTTTTCAACGGATTACGTGTTCGACGGCACTGGGAGCCGACCCTGGCGGGAGGACGACCCGACCGACCCTCTATCCGTATACGGTGCGAGCAAGGTCGCCGGCGAGCTTGAGGTTCGAGCAGCGGCCGGGCCGCATCTCGTCATCCGAACATGCTGGGTCTACGCATCAACGGGATCTAATTTTCTGCGCACCATAGTGCGGCTCGCCCAGGAACGTAGCGAATTACGCATCGTCGCCGATCAATTTGGTGCTCCGACCTCGGCTCGGCTGATCGCCGAAGCGGTCTCCGCGATGATCCCGGACGATGGCTGGTTGCTGGCGAAGCGCTTCTCCGAGGCGGGTGGAATTGTCAACCTATCGGCAATGGGCGAGACCAGTTGGCACGGCTTTGCTACCACCATAGTTCATGGGATGAAGTCCCGTGGCATAGCCCTCAAGGCACAGCGCATTGAGCCCATTCTGACCAACGACTTTCCGACCAAAGCCAAAAGGCCCCTTAATTCTCGCTTCGACCTGACGCGATTGACCAGAGTCTTCGGCATCAACACGCCGAGATGGGATGAAGCGCTTGCGGCCGAACTGGACGTGCTGGCTCCTGCATTGGCCAATGCAGCGCCCGGCTGAAAACACCGGAGGCGAAGCGCGGGCTAATCGAGGGTCACGTTGGCGGAGCGGATCACTTCGCCCCAGCGCCGCGTCTCGGCCTTGATGATTTCGGTCATCTGCTGCGGAGTGCCGCCGACCGCCTGCAGGTGCATCAAGTTCAGGTGGGCCTTCGTGTCGGGCGCCTCTAGGACGTCGTTGATGGCGCCATTGAGCTTTGTGACGATCCACGCCGGCGTCTTTGGCGGCGCTGAAATTGCGTTCCAGGTGTCCGACACGAACCCGGCAAGGCCAGCTTCCTGCAGGGTCGGAATATCGGGAAATTCCGGAACCCGCATGGGTGTCGTCACAGCGAGAATTCGGGCCTTGCCAGCCTTGTGCATTTCCACCGATGTAGCAAGCTCATTGAAGAATGCATCGACGTGGCCGCCCATCAGGTCGTTTAGTGCGGGCGCCGTCCCCCGATAGGGAACATGCAGGAGCTTGGCACCGGTCGCCTGCTCGAACATCACGGCCGTCAGATGCGAAGTCGTGCCGTTGCCTTGCGAAGCATAGCTGACTTTTCCGGGATTCGCCTTTGCATAGGCTATGAAATCCTGCGCGGTCTTTGCCGGGAAATCCGCTCGCACTGTCAAGGTATTGGGAATTGTGGTCATCATCGCAACCGGCATGAACAGGGCAGGATCGAACGACAGATTTTTGTAAAGCATGGGATTGGTGGTGATTGGCGCAGGCTGCGAGGCAAGCAAGGTGTAGCCGTCGGGCTCGGAAGACCACACCGCCTCGGCACCGAGATTGCCGGCCTGGCCGCCTTTGTTCTCGATCACGATGGGTTGGCCGAGACGGCGCTGTAGTTTGTCGGAGACGATACGAGTGACGGTATCGACGCCGCCGCCGGGCGGAAGGCATACGATGATCTTGATCGGCCGGTTCGGATAGTCGGCCTGTTGGGCGTTCGCCGGCGGGGTCGCAAACAGTACGCCCGCCACAACAATCAGCGAAAGATATTTCGACATGTTTCCATCCTCGATGATTGGGGTTCGCTATAACGGCCATTTGGGCCGGCGTGCGACGTCACGCCCGAATCCAGAAACTTTGTCGTGCAATCGAGCCGCCGGGTATCTTGACGATGCAACATTAAAGCAGCGGCGACCGATCGGAGCTGCTCGCTTGAACAGATCATTCAAGCAAGCGCCCCCTGTCCGAACTTTAGCCCGAGACAGCCGCAAAAACAGCTTTGCATCGGACGGGCGCTTGATACCAACGGTCGCAGGCACTTTCGGCCATTGCTGACCTTCATGCCCCCGGTGATAGTGAATGCGCACCACGGCAGCTGATGGAGGTTGTTCCATTCTTGCTTAACGGGAGTGAATCCGGTAAGGGCTCCCGGACCAGAAACTCGCATGCTCTCATCAATTGACATACGCCGGTTCGGCCCATGGCTGCTGGGACTATTTCTTCTCGCCCAGGCCGCCGGCGTGATGCCGTTGATCGGCGTCCATATCCAACATGCCTTCGAGAACGAGCAGGATATAGCTGCCGACCTTAGTCAAAGTGGCAAAGTCACTCACGTGCACCATCATCACGTCCACCACGGCGGCGGACAGCACGAGCACGGCAGCACTGACCCGTACGATCAGTGTTGTACTTTGCATCACCACTTGACTGGTGTCGTGCCGATCGCGAGCGCCCTAACCCGGCGTGGCTCGACGGCCCCTCGCGTCGAAGCGCCGCCGCGCTCACTTGTCGGCACCGATCACGGCACGCTGGAACGTCCGCCAAAACTCCGCTTGTCGATCTGAATCGCTCCGCGCCCGGTCGGCTTGGCCGCGCGCTCGTTTGGATTCGGCAACTGCGGAGTTTTCATGCTTGCGCATTCCTGGCGGGATGTTGCCTTTCCGCGAAGCGGGAAGCCGTTCCGCCGCGTGTTCAATCCGGCGATCGAAACAGCTGCCATAGTAACAGCTGCCATTGGGGTCGCCATATCACCGATCCGCGCGGAAAACATCACGGCTTCAACAGTCGCGGTTGATACCGAGCACCTGTTCGGATTCACCGAAGGCGCCGACATAGGAAATAAGGGCGAAAAAGAGCTCGTGATCGACTCGAGCTTGCGTGCTGGCAGAAGTGCGGGCTCGTTTGCAGTCACAGCACCGGAACTCGAGTTCAAATACACGGCGTTGCAAAGCTTTCGCATCTCTGGTGCCGCAACCCTGGCCTACTATGATATTGCCGGAGTTGCCGGAATAGAGGACGCCCGGCGCGCCGCAATACAGTCGCTGTCCTCCGATGCGCGGTTTCGGATGCTGGATCGCGCAAACGCGCCGTTGGGCCTGACTTTGAGCGTATCGCCGCATTGGGGTTTGGTCGACGAAACGAGCGGCGTGCGAACCGATCACTTCGGTACCGAAATCCAGCTGCTTGCCGACCGCGAGCTTAAGCCTGAGCAGTTGGTCGGGGCGATCAACCTTCTCTTTGCAAACGACCGCGCACGCCTGCTCGCCGCCGACGGAGTTCAACACGAATCTCTTTTGGGTGCGGGAGCGGCGCTCGCGGCGCAGATCGCGCCCGGCGTCTGGCTGGGAGGCGAGGTGCGATATCTGCGCGACTACAGCGGTGCCGCACTGAACACCTTCTCAGGTCAGGCACTCTACGTCGGCCCGACCTTGTACACGCGGTTCGGCAGCAACGCGTTCATGTCGGTGGCGTGGGATGTTCAAGTTTGGGGTGGCGCAACGGGCCCTCCGGGCGCGCTTGATCTGACGAACTTTGAACGCCACCAGGCCAAGCTGCGATTTGGATTTGAGTTTTGAACCACGGAGAGATCAGAAAGGGAGACGGCAAGGGATGGACGAACTGCATCTTTCGAATGTCATTACAGGCGCAGGCGCTTGCCTCATCATCGCTGGTATCGCCTACCTCTTTCATAACGCGATTGAGATACGGCGAGGAAAGCGAGGGCAACTCCAAGCGACATTTATTAATAAGTACATAAGTATGTAGACTCAAGCGGCGTATTTGAGGGACGGCTTGTTGAAGAAGGATCGCACTTTTTGAGAGTTGCGCTGCAAGGAGAGCATTGACGATTTCACCTTCGCCTTGAAGTCATCGAGACTGG
>DATGCX010000054.1:0-3037 GCA_035311445.1 Xanthobacteraceae bacterium | reverse complement strand
CGCGCGCCCAATTCGATCTCCCCTCCCGCCGACGTGGAGTCCGATTTGCGCGGCACGTTGCGCAATTTCGGTTTGAAAGTGGGCGTCGTCAGCAGCTTTCGATACGACGCGCAGGTCCGCGAGCTCGTCGCAGGATTTCCGAGGCTGGCTGCGATCGTCGAGCCGGTGCTCAGTGTCCGCCAGGTCATGCGCCAGCAGTTGGCCGTCCTGCAGAAGATGGTGCTGAATACCGTCCGCGGCGACCCGGTTGCCGGCGGCTGATGACAGCCCCAGGGGTCGGCGAAGCAGCGACATAGTGCCCACTATCAATGTGGTGAGGCGACTATCCGTTACGGCTTTCATCCCCGTTGCGGGGAAACCGTCATCGTTACCGGGCGCAATCGCCATGGCGGCGAAGTCGCTTTGACCGTCCGCCAGCCGGACGGCACGCTGGCGCAACTGCCGATCTGGATGACGGAGGATCAGGCGGCGGCGATGATGGTGACGCAGATCCCACGTCTCTCATTGGCATGTCTACACGAACTCCGCCTCGAGCTCGATGCCTGGCAAAGCTTGCTGCGCGACGACCCCCGTCGCAAAGGAGACGAGCATGCCGCGTCCGCAGCCGAGACATCGCCAACCCGACCTCTTCGCGCCCAAAGACCCACCGGTGCCGATAGCAGCGTCCGAGCGGACGAAGCTGTTGTCGCTAGTGAGCGCGCTCCTGGCGGAGACGCTTGCGATCATCGCTGAGGCGGAGACCAGCGATGAAGATCACACCTAGTCATTTGGCGCGCGGCGCCTTCGTCTACATCCGGCAGTCCACCACCGACCAGCTTGCCAACAATCATGAGAGCCGGCGGCGTCAATATGACCTCGCCGAACGGGCTCGCGCTCTCGGCTGGGCGGATGTGACAATAATCGATGACGATCTTGGCCGCTCGGGTTCGGGGGTCAGCCGTCCGGGCTTTGAGCGGCTGCTCGCGGCGATCTGCGAGGGTCGCGTCGGTGCCGTGCTCGCGATTGAGGCGTCGCGTTTGGCGCGCAACGGACGCGACTGGCACACGCTGATCGAGTTCTGCGGTCTGGTTGGTACGGTTATCGTCGACGAGGACGGTGTATACGAGCCGCGGCATCCCAATGATCGCCTATTGCTGGGTATGAAGGGGACGATGAGCGAGCTCGAGCTGTCTCTCCTGCGCGCCCGCTCGATGGAAGCCCTGAAGCAGAAAGCCCGGCGGGGTGAGCTCTTCTTCACAGTCGCCGTTGGTTACGTGAAGGTGGGTCGCGACAAAATCGAAATGGATCCCGATCTGCGCGTCCGCGAGGCGATTCGGCTAGTCTTTGCCCGTTTTGCTGAAATGCAGAGCATCCGTCAGGTGTTTTTGTCGCTTCGCGCCGACCAGATCGAGCTGCCCTACATTGACATCAAGAGCTCAAGGCAACCACAACTGCTGTGGAAGCCTCCGGTCTACGCGACGGTAAATAATCTCCTGACCAATCCGGTTTATGCCGGCGCTTATGCCTTTGGTCGAACCGGTAGTCGGATGACGATCGAAAATGGCCGCAAACGTATCTTGCGCGGCCATCGCAAGCCTCGCCCAGAGTGGGCGGTCTTGCTCGTCGACCATCACGAGGGTTACTTGTCTTGGGCAGATTATGAAAGGAACCAGCGGCTGATCGCCGACAATGCCAACGGCAAGGGCATGATGGTGCGCGGCGCGGTGCGCAAGGGGGAAGCTTTGCTGGCCGGCCTGCTGCGCTGCGGTCATTGCGGACGCCGACTGCTGGTGAGCTACAACGGCACGAAGGGCGACATCGGCCGCTATCACTGCGACGCGACGCGGAGCAACCCCGCAGCTGCCCCCTGTATCTCGTTTGGCGCTTTACGCGTCGACCAGGCAGTGGGGGGCGAGATCGTGAGATTGCTGCAGCCGCTGGGCGTTGAAGCGGCGGTCCGTGCGATCACGGACTGCGAGCACCAGGCTGGCGAGAAACAGCGCCAACTTGAGCTGGCGCTCGAACAGGCACGGTTCGAGGCCGCCAGGGCGCGACGGCAATATGATGCGGTCGATCCCGACAATCGTCTTGTCGCGAGCGAACTCGAGCGGCGGTGGAATGCCGCTCTCGCCGCCGTAGAGACGCTGGAGAAAGACCTGGACGCAATGGTCCGACAACGGCCGGCGGCGCTGAGTGCGGAGGAGCGTCAGTGTCTGCTGCAATTGGGTGCTGACCTGGAGGCAGCTTGGCATCATCCGGCGGCGACCGCCGCCACGCGCAAACGCATCATCCGCGCAGTGTTGCGTGAAGTCGTGGCGCGCGTCGAAGATAATCAAATCCAGCTATTGTTGCATTGGCAGGGCGGCGATCACACCCGCCTGGCAGTGAGGAAAAACCGGAGAGGTCAGACGCGTTGGACAGTCGAGCCCGAAACGGTCGACTTGATCCGAGCATGCGCGCGATTGATGCCTGATAAGGCCATCGCCGGTATGCTTAACCGAACCGGAAAGCGAACCGGCCGGCTGAACGGATGGACGCAGTCGCGGGTCCGTGGCTTCCGTAACACGCACGGTATTGCGGTTTACGTGGACGGCGAGTGGGCTGAGCGTGGCGAAGTCACCTTGACCGAAGCGGCCACCATGCTCGATCTGAGCCCCATGACGGTGCTTCGCGGGATCCGTGCTGGGATTATTCCTGCCGAGCAATACTGCAAAGGCGCGCCTTGGGTGATTAAACGACGGGACATCGAAAATCGGCAGCTGGTCGAACACGTCAAGGTGGGCCGCAAGGGTCCATTACCAGCAGATCCAGATCAGCAGACCTTTATCTTTCAATGACGTAGCGGGATGGGCATCATGACGTGGGACCGGGCGCAGTGGTAGCGCTGACCTATTTTGCATCGGTCGACCAGCCGCAACGTTTCGTCCATTCCCGGGCGGTCGGCGCGCATGTCGGCCTGACGCCGAAGCGTTACCAGTCGGGCGAGACCGACTATGAAGGCGGGGTGTCCAAATGTGGCGACGCCCTGCTGCGCACGATGCTCTACGAGGCGGCACAT
>DATGCX010000053.1:0-8025 GCA_035311445.1 Xanthobacteraceae bacterium | reverse complement strand
CGCCTGCCGCTTGCCGACGCGCTCTATCGTTGCGGCCTCGCAATTGTGCCGGGGCCGGCCGCGCCGGTTGTATCGGGGCTGACGCTCGGCGCGCTGTTGGGGCCGATGAATGGTTCAGTAGGCGCCAGCGTGCTGGCTCTCGCGCGGGTGGCTGAACCGCGGCTGGCGGCCTCGGGCATATCGCTGCCGCGCCGCGCCGCGATCATCACCGTGGCGAGTACGCTCGGGGTTGTGGTGCCGCCCTCGCTGGTGCTGATTCTTCTCGGCGACGCGATGCTCAACGCGCATACGATTGCAGTCACTGCAACCGGCCGCGAAGACCGCGTGATCAACACGCAGGACGTGTTCCACGGCGCGCTCGTTCCCGCCGCGCTCTATCTCGCGGCCTGTCTGTTTATCGGCTGGTGGTTCAATCGACGCGCCAAGCCGGAAGACACGGCGTTGCCGGCACCCGTATCGCCCCCGACCTTGGCGCAGGCGATCCTGGCCGCAATGACGGTGCTGGCGATATTGATCCTGCTTGGCGGTGTCACTGCCGGATATTTTTATGCCGTCGAGGCGGCGGCGATGGGCGGCGTCATTCTTTTGCTTGCAGGATTTGTCAGCGGGCGATTGCCGCTTCCGGTTCTCAACGAAATCTTGCGCGAGGCGCTGGCGCTCACCGGCGCCTTGTTTTTTCTTTTGGTTGCCGCAACGACCTTGACCCTGGTGTTGCGAATCCTCGGCACCGACTTGCTGATCGACAAATGGATCGTCGCCATTCCGGGCGGTCCGCTCAGCGCGACGGTCATCGTGCTTGCCGGTATAGCGCTCAGCGCCCTGGTGCTCGACGCCTTCGAGATCATTTTCGTGGTTGTCCCGATTACCATACCGCCGCTCCTCGTGCGGGTAGCGGATGCGCGCTGGGTCGCCGTTCTCGTCCTGCTGGCTCTGCAGGCAAGCTTCATCAATCCGTTGATCGGCTATGCCGTCATGATGACCCGCACCGTTCTAAGGCAGCCGATCCCATTTTCGGCGCTGCTGCGCGCGTTGTTGCCGTATCTGTTCGCGCAGGCCGCGCTGTTGTTTGCTGTGCTGCTCGTCCCGCAGCTCACCCATATCGGTGAAGGAGCGGCCGACAGCAGCCGCAAGCCGCCTGCCATCTCCGACCGCGAGATGGAAAGACGTTTTCAGAAAATGTTACCGCCGCCGGAGCCGCCGCTGCTCAATCTCGAGCCGCAGCGTCAACAATGAAAAGGGCCGGCGCTGAGCCGGCCCCTGGATTGCATATTGCCGAGAATGGTGTCTCAGCTCTTTGGGCGCATCCGGATCATGAAGGTCTCGTAGGAGTACTCGGCGACCTGCCACCACAGATTTTCGTCGTTGCGGAAGGCGTCGATCGAAGCCAGCACCTTTTTGAAAGTGGGGTTCTTGGCCGATTCTTCGGCGTTCACTTCGTTCGAAGCCTTCATGCAGGCTTCCATGATCGACTGGCTGAACGGGCGCAGTTGCACGCCGTTCGCGACCAGACGCTTTAACGCCTGCGGGTTGCGGGCATCGTAGCGCCCCTGCTGTTCGACGTTGAGGGCGGCGGCAGCGACCTCCAGCAGAGCTTTGTAGTTTTTCGGCAGCTCGTTCCACTTTGGGAGGTTGATCAGCAAGTGGTTCGCCGTGCCGCCTTCCCACCACCCGGGGTAGTAATAGAATTTCGCGATCTTGTAGAAACCCAACTTCTCGTCGTCGTAGGGGCCCACCCACTCGGCGGCATCGATCGTACCCTTTTCCAGCGCCGGGTAGATATCGCCGCCGGCAAGCTGCTGCGCCACCACGCCAAGTTTGCCGACTGTTCTGCCGGCCCAGCCGCCGATCCGCATTTTCAGACCATTGAGATCCTCGACGGTGTTGATCTCTTTGCGGAACCAGCCGCCCATTTGCGCGCCGGTATTGCCCATTACGAAGCATTTCATGTTGAAGTTGGCGCCGACTTCATCAAGCAGCTTCTGACCATCGCCCTCATAGTACCAGGCGTTCTGCTGCCGGGCGTTCAGACTGAACGGCGAAGCGCAAAACAGCGCCCAGGTTGGATCCTTGCCAATGAAATAGTACTGCGCGCTGTGACCCAGCTCGACGGTGCCGTTCTGGACGGCATCGAGTACCTGGAGGCCAGGCACAATTTCACCGGCGGCGAAAACTTGAATTTGGAATTTGCCGTCGGTCGCATCGGAAACGTATTTCGCCAGATTCACACAGGAACCGAACAGCGTGTCGAGCGATTTCGGCCAGCTCGCAGTCAGGCGCCACCTCAGCTCCGGCATGGACTGAGCGATCGCGGGCGCCGCAACTGCGGCTCCTGCCAGTCCGACGCCGGCGGTCTTCAGAAATTGACGACGTTTCATAAAACGATCCTCCTGACGGCGGCGCCGAAGCGGCGCCGCCTTACCTCGTCCAAGCCCTATTTTAGGGGGCTTCGGCGGGGGCGGGAAGCGCAAACCCGTTAACGAAAAGGTCCGGTCGTTGGCCCCTCACGGTATTCGACGCCGGTGTGCCGCTAAGTCGCAGGCGGGCACCGCGGGTGGTTGCAATCAGTGTTTCCTCCTGTCCTCAAGGAGTGCGAGCTTGCCTCCGAGCCATCGCGTCGTTGGCGCTTGGATGAGGATCGTCATCAGGATGGCGATGAAGGTCACCGAGGCGATCATTTGCGCCCCCGGCGCCTTCATGCCGAGCAAGATACCGGCAAGCGCTGCCGGAATAACACCCGTCTCCCGGGTCCAGCACATGAACAATATCTCGTTGAGGCTCCATCGCGCTCGCCGATCCGGCAGCGTGCAGGCAAAGACCGTGATGGGCCGCGCCACCAGCATGAAAATTAGCACCACGAGAACGCCGCCGGCGAGGTACCGATTCATCAAGGTGAAATCGACTTGGCTGCCGAGCAGGATGAAGATAAACAGACGCACAATGAATGAGGTGGTCTCAACATATTGATCGAGTCGCTGCGACTCGGCATCGCCCATTTTGAAGCCGAACGAGTCCTTGTTACCGAGCATGATGCCGAACACGAAAACCGCCATGAACCCGCTGGCGCGCAAGCCATCCGCGGCGAAATAAGCGCCGATCACCGCCATGATCGTGACGACGGGGGCATATTCCATGAAAAAACCCCAGCGTTCATGCGCGATCAGCAGTGCCGCAAGGTAACCGAGCACGGCGCCGGCGGCGATGCCCACCGCGGCTTCCGTGACCAACTCGAGCAACGACGACGACAGCGAAAACTCGCCCGTGCCCATCGCCACCGTCAAAACGCCGAAGGTGACGATGGCGCCGGTCGCGTCATTGAAGGCCGACTCGCTCATCACCGTTTGCGCCACGCGGTCGCGAATGTGGACCTGACGAAAAATGGGCACCAACGTCGCAGGATCGGTCGACGCCAACGTGGCGCCAAGCAAAGCCGCCACGATCCATGGCACACCGAGAACGAAGTATGCCGCCGTGGTGGTGATCGCCGCAGTAATCAGTACGCCGACGGTCGCGATCACGACGATCGTGATCCAAACCTGCTTCATGACATGAAACCGCAGCGAAGCGCCGCCATCGAACAAGATATAGCTCGCACCGAACAACAGAAGAATTTGGTAGAGCGCGGAATCGGCTTTGATGTCGATCAGGCCCAAGGCTTGGGGGCCGATCAGCATGCCAGCGAGCAGAAATACGGCGACGTCGGGGATTTTGGTTTTCTGCGCGAATAGCCCCGCGACCGTGCCCACTGCAAGGATGAGGCCGCCGGACATCAACGTATGCTTCGCAATTTCAACTGAAGCCGGCTGGTCCAATTGCTTCCTCCCAATCTGGTCGCAACGATTTACGTGCAAACAAAGCGTTGCGCCAGATATAACTTCCCCGAATTAATCGTCGCTGCCGGGCCACCCGCCGTCTGCACGCAGCGCGGCAAAATCCGAAGCTCCAAGTGATCATCGTGCCGAAACGCCGTCCGCCGAGGCCCCATTCGTGCAGGAGGTCGAGATCGCCCTTTCGCCAATGCGCCGCGTCCAAACCCTGCCGGCGGTGCTGCTCGGTGTCTATACGCGTTGGTTCAACGATTGGGCGCTGCTTGTGGGTTGGGCCGTGGGCACCGCGGTCGGCACCTGGATGTTTGTCGCGGCAAATCTGACGCCGAATTTTCCGCTGGCGATCAGCGACTATACATTCCCAGGTTACAGCGCGCTCTATACTGTCATCCTCAATCTCGTCGTCACCGTCGTGCTGACGCCCGTCTTCAATGCGCTCGGCAGCGCCCAGACCGACGCGACGGTCGCCGCCGACTATCGCACCTGAAGCACGCGTTGCCGACGTCGCCCCGATCGTGGCAGATTGCGGCGACCGTGCAATCATGCGCGCGTGCCAACCGCATTGCCGAGGGAGTACGATATGGCCTGGGTGAAGGCGATGGATATCGCATACGGGCGCCTCAAGGCGCCCGATCTCGACGTCATGGAAGAATTTCTCACCCGTTTCGGCTTGCGGCGCAGCGATCGGACCGCCAACGCGCTTTATATGCGCGGCACTGATCCCAGCCACCACATCCATGTCACCGAGAAAGGCAATCCGAAGTTCGTCGGTCTCGCATATCACGTTGAGAGCGAAGACGATCTCAAGCGCTTGGCCAAAGCGCCCGGCGCCTCGGGAATCGAAAACATCGATGAACCCGGCGGCGGCAAGCGGGTCAGGCTGCGCGAGCCCAACGGCTATCAGATCGAGGTGGTTTGCGGCATCGCGGCGGTGCTGGAAATACAGGTCAAGCGGCAGAAACTCAATTCCGGCGAAGCGCCCTTGTCACGGGCCGGCGAATTGATGCGGCTGCCGAGAGGTCCCTCGCACGTCAAACGCATCGGCCATGGCGTGTTGATGACGCCGCGTTTTCGCGAGACCGTGGATTGGTTCCGCGAAATGCTCGGTTTTGTCTGCTCGGATGACGTCTACGTAGAGAAAAAAGACAACATCATCGGTTCATTCAATCGCTGCGACCGCGGCGACCGCTATGTCGATCACCACGTCTTCTTCTGCTTGGCGCACGAGAAGACCGGGCTCAACCATCTTTCCTTCGAGGTTTCCGATATCGACGACGTCTGCATGGGGCACGATTATCTCAAGCAATTCGGCAAATACGAGCATATGTGGGGGATCGGCAGGCATGTGCTTGGCAGCCAGGTCTACGATTACTGGGCCGATCCGTGGGGTCACGTCCACGAGCACTGGGCCGATAGCGACCGCCTCAATCTCGCCAACGGCTCAAACCTTGTGTCCGCGGAGGAAGCGCTGGTCTCGCAATGGGGCGAGGCTCCGCCAGAAAAATTCATCAATCACGCCAGCCCGTGATGGCGGGCCACGTGAAAATGAAGACGCCTACATCCGCGTCACGCGCGCGTGCAGCAATGCGGCGCGGCCGCCGCGAACTTCCTTGACGCAGCGAGCGAGCGCCGCCGGCACGTGGGCCGGATCGCTCACCTCCTCGCCATAGGCGCCGAACGCTTCGGCGACTTTGGTGAAGTGCACATCGGGCGCGAGCTCCGCCTCAAACCCGTTGGCTGATTTAGCTTCACCTTCCGGGTACACGCGCAGCACCGACTGCTTCACCGCGTTCCAGCCGGTATTGTCCATCACGATGGTCAAGATCGGCAGCCGGTATTGCTGCGCGACCGCAAACACCGAGGTTGGATTGCCGAAATAAAATCCGCCGTCGCCGCAAATCTGCACTGCGAGCCGGTCCGGCGCGGCAAGCTTGGCGCCGAGAGCGGTGCCGCCCGACCAGCCGAGGCCGCCGCCGCCGGCGCGAACGGTGGTGTTCGGCACGGCTCGCGGAATCTGCATCAGCACCGCGGCCGCATTGGTGACGCCCTCGTTGAATATCAGGTCTTGGTCGTCAAGCAGCTTGCCGAGTTCGGCCGTCAGGTAATGCGGATTGATGGCCCCGGGCCGGCCTTTATCGGCCGCAATCTTGGCTGCGTGCGCGATGCGCTCGTCGCGCAACGCTTTGATGCGCTTCAATCGTGCCGCGACCGTTTCCTTGAAACGCGGCGTAGCTTTGGCTTTCAGCGCTTCGAGCACTTGCTCAAGAATGCGGCCGCTGTCGCCCTGCATGCGCAGGCTGCCTGGAAACGTCCACATCGGTGAACCCGGTTTGAGCGTGTCAATATCGATGTGCGCCCAGAATGTCTTCTCGTTGGCGTACACGTCGCTCGGGAACCAGGGTACGTCGACATCGACCAATAGCCCGACATCCGCTTCGGGCACTGCCTTATCGGCGGAAAATCCGACGAAGCATGGACTGGCATGTGAGATATTGTTGGTCACATTGGCTTCGTACACGGCGATACCGGCAAATTGCGCCAATGCATCAATCGCACGCGAGCCGCGCTCATGACGGCCGGCATAGCCGGTGATCAGAACCGGGTTCTGTGCGTTGAGGAGCCGCTCCGCCAGGGCTGCTACCAGCGCTGGATCACCGCCGCCGCCGGAGGTCGCGGCAAATTGGTCTGCAGCATAGCGCCGGATCTCGTCGGCGCGCCAATGCTGCGTCAGCGTTTCCCGCTGCATCATCATATAAACCGGCCCGCACGGCTCGCTTTGCATGATCGAGGCGGCGCGCCGTAACGCCTCCTTGACGACGACGCCCGAGGGCAAGGTCCATTCCCACTTCAGATAGGGCCGCACCAGGCTCGCTTGATCGAAGGGCTCCTGCACGAAATGCACATAGGTGTCCCGCGAACCGACCAGCTCGTCATTGGCGGTGTACGGCGCCTTGCCCGCCATCAACAGGACGGGCAGGCGGCTGCGAAACAGATTATGCATGCCGTTTGCGGTGTTTGCGGTGCCCACATCGACGTGCACCAGGACGCCCTGGCCGCGGCCGGTCACCAGCGCATAACCAGCCGCCATATGTGCTGCCGTGTTCTCGTGCGGGCAGCGCACGATCGTCGGCATCGGCTCGCCGCGCCTGCGGCGATGCGCCATTTCGTCGATGATCGGGGCGTGGTCGGTTCCGAAATTGCAGAACAAGTAATCGATGCCGATCTCGTTCAATCCTTCGAGCAGGTAATAGGCCGTGGCGAAATCGGGAACATTGGTTTTGCGCGCAACCGACGTATCCATTTGTGAGCACTCACTGAAAGTTTGCTGAGCGGGCGAGCTAGTTTACCCGGGTTTGGTGTGCCGAGGCCTTATAGCATCCTTTGCCGCGCAGGTACGTCGGCATAAAGACCGGGAATCCCCGAACTCTTGCCACAATGCCGGGCCATACCGCGCCTGATTGAGCGGGGAGAGGGTACTCCATGAAATGGCAAGCGGCTCTGGCCGGCGCGTTCGCGTCGGCCCTCGTGACGTGCGCGGCATCTGCAGACGTCCGAATCACCGGCGATCCAGGGGGCGAAGTGTCCTCCTACATCGAGAAATTCGTTGAGATCCGCAATACCGGCGAGCGGATTATCGTCGACGGGCCGTGTTTATCGGCCTGCACGTTGTTCACCGGAATCGTCCCGCGCGACCGCGTGTGCATTACCCGCCGCGCGGCTTTGGGCTTCCACGCGGCGTCCTATTACAACGACGCCTCGCGTTCGCTCGTGCCGACCCGACATGGTAGCGCGCTCGTCATGCGGCTTTATCCGCCGGCGATCCGCGCCTGGATCAATCGGCACGGTGGACTGCGGCCGCAAATGATCGTGATGCGCGGCCCGGAATTGAGCGCGCTCTATCCTATCTGTCAGTAAGCGTTGCGCTATAGATCGGTGAGGCACCGCCACGCCTGCGGTGCTTTTCGCCGTTGTCGGCAGGTGAATTCCGGCCTATCTAAACCGGGCCGGAATCGTCGCCATGCCTGAGCTTATCGCACGACAACGTTTTTCCGGGCCGCTGTTCGTCGGCAGCGTGCTCGTGGCCCTGGCGCTCGCCGGGACGGGCATGCTCTGGGCGCATTACGGCACGGCGGTGTTTTTCGAAACCATTCGCGCCGGTTTTGGGACGTGCTTTGGCTGATGGAAAAGTGACGAAAGCCGT
>DATGCX010000052.1:0-11632 GCA_035311445.1 Xanthobacteraceae bacterium | reverse complement strand
GAGGGATGGAAGTACCAATGACATACACGCAACGCCGTTGTACGATCCGCCCGGTTGGTTGGACCGTGGTCCTTGACGGGAGCAATCGATGTTCGAACGCACTCTCATCGCCGCAATCGCCGCTTTTGCGGGCTTCGTGGTTACCCCCACGCCTCTCCAGGCCCAGACCCTCGACAAGATTAAGCAGCGTGGCGTGATCGTGGTCGGCACCAAGGCCGACTACAAGCCGTTCGGCTTCCGTGATCCGAGCGGCAACATCGTCGGTTTTGAGCCCGATCTCGCCAAGGACGTGGCCGACCGCCTCGGCGTCAAGCTTGAACTGGAGCCGGTGGTCTCGGCCAACCGCATGCAGTTCCTGCAACAGGGCAAGATCGACCTCATGATCGCCACGATGAATGTGACGGACGAGCGGAAGAAAACGGTCGGCATCGTTGAGCCGAGCTACTACGCCTCTGGCGTCAACGTATTCGTCAACCGCAAGGTTGCGCTCAAGCGCTGGGAGCAGCTCAAGGACCAGAAGATCTGCGGCATCCAGGGCGCGTTCTACAACAAATATGTGGCCGAGAAGTACGGCGCCGACATCGTCGCCTTCCGCGGACAGAACGAAGCCGAGACCGCCTTGCAGCAGGGCAATTGCATCGGCTGGCTTTACGATGACACCGCATTCCAGGAGCGGCTTACCGATCCCAAATGGGCGGGCTTCGAGATGCCCCTGGAGACCATCCTGACCGAGCCCTGGGGCGCCGCGGTGCGGCTTGAGGAGCGCGACGGACCCTGGGGACAGTTCATGTCCAAGATGATTGCGGACTGGCACCGCAGCGGCAAGCTCATCGAGACAGAAAAGAAGTGGGGCATCCTGCCGTCGGCCTTCCTCAAGAAGATGCGCGAACAGATTCAGTGAATGTTGAGCACATTGCTGACCTCATCCTAAGGAAGCCGCCCTCTTGGGCGGCCGTCTCGAAGGATGGGCACAAGCTCGGCCGACCAAGCGGTCATCCTTCGAGACGCGCCCTTGCGGGCGCTCCTCAAGATGAGGTCAGAAATTTTTTCGAAGCTAATCGGACTTCCATCGAACGAATATTTGGCGGCTTTGCGTCCCCATGATCGACCTCACGCCGTTCTGGGACTGGTTCCGCGAACTCTACGCTGCCACCGGTATCAAGCTCACCATCTTCTACGATGCGTTCGATCGCGCGCGTTTCATCAACGGGCTCCTGACCTCCGTGAGGCTGATGGCGCTCTGCATCCTTGCAAGTGTCGTCATCGGCGTTCTGGGCGCCTGGGCTCAGGGATCGCGGTTGCGGCTGCTTCGAGCAGTCATGGCGGTCTATGTCCAGTTCTTTCGCAACACGCCGCCGCTGGTCCAGCTCTACTTCTTCTATTTCGCCCTTGGATCGTACCTGCGCGCGACGAACGACATGGGCCTCGCGGTGCCGATCGTCTCGAACTTCACCTGGGCGGCGATCTGCCTTTCGCTTTACGCCGGCGCGTTCAACGTGGAGATTTTTCGCGCCGGCATCGAAGCGGTGCCGAAGGAAACAGTCGAGGCCGCCGAGGCGCTCGGCTACACCCGCCTGCGGGCCTACATTCATGTAATCCTGCCGCTCGCCTTCCGTATCAGCCTGCCGGCGCTGAACAACAATCTCGTCAACCTGGTGAAGACCACCACGATCGCGTATGCCATCGCGGTACCGGAAATGCTCTACGTGGCGAACCAGATCTGGTCGGACGAACTCAACGTGCCGGAAATGATGAATGTGCTGCTGGTGATCTACGTGATGCTGGTCGGCATCGTTGTCTACGTGATGGGTCGTTGGGAGCGGGCAATGCGGGTTCCCGGATATATGCTGTGATCGCGCTTTCCTCTCCCTCTCCCCGCTTGCGATCAGGGCGTTTACGCCCGTCTTCGACGGGCTATGGAGAGGGTCGGGGTGAGGGGGCCTTTCCACAAGCTCGGACTCGTGGCAAGGCCCCCTCGCCCGGAATTTGCGTGAAGAGTGCGCAAATTCCAACCTCTCCCCGCAAGCGGGGAGAGGTGAGGGCTGCGGCGACATGTGGTGGCGGTGCCACAAGGGGGAAGGGAGGAGGTCAGAGGATTTTCGCGGTCCTCAAGCCGTTCCGGCTCCAATCGGCAGCGCACGAATTGCCGCGCTCTCTGTTCACGGCCCGTAGCGGCATCGTCCTGATCTTCGTGCTCCTGCTGTCGGTTGGCTTCGGCGAGGCGCAAGCCGGCCCCGGCACGCCGTCGATCGTTGCCACCATCCTCAAATGGACGCCGCTGCTGGCACAGGGTTTCGCGCTCAACATCGCCATGAGCTTCCTCGCCATGGCGATCGGTACAGTGCTCGGGCTGATGCTTGGCCTCGGGCTTATTGCACTGACACGGCCGGTGCGGGCCACGGCGTGGCTGATCACCCAGTTCTTCCGCAACGCGCCGTGGCTGGTGCTGTTGTTCTACTGCATCCTGCTGATGCCGTTCGAAGTGCGTATCGGTGGGGCGACCATTCCCCTGCCCGCCTGGGCCAAGTCAACCGCGGGGCTGGCGCTGCCCGTGATGGCCAACGTGGCGGAGCTCGTGCGCGGTGCTGTGCAGTCAATTCCGGCCGGCCAGTGGGAGGCGGCCGAATCGCTTGCCTTCACCCGGCTGCAGATGCTCCGCCTCGTCATTCTGCCGCAATGCGTCAAGCGGATGACGCCGCCATGGATGAACCTCTACGCGATCGTGGTGGTAGGAACGCCGCTCGCGTCGATTGTCGGCGTCAACGAGGCGATGACGCTGACCGGCGATGTGCTCTCCTCCGAGGGCCGCACGGAATTGCTGGTGCCCATGTATCTCTATCTGCTGACCTGGTTCTTTATCTACTGCTATCCGATCGCGCGCGCGACCGTTGCGCTGGAACGGCGCTTCCAGGTGCCGTGATGGCTTGGACTCCCGAACTGCCGCTGATCCGCATGCGCGATGTGCGCAAGACGTTCGGAGCGAACATCGTCCTCGACGGTATCTCGATCGATGTGATGAAGGGCGAAGTGGTCTGCATCATTGGCCCATCGGGTGCCGGCAAGTCGACCCTGCTCCGCTGCATCAATGCGCTGGTGCCAATCGATTCCGGCTCGATCCGGGTGGAAGGTCAGGAGGTCAACGACCCTAAGCTCGACAAACTCGCGCTGCGCCGCAACGTCGGCATGGTGTTTCAGCAATACAATCTGTTCCCGCACCGCACAGCGCTCGCCAACATCATGATGGCGCCCGTCCACGTGCTCAAACGCGACCGCGCGGAAGTGGAGATCGAGGCCCGTGCGCTGATGCGCAAGGTGCGGCTCGACGGCAAGGAGGATGCCTACCCCGGCGAACTGTCCGGCGGCCAGCAGCAGCGCGTCGCTATTGCGCGCAGCCTCGCCATGCAGCCCGCCGTCATACTGTTCGACGAGGTGACGGCGGCGCTCGACCCGGAGACCGTGAAGGAGGTGCTGGTCACCATACGCGAACTTGCCGACGAAGGCATGACCTGTGTCATCGTCACCCACGAAATGGGTTTTGCCCGTGAGCTTGCCGACCACATCTATTTCACTGATCGCGGTGTCGTTGTGGAACACGGCCCGCCGGCGGAGTTCTTCACGAATTGCCGGGACGAGCGGACGCGGCAGTTTTTGAGTCAGATTCTGTGATCGCCGAGCGCAGTAACACATAAAGCACGACCGCGTTGAGCAGATGCCAGACGAAATGTGTGCCGATCGGAAATGTCTCGCACGCCGCAAGATCGATCGTGCGCAATCCCAGTGAAACTGTGAAGATCATCACGGCCGGTTCAAGGCTACGCCGCGGCTGGCCGCGCGTCACGCGCGCCATCACGGCCATCGCCACCAGCGCCGGCAGATAGCTGATCGAGCCATTGAGTGCGCTTGGCGCGAGCCACGACAGCGCCTGTGCGCCCGCCGCATAGGCGACGACGATCGCAATCGCAGCGCCGGCCGGCAGCTGCAGGAAACGCCGCAGGGCCAGCAGCAGGTAGCCGTAAATGAAAATCGCGATCGGGATCACGTCGGCGAGCATGGCGCCGCGCGTCGCCACGGTATGGAAGGTGAACGAGCCGAGACCGACTGCGACGACCACAACGATCAGCGCCAACGCTTGCCAATCGCGCCCGCCGGCGCGCCGCCACAACAGGAATGCAGCGGCGGCCGCGATCAGGAACGCTGCGTTGGTCAGCGCGTTGGTGGGCTCCGCCCAAAACGACGCGTCGTCGCGCTCGCAGTAGAGATCGATCGGCGACGACCAGTCCATTGTCACGACCGGTTCGTGCGCCGCAATTGCGCGGCAGGCGATTGGCGTGGCTCCCCTCGCGCGCGGCTTGTTCGCTCCAGGCTCTTACTGACCGAAGTGACAAGGTCGCGCAGCCAACGGTGCGCCGGCTGATTGTCGCGCCGGCGGTGCCAGGTCATCCGCGTCACGATGGTCGGGGATGGGCATGGCGTCTCGCGGGCCTGCAGCGGGTGATCTTCGATCAGCGCTTGTGCGATGCGGCGGCTCAGGGTCGCAACCATCTCGGATTGGGCCAGGAGCTTCGCGGCCGAAATATATGGTGCCCGCAGCATTATGCGCCGCTCCAATCCGTGGTCGGCGAGGAAGTGATCGATGAAGCCGGTATCTTCCCGCGCCGAAGAGATTTCGAGGTGCGAAAGGCCAGCAAACGCAGTCGCCGACAGCGGCTGCCGCGTCGCCCTATGTCCCGCCCGCGTCACCAGCACGAACGTATCCTGCACGATCGGCACCGATGCAAATCGCTCGCCTGGAATGTCAGTGCGGCCAAGTGCCAGATCGACCTCGCCGCGATCGAGTTCGGCCGCAATGTCGAGGGTTCCGCTCGGTCGCAGGTCAAGTTCGACGAACGGCGCCGCGGCCGCGACGGCCGCCGCCAAGGGCGGGGCCAGCACCACGGCGGCATAATTGTTGAGCATCAACACGAAGCGATGTCTGGCGGTTGCCGGCGCGAAGGCTTCGGGTTCAAGCGCGAATTGCAATTCGTTCAAAGCATTACGGACCGGGCCCGCCAACTGCTCAGCGCGCGCCGTCGGTGTCATACCCTCGGGAGAACGGATGAACAGTTCGTCCCGCATCGTGTGGCGCAGCCGCGCCAAGGCGTGGCTCGTGGCCGGTTGACTCAAGCCGAGCCGGGTGGCCGCGCGCGTGACGCTGTGATCGCGCATCACAGCATCAAATACGACGAGCAGATTGAGGTCGAATGCGCCCCAGCGAATGTCGGGCATCGCAGCTCCATATCTGGGCACTGTGAAGCGTCAGAGTCACCGCGCTTGGCATGTATCATGCACGGCATGCATCGCTAAATGACAACAATGCATTTGATGCATTTATTCAGCGCACCTAAATCTCGGACAAGCAATCCCGTGCAACGAGTAACCGGTATCCGCCATGCTGCATCTTAGTTCCTTCAATCTCGCGCAATTTGGACCGGCGATGGCTGCGTCTTTCCTTGGATCGCTGGTCGAATTCGTCGAAACACTGACGATCGTTCTGGCGGTCGGCACCGTGCGAGGCTGGCGGCCGGCGCTGCTCGGAACCGGAGTTGGAATAGGGGCGTTGGCAGTGCTCGTCGCCGTGGCGGGGCCGGCGATCGGCCTCATTCCCCTATTTATAGTTCAAATCGTTGTCGGAGCGCTCCTTCTGGCGTTCGGCTTGCGCTGGCTGCGCAAGGCGGTGCTGCGGGCGGCGGGGATCATTCCACTGCACGACGAAGAGAAGATCTATGCTCGGGAGACGGAAGCCATGAGGGCCGTGCAGCACTCCGACACGCCGAATTCGTGGTGGGACGCGGTAGCGGTGGCCACGACCTTCAAGGCGATGCTGCTCGAGGGGTTGGAAGTTGTCTTTATCGTCATTGCGGTCGGGACAACCGGCAACATGCTGATACCGGCAAGCGCTGGCGCGGCCGTCGCCGGCGTGCTGGTGTTGCTGCTCGGGGGCGCGCTCCAACGGCCGCTCGCTCGCGTGCCGGAGAGCACGCTCAAATGGGGCGTAGGCGTGCTGCTGAGCGCCTTCGGGGTGTTTTGGTTGGGTGAAGGGCTCGGAGCCCACTGGCCCGGCGGCGATCTCTCGATTCTCGCTCTCGCGAGCGCCCTATTCGTTGGATCGCTGGCCTTCGTTGCTCGTCGGAGGCTGGTGCGCGCATGACGGTGAAAGTCCACGAGGACGTTCACGACCATTCCCAAACTCATCAGAGTGAAATCCGAATTCGTTCTGCGGCTCAGCGGTCCCGGCTGGTCAGCGACGACGGGAAACGATCGTTGGGCAGGCTGCTGGGAAATTCCAGGAATTTACGCACGAAACCAGGTGCCACCGCGGAAATCGGGTTGACGCGTAACACCGGCGCTCCGGGGGGGCCGACCACCTCATAGGTCATGCTGCCGATCAGGCCTTCCTTGCCGCCGAGCAGGAAACCGAGGACTGGAATGTTTCCGAATGCACTGTTCAATCCGTAGAGCGGCACGAAGGTCCCGCGCAGGTGCAAGGCATTGCCGGAATAGTCCATGATGCCGTCGATCGTCGCCCCGAGGATCGGACCCGTCACCAGCCCTTCATGGATCGACATCTTGCCGGGCGTCCGGGTGAACTCGACGCGCATGCGCGAGAACTGCACGCCGCTGTTGGTGCCGTTCGGTGCACCGGCAACGACGCCATCCAGCGCCGTCTCGCCGCGGACCGCAAATTCCCGCACGTCCATGAGGCCGTCCTGCTTCGCGCCGTCGTGGGTCGGCGGGTCCATTGCAATCCACATCTGGCCGCCGATCATGCGCGAATAGGTGTCGGTAAAGCGGAACAGCGCGCCGGCGTCGGTGGATTCGAGGTAGACAATCTGCCGTTCGCCAGGGCGTCCGCGCAACTCGCCCTGCAACGCGCCCTCGCCCGCGAACCGAGCCGTGACGCCGAGATTACGGATCGCGCCACCACGGCGAAGCAGATGCAGATCGAGATTGCGCAACACTTCGCCTTTGAAACCTGCGACCGCCCCTACCTTCGCGTCGACATCGATGTCGACGTCGGTCGTGGGGCGGCGCTGCTTCGCCTCCGTGCCGCCGGACATCGACGCCTTGACGAAGTTACGACCGTCGAACGTGTCGCCGCGTATCGTCACCTTGTAGAGATTGTCGGGCGTACGTTCTACCCGGAGGTTGGCCTTGTCGCCATCGGCGAGTCCGAACACCGGAAATGTGCCGACAGCGAAATCACCATTCTGGTCGAATTCGATATTCCCACGGATCGATGCTCCGCTGCCGTCAAAGGCGACATCGTCGAGTCTTACCGGTTTGCCATGGGCGACATAAGTAAAGGTGGCCCGCGCCGGCCGGTTCTGTGCCTTGGTCCACCCGAAGAACAGGTTATCGAATTTGGCCTGGGTGAAATCCGCCTCGATCGACAGGCGGCTGTCTGAATCGCCGAACGCGACGCGTCCCCCGACCTTGATCGGGATCGGCCCGACGATGGCGCCATTGGCGTCGAGGCCGAATCGCGTGCGCGCCGCATCGTCCAGCGTAGCGGTCATGCGTACCTCGCCATCGGGCTCACCGGCGCCGCGCCGCAGTTCGACCGATGCGGGCGTACCACCGATGCGCATGTCACCTTTGACCTGATAGCCCTGATTATTGGCGGTGGCGCGCAAAGTCTGCGCCTCGACTTTTTGCGACATCAGGAAACGGTCGGCTGAAAAATTCACGATGTCGGCGGCAATCGCATAGGTAAGCGTGGATGATTTCACTTCGGTATTGAGCGGAAGCGCGAGATTGACGGTCGCGAGCACGTTGCCGTGGCTGGTGGCGGGATCGATCGGGACGCCGGCAGCGTCCTTGAGGCGATCCATGCTGAGCAGCTCAGCGGCGGCCGGGACCGGCCCTTCGACCCGTGCGCGAACCTTGGCGGGCGGATTCTTGATGCTGGTATCCGGTACTTCGAATACGCCGTTCGCCACCGTGAGCTTGCGCCCCGATGGCATATCGACCACGCCGCGCCCGAGTGTCACGGTGGCGGCGCGGCCCCTGATGCGGGTGACGAGATCGGCATCGCGGATTTCCGGGAGATTGTCGAAGGGCCGCACGGTGGCCCCGGAGGTTTGGATCTGGATCGACAATCCGTCGTCGGGCACCGGCGGCCCCCCCGAACGCAAAGTTGAAAGGGGCGCGTTGGTGGCGATCTCGCCCTGCTCGATCAATCCTCCGGAGGCACGTTCGATCAGCCAGTTACGCACAGCCGGTGTGATGAGGGCCGGCCACATCTGCTTGAACGCCGCAAGCGAAAGCTTGCGCGCCGCTACCCCAATATTCAGCCGCGGATCGGAACTGGAGTAATCGAGATTGCCGGAAATGGCGACACCGACGCCCTTGCCCGCCACCTCCGCCTGATCGATGTTGAGCCTGCGTGCCACCGGGTCGATCCGGCTACGCACCAGGATGCGGTTGAGAACAAGCGGCTCTTCTCTGGCGCTGGTCGGCGCCAGAACGATCGAGCCACCGCTCAGATTAAGAGCCCAGCTTCCATTTGGCTCACCCGGCGCTTCAGCCTGCGCCATCAGCGTCATACGGGTGGCGCCCGAAACGATCTGGAACGGCAGGGCCAGCGCCCGTTTGGTAGCATTCCAATCGAGTTGCATCTCGGCACGATCGATCGTGATCATGGCGTTCCGATCGCCGACGTCTATGAACGAACCTGGTCCGACCAGGATGCGGCCGGAGGCGAATTGCGGGGTTCCATCTTGGGCCAATTCGGCCCGAAGCATCGCGGATATGTGCGCGTCCGTGTCGATCTGACCGCCGTCGACGCGCAGTGCCAGCAACACGTCCTTGAGCAAGAGCTTGCGCGCCTCGAGATCGACCAGACGGGCGCCATCGCTGCCAGGCTTGAGCGACGCAACGAGCAGCCAAGGACGCGTCGCATCTTCCGAACCCAGCTGGAATTCGAGCGCTCCGGCGCGCGGACGGGTAAGGCTCAGATGAATGTTTTCGAACCGCGACTGTTGGCCGTTGCGTCGGTCATCAACGACCAGGTTGCCGCTCTTGAGGCCGAGTTCCGTCAAATCGCCGCCGTCCAGACCCAACGCACCGAGGCTGTCGATCCAGGCAAGAAAAGCGGCAAAGCTCTCTTGCAGACTATGGCTCGACTCGGCACCACTGTCGTGATTGGGGGTGGAGGCCGCAGCCGGTGGAAGGGACGCCGTTGCGCCCGGTCCCGGCGCAGTAGCAAGGGGACGCTGCTCAGCACCCGTGGATACCGTAATATTGCCGTCGGTTTCGACCCGGATCGCGAGTTCGGCGCCGACGAGGTTGAGGCGTTGGGCCCGTGGACGGCCGTTCAGGAGACTTGCAGTAGAGAATCCGATCTCGGCCTTAGGAGCGCTCGCGACCACCGTGCCGTCATGGTCACGCACCGTAACGGAGCGAATGCGCATCGCGGTGTGGCCGTGCTCGTCACGTTCCAACACGGTACCGCCAATATCGACATGGAAGCGGTTGCCAAAATTCTCCATCACCGCAGCGGCCAACCATGGCGTCGCGATATCGAACGATATCGGCCCGCTTGCCAGCAGCACCCACAATCCGCAGGCCACCAAAATAAACATTGCCGTGAGCGCCGCCACGCCAATGCCGCACCAACGCATCCACCGTGATTGCGCGACCTGTAACACCGGCCCCACGAGCCGCCTGCCGACATACCGCCAAAGCGCTCTGCCGATGCGACTGCGCCATCCCGCCGGCGCCGCCGAGGCCGCGTCAAACCGCGCTGCTGCGGCCGGACCACGGCCGGCTCCGCGCGCAACAGCACGCGCGGCCTCAGCACGGCGGTGCATGTGAAGCCTTGCTTCCACAGTGCGCAAGCCTGCGGCCCGGGATCTGTCGTGCTCAACCGCCATGGTTGGTGGAATGTCCCCTACCCGTCATCTTGACGTTTCAGTTTCGCACCCCGCGACATGCCCGGCCACGATGCCAGTGCTCGCGCACCGATCCTGCAACTCGATTTTGCAATCCATTCACTGTTCTGCGATGTTCTCCTGTAACCGAGGCTGCGGCGAACTCAAGCGATTTGCCATCGCTTGGTGAGGCTTCGCCAATTTAGTTAACGCAAACCTACTCCGTCCCAAATGGAACATCATCATATCTCAACAGACTGTTCGAAAGCGACGAAAGGAAGGCGAAGGGATATGACCACGGATCTGGCGGCGGGCGCCAAGGCACCGGATTTCCGCTTGGCGCGGGACGATGGCGGCATCGTGTCGCTTGCGGATTTCAAGGGCAAGAAGCTCGTTCTGTACTTCTATCCCAAGGCCGATACCCCTGGTTGCACCATTGAAGCCAAAGATTTTTCCCGCCTGCAGCCGGCTTTCATGAAGGCTGGGATTGCAGTCATCGGAGTCTCGGCGGATCCCGTCAAGAAACAGAATGCGTTCAAGGCCAAGCACGCGCTTACGATGCCGCTCGCGTCCGACGAAACGCACGAGACGCTCGAAGCCTACGGGGTCTGGGGGGAGAAATCCATGTATGGGAAAAAATACATGGGAATTAATCGCACCACGGTGCTGATCGGCCCCAATGGGCGCATCGCCCGCATCTGGCCGAAGGTCAAAATCGAAGGTCACGCTGAGGAGGTTCTGGCAGCCGCAAAGGCGATTTGAGCCGCTGCAATCATGATCGGGGTTACCGCGACAAAACCCGGCCGACTCGGGAGAGGCGGCAAGTGTTTTCAACGTGACCGAGATACCCAGATTCGCGAACTTTCATTACATCTATCACCTGCCGATATTGAGTATGGAGGCTGGTCAAGCGCGGCCAGGATTCGGCAGATCGTTGGCACGGGGCCGCTCCTGACGAAGCTTCGGCAGGAATTTCATCAGCCTCGGCTCATCTCAACACTGATCTCTTTCAAGAAGAAATTGGAATGCAATTTATCTTCGTGCCCTATCGCGGCATCACCCCCGCAGTCCAGGATTTGATGGCCGGCCGCATCGATCTCTTATTAGGCACCCCGGATCAACTGCCGCTGGTTTGGGCTGGCAGGATAAAAGCTTACGCGACAACAAGCGATACGCGCTCGGCGCAGGCGCCTGACATCCGACTTTTAGCGAGATGGGGTTGCCAGTGCTTTCCTTTTCTGCCTGGGGTGGGCTGTTCGCGCCCAGGGGTGTACCAAGGGATGTCGTTGACAAGCTCCAGGCGGCAGTAGTGGACGCGCTGGCAGATCCGCAGATACGATCTCGGCTGACTGATCTCGGCATGGAGATTGTCCCACGCGAGCAACAGACACCGGAGGCGCTCGCCGCATTGCAGAAGGCCGACGCCGAGAGATGGTGGCCGATCATAAAAAAGCTCGGGATCAAGGGGGAATGAGGAAGCCTCCCAGTCCGTCGCTCGGAACCGCCCGCTGTCCCCTTCCCTTCCGCCCGTCCACAGCGTATGATCCGACAAAACCAACCGAAAAACGGGGGAAAGCGATGAAAAGCGCAGCTTTGTTTGGTCTGTTCGTGCTCGCATTGTCGGCCCAGAGTGCTACCGCTCAGCAGGCCGGCGACAATCTCACCGATCAGCAGAGAATGGGGCGGCAGGTGTTCGCCCAGTCGTGCGGGGTCTGCCATCT
>DATGCX010000051.1:0-6502 GCA_035311445.1 Xanthobacteraceae bacterium | reverse complement strand
AATCCGCATCGACGGGCGCGTGGTCAACGATCTCGAGCCGCGCGACCGCGGCCTCGGCATGGTGTTCCAGAGCCACGCTCTTTTTCCGCACAAGAATGTGGCGCAGAACATCGAGTTCGGCCTGCGGATGAAGAAAATGCCGTCGGAGGAGCGGGTCAAGCGCGTGCGCGAGGTGGCGGAGATGGTGCACATCGCGCATCTCCTTGACAAGATGCCGGGCCAGTGTTCGGGCGGGGAATCCCAGCGCGTCGCGCTCGCGCGGACCCTCGTGACGAACCCTTCCACCTTCCTGCTGGATGAGCCGCTGTCCAGTCTCGACGCCAAGCTGCGGCGCGAGCTGCGCGCGGAATGCGATCGGCTACACGCAGAACTCAGGCGCACCTTCATCTACGTCACGCATGATCAAGAGGAAGCGATGACCCTTGCCGACCGCATCGTGGTCATGCGGGTGGGCGAGGTCGTCCAGATCGGCTCCCCGATGGAGATCTATTCCAATCCGGTCAATCAATTCGTAGCCGACTTCTTCGGCTCACCGTCGATGAACCTGCTGCCCGGCGAGGTCGTGCACGAGAACGGTATTGCGCGTTTTCGTTCGATCCGGTTCGAGCTCCCATTGCCCGAGCAGTTCAAGGCGGCGCGCCCGGGGGCGGGCACGCTCGGCATCCGTCCTGAGCACGTCGGCATCAATCTCGGCAGCGGCGGCGCGATCGAACTTCCGGTGCGCCTTGTCGAACCGCTCGGTAAGGAAACGCTGCTTTATTTCGACGCGGGCGCCGATCGCGCCTTCGTCGCGGTGAGCGCGGGCCTCAAGATGGTCGATGTCAAAGTCGGCGCGCCGGTCGCGCTCTCGTTTGATCCGCGCCGGCTTTACCTGTTCGACACCGATGGACAGCGCGTTAACGTTTAAGACAAAGCTTGCAACGACGACAACAAAAATCAAAACCGAGGGATGCATGGATTACCGCGAAGTTACTGGAATTCGCGATGGAATGCGCATTGATTGGGACATGCCGATTCCAATGGAGGACGGCATCGTATTGCGATGCGACCTCTACCGGCCGATCGAAGACGGCAAATACCCGGTGATCATGACGTACGGGCCGTACGGCAAGTGGCTGCATTTCGACGACCTCTATCACGACCAATGGCGGCGCATGTGCGAGAGCCATCCCGACGTGCCCACCGGCTCGACCAACAAATACCAATGCTGGGAGGTGGTCGATCCGGAGAAATGGGTGCCGGACGGCTATGTCTGCATCCGCGTCGACAGCCGCGGGGCGGGTCGCTCGCCCGGCGTGATCGACATCTGGTCGCTGCGCGAAGCTCAGGACCTCGCGTGCTGTATCGAGTGGGCAGGCACGCAGCCCTGGTCGAACGGCAAGGTCGGCCTCAACGGCATTTCCTATTACGGGCAGAACCAATGGCAGACCTCGGCGCTGCGGCCCAAACATCTCGCGGCCATCTGCATCTGGGAAGGCGCGGCCGATTTTTACCGCGACATGGCGCACCACGGTGGCATCTTCAACCGTGGCTTCGTGCAGGACTGGTCGAAGGCGCAGGTCTATTCCGTGCAGAATGGTCGCGGCAGGCGCGGTTTCAAGAGCCGCATGAACGGCGACTGGGTGTCGGGGCCGGAGACGCTCCCCGACGAGCAGCTCGGCCGCAACCGGCGCGACTTTTACGAGGACTGTATCTCGCGCAAGCTCGACACCGACCCCTACTGGCAGTCGCGCATGCCGGACTGGACCAAGGTGAAGACGCCGCTACTCTCCGCCGCCAACTGGGGCGGACAGGGGCTGCATCCGCGCGGAAATTTTGAGGGCTTTGTGCGCGCGGCCTCCGAACAGAAATGGCTTGAGGTGCACGGAATCGAGCACTGGACGCACTTCTATACGAACTACGGGCTTGGCCTGCAGAAGAAGTTCTTCGGCCATTTCCTCAAAGGAGAAGATACCGGCTGGAGCAAGCAGCCCAAGGTGCTGCTGCAGGTGCGCCATCCAGGCGAGAAGTTCGTTGAGCGGCACGAGAATGAGTGGCCACTCGCGCGCACGCAGTGGACCAAGTTCTACATCCATCCCGGCGACATGACGCTGTCGCAGTCGGCGCAATCCGCCGCGGGCTCGGTCACTTATGCCGGCATGAGCGAGGGCGTCACCTTCTTGTCCGAGCCACTCGAACAGGAAACCGAAATGACCGGCCCGATCGCCGCCAAGCTATGGGTCTCCTCGGCGAGCGAGGACGCCGATCTTTTCCTGGTGGTCCGCGCATTCACGCCGGACCTCAAGGAGGTTACCTTCCAGGGCGCGCTCGATCCGCATACCCCGATCGCGCAAGGCTGGCTGCGCTGCTCGCACCGCAAGCTCGACGCCAAGCTCACGCTGCCCTACCGACCCTATCACGCCCACGACGAGGAGCAGAAGCTCACGCCCGGCGAGGTCTACGAAGTCGACGTGGAAGTGTGGCCGACCTGCATCGTCCTGCCGAAAGGCTATCGCCTTGCGCTGTCGGTGCGCGGCACCGATTACGTTTATCCGGGTGAGCCGGGGCCGGGCGTCGAGACGCTCGGCAAGGTGTGGACCGGCGTCGGCCCGTTCACCCATGACGATCCGCGCGACCGCCCGCCCGCTGTGTTCGGCTGCGACGTCACGCTGTACGCCGGGCCTGATCGGCAAGCCTATGTGCTGTTGCCGATCATTCCGAAAGCTTGATCGGGCCCATCTCCACGCAACGAAGTTCGGGAAGCTAAAGGACCATGAGCTACCGTGAGGTGAGCGAAATCCGCGACGGCATGCGCATCGACTGGGACATGCCAATTACGATGGACGATGGCCTCGTGCTGCGTTGCGACGTGTTCCGCCCTGTCAAGAACGGCCGCTATCCAGTTATCCTTAGTCACGGGCCCTACGGCAAGTGGCTGCATTTTGAGGACGGCTACAAGACTGCCTGGGACCGCATGGCGGTCAAGCATCCCGATGTGATGGCCGGCTCCAGCAACAAGTATCAGAGCTGGGAAGTGTGCGATCCGGAAAAATGGGTGCCGGATGACTATGTCTGCGTGCGCGTTGATTCACGCGGCTGCGGCCGCTCGCCCGGCTATGTCGAGCACTGGTCGCCGCGGGAAACTAAGGACTTCTATAACTGCATCGAGTGGGCCGGCACGCAGCCCTGGTCGAACGGCAAGGTGGGCCTCAGCGGCATTTCCTACTACGCCATCAATCAATGGCAGGTCGCGAGCCTGCAGCCCAAGCACCTCGCCGCGATCTGCGTGTGGGAAGGCTTCGCCGACTTCTACCGCGAGCTGTCGCACAACGGCGGCATCTACAACACCTTCGCGCAGAACTGGTACGACATGCAGGTCAAGACCGTGCAATACGGTCTGGGCAGCAAGGGCCACCGCAGTCGCATGAACGGCGACTGGGTTTCGGGCCCGGAAACGCTCACAGCCGAGCAGATGGGCGCAAACCGCTACGACCTCGGTAAGGCCTACTTCGCGCACCCGCTGCATGACGATTTCTACGAGGCCATGCTCCCGGACTGGTCGAAGGTGAAGGTGCCATTACTCTCCGCCGCAAACTGGGGCGGGCAACCGCTGCACCCGCGCGGCAATTTCGAGGGTTTCTTCCGCGCCGCCTCCAAGCAGAAATGGTTGGAGGTGCACGGCATTGAGCATTGGACGCACTACTACACGGATTATGGCGTTGCTCTGCAAAAGAAGTTCTTCGGCTATTTCCTGAAGGGCGAGCGTAACGGCTGGGAGAAGCAGCCGCGTGTGCAGCTCAATATCCGCCACCCCGGCGAGAAATTCGTCCTTCGCCGCGAAAAAGACTGGCCGCTTCCGGACACGCGCTGGACCAAGTTTCACTTGTCAACCGACGCGCAGAAACTCGTCGCGACCGCCCCAAGCGGCTCTGCGGCCGTCACGTTTGACGCCATGGGCGACGGCGCCACGTTCCTTGCCGAGTCGATGAAGGAGGAAACCGAGATCACCGGGCCGGTGGCCGCCAAGCTGCACGTCTCGTCATCGACTACGGATGCCGACATCTTTCTCGTGCTGCGCGTGTTCGCACCCGACCTGAAGGAAGTGGTGTTTCAGGGCGCGCTCGATCCGCACACGCCGATCGGGCAGGGCTGGCTCCGCGCCTCGCACCGCAAGCTCGACCAGAAACTGACGCTGCCGTTCCGGCCCTATCACACGCACGATGAAAAGCAGCCGCTCAACCCGGGCGCGGTCTATGAGCTCGACATCGAGATCATCCCGACCTGTATCGTGGTGCCGAAGGGCTACCGCATCGGGCTGAGCATCCGCGGGCACGATTACGTCTACCCCGGCGGCTCGGGCGGGCGGCTTTCCAACATGAAGAACGAGTTCACCGGCTGCGGGCCCTTCCTGCACAACGATCCGCGCGACCGCCCACTCGAGGTCTACGGTGGGAAAATCACGCTGCACCTCGGCGGTGGGCGCGAGAATTTCGTGCTCCTGCCGATCATCCCGCCGCGGCCGGCCAGCAAGGCTGTCACGGCGGCGAGAGCCAAGCCCGTCAAGCGGGCAAAGCCGAAGCGACGCTGCTAGTGGACCAATCTAACAGTTCGATTCGCTTGGGCTTCCCTGCGAGGGGCCAAGAACTGTCGTTGCTCATGATGAGTTCGTGATCACCCTCGCTTGTGGCGATGATCTGAATCAGGATGGGAAGCTTTCACGCCATTGACCTTGCAATTGAGATGGTTTCAGTGTGAGCGATACCCCATATCCCGCTGTTTTGCGGGAGCTAAGGAAACCATGAAGTACCGCCGGATCAACGGTAAAGCTTCTTACAGTCCCAAACGCGCCATCATCGGCGCGGGATAGCGGTCGCCCCGGGTAATGCCTGGCCTGAACGTTTTGTCGAGCGCCGCAAGCGTTGCCGCAGATAGGGTCACGTCGGTCGCCTTAGCGTTCTCCTCCAGCCATCTTCGCTTGCTTGTGCCGACAAGCGGCACCGACGGGGGGCTGCGCAATAAGAGCCAAGCGATGCAGAGCTGAGCCGGCGAGCAACGTTCATTGGCGGCGAGTCGCTTCAGCGCATCGACGAGCTGCTGGTTTTGCCGCGCGTTCTCGCCTTGAAAACGCGGCATGTTACGGCGCAAGTCGTTCTGCGGCAGGGCGTCGCCAGCCGGAACGACGCCGGTCAGGAAACCGCGACCAAGCGGCGCGTAAGCGAGGAAGCCGATACCCAGCTCATGGCAGAGAGGAAGGATTTCCTGCTCTACATCGCGCGTCCATAACGAATACTCGGTCTGCAGCGCGGCAATCGGGTGTACCCTGTGGGCGCGACGGATCGAGTTTGATCCAGCTTCGGAAATTCCCAGATGGCGAATCTTCCCCTTCTCCTTAAGTCGCACCATGGCCCCCACTGTATCCTCGATCGGCACAGTCTCATCGACACGGTGGATGAAATAAAGGTCGATGTAGTCGGTGCCGAGCCGGCGCAGGCTCTTGTCACAGGACTCCATAACGTATTGCGGATTGCCCTTGGCACCGGGCCTACCATCGGGCAGACGAATATTGCCAAACTTTGTCGCCAGGATGTAATTTTCGCGTCGCCCTTTCAGTCCCCGCCCAATTAATTCCTCGTTGGCTCCATTCGCGCCATAAGCATCAGACGTATCGATGAAGTCGATGCCGAGTTCCGGCGCCCGGTGCAGCGTGGCGATGGCTTCGTCAGGATCGGGCACACCGTAAATCGGTGTCATACTCATGCAGCCTAGACCGATGGCCGAGACTTCCAGCGTCGCAAGTTTCCGGCGTCCAATCATGGGTTGTCACAAAGACTCCAGGTAAGAAGGCCAATAGAAAGAGCATCGTTGAGCCTCGAATGCGTGTCAATGCAGATACGGCAGCCGCACCGCGCTGCCACCATTTGCGAGCTAGAATAGTTCCGCACAACGGAAGCTCGAACAAAGCGGTTGCGTTGATCCGTCGGTCATGACCCGCCCTTCGTAGGGGTCATGGCAAGTCCTGTGTTGGCCGGTCCCGATCTCGGCCGTGACGAGCACCTCCTCGACGGCCAGGCTTCGCGCTCAGCCGCACGATGCTGAGGCGCTCGCCAAATCCCCCGCAGGCCTCCATGCAGATCAGACACGGCGGCAGGTTGGCCAGCTGCGTTTCCACCTGCCCGAGTGACCATTTCTGCCGTAGCATGATTGCCCCGATCACTGCGATTCCAAAAGTGCGCTTGTAGGAGATGGCGTGCTCCTCGTCTTTGGCGCCCCTTGCCAGCTTTTCTTGCGGTCGGGGCCGAAGCACGGCCGGATCATTACATTGCAAAGGGTGCTCCATTCGCTAGGCTGCGCTTGAGATAGCGGTGGGCGTCGTGTGTCCCAATCCTATGCGCCGAGGAGGCAATCATCATGACGCTCAGCCGTCTCCGCCTAAGCGTCGCGGACGCACGCGATCTGGCGGAAGGCGCGTTGCGGGGCATGGGATATCATAACGATGAGGCGCGCATCATTGCTGACCACGTGA
>DATGCX010000050.1:0-4193 GCA_035311445.1 Xanthobacteraceae bacterium | reverse complement strand
CGGCGTTGCAACATGGCTGATGTCGGCCGTCCCGTCGTGCAGCGCCGCGATCAGCCGCTCGCCTCCGCCCGGAACGGGAAGCATGCTGAAATCCAAACCTTCGCGGACGAAATAGCCTTCGCGCTCCGCAACCAGGAGCGGCAGCGCGAAGATGCTGCGCAGCGCCGAATAGGCCTGGCCGTAACGGAGCGGGATCGCTTGGCCGGCGGCGCTCTGCGAGGCGCAAAAGCAAAGCAGCGCCGCAATGATGGCACGCATGAATTGTCACTCCATGCCGGTCGGCTGCGTCAGGACTAGGGCATTGCCCGACCATCGGAATCGCCTATCGCTTCGGCGCGAATTCCTGATCGGGGAAGGGCGATGCGTCCGGCACCTTGATGACGACGAAAGCGTGATCGGTCGTCGCGTGGCAGGCGTTGCATCCTTTGGTGAGGTTGTCATAGGCCTCATCGAATTGACGCTGGTAGCCGAGCTTGATCGCGACATCGAGCAGCGTGAGGGGCTGCGTCAGGGCAGCGTCGGCCAGGTCCGGCACCGGCAAGCCCTTGAAACGAGGAACCGCTTTCGAGATGACCGCAAAGCCCTGCCGAAGCTCCTTGAGCATGTAGCCCGCGAGCGGCCAGTTTTCCGCTTTCCCCGCCAGCCCAAGCTTGGTGTGGCGCGGCTGGATGAGCATGCTCATGAGGGCGGCCATTTGCGGATTGAACGGGGCCGGCTCGGCGTTCGGGTCTCCGAACGGGCTCTGAGCAGCACTGCGTCCCGACCAGATGGCCGCCGTAGCAAGAAGCGTACATACGGCGACGAGCATGACTGCAATGACGCGACGACGCATGACGTTCAGTCTCCTCACTTGGCAGCCATGCTCTCCAAAGTCGGGCAGGGCCGCCGCTCGGCCGGAATTTCGTAGGCTTGGTAATTGGCCTTATCCACCACGGCCGTCTTCGCCATCACTTCCTTGGGCACCGGCTGTTTGTGCAAGGTGCGAATCGCGATCTCGGCGCCGAGGCAGCCCTCGACCAGACCGTTGTAGTCGCCGCTGGCGAGCATGTCGCCCGCCTTGATGAAGTCGACCGCTTCCTTGCTGGCATTGATCCCGACGATCAGCGGCGGTGTTCTTTTCCCCTCCTTGAAAGCCTCGATTGCGCCGAACGCCATTGCATCGTTGGCCGCAAGAACGCCCTCGATCTGCTGCGCTGGATTCGCCTTGAGCAGCGCCTTGAGCACGTCGGCGGCGGCTGGCCGGGCGTACATGGCATTTTTCGAGAGCACGACCTTTACGTTCGGGAACTCTTTCAGCGCGTCCCTGAAGCCGCGCAGTCGTCCGACCGCACTGGGAACGCTGTCGGGGCCCTCCAGAACCACAAGGTTGCCTTTGCCGCTCATCGCCTTGAGCAATGTGCGGGCGGTGTCGAGCGCAATGCTGTAGTCGTCGGAGCCGACGAACGCGACAATCTCGCCCCCGCTCAAGCGGTCGCCGACATTGACCACGGGGATCCCGGCCGCGTTGATCTTCTGCACCGAGGGCACCATGGCCTTGACGTCGACGGGGGTGAAGACGATCGCGTCGTGCTTGGCACGCAACGCCTCATCGACCAGAAATGTCTGCTGCGGGACGTTGTCAGGTGAAGTGGGTATGTAGTGGAAGACCGTGACGCCGTTCGCCTTGGCCACGGCATCAGCGCCCGCGCGCGCCGCTCGCGCGATCGGATTGCCGGCGCTCTTGGTGAAGACGCCGATGGTCTCCGCGTCAGCGGGCGGCCCCGCGAACGACAAGCAGCCGGCAATCGCGGCCGCTGCGAACCAAGTGCCCTGGCGTTTCATCGCGGCACTCCCGAGCTCTCCGTTGTAAGTCGTGCAAATTCTGCAGCTCGTTCGAAGTGGTCGGGAACGGCCATGAGTGCGAGCGAGTTGAGGGAATTTGACATTTCCGGACAATGCGTCCTACGCGACGAACCCGCACGCCCAGACGGGTTTTATGGTGTATTCGGCCGCCAAAACCAGCCGGACATGAACTTAATACAAGTCGCACTATAAGGCACGTTTTCGTTGTTGGGAGGGCACGCCTGGCCCGGCGCGTCCGGCAGCGCTGTCGGCGCGCGCTCCGTTGCCCTCACCCGCCAGTGTAGGTCTGTCGCGACACTATCACCCTGCATGAAGTCGATACAGGTCTTGCTGTAAGGAACACTCTCGTTGTCGGGGCAGGCTGCGGCCGCTGCAAGGACGTCGCGGTCGACCGGTGTGGGCGCATCCGCGACAATGCGATGCGCATGCTCCATGCAAAGCACCGCGCCCGCGATTGACGCAACAATCACCGCAACGTCGAGTTTCGAAATCACCGTCTGCGTCCTCAGCTGGCGCGATCGCGCGCCACCATGAGCATCCTAAGGATGGAACCACCACTGCCTGAGGTCCCAGGCCAGGTAGGGAATTGCCAAGAACGGAATGAGCCAAACCAGGATGAGCGGTATCTTCCTGGTCACGGTTTCAGGAAACAGCGTGGCGAGGAAGCTCACGACACTCCCCGCGAGGAGAGTCGTCGCGGTCCAACCGTACCACGTCATATTCGGGCCTTCGCCACTTCTAGCCGCCTCCCACCCCAGAGCGATGCGATTTGTCGCCGGGTGGAAGGTGAACAGCGGCCAGTTGAAAAAAAGGCACACCATGTAAATCACCGGCCCGACGATGGCGAAGGTGATGGCGAAAGTTTTGAACTTGGTCGACGACGCCAATGATGATGGGCTCGGCGTTGCTCTGGTGGTTGACGTGGTCGTGCTCATGACCCGAACCCCCGGACATTGTTGAGGACGTGGCCGACAATAAAGAGAAACCAGCATGCGCACGCCAAGTACACCGTCACCATTTTGCGTGCCGTATCGTATTGCGGGTCCTGGGCGTTCTTCCAGAAGAACCAGTAAGCCGGGAGGAGCGTCAGCCCGATCGACGCGACATGCTCCTTGAAATCGAAGAAGCCCTGCGTTTTCCAATAGCCCGCTTGTTCGATGGGGATTCGGATGTAGATGCGATACTTGGTGTAGATGTACGAGCCCACGATGAATGTGAGGATCCACAGAACACAAATCGCCGTGGCATAACCAGCTGCGGGCACCGCACGGAAGCGCGTCACGAAGCCCCCGGGTCCGGCGACTTGACGCACGGGCATCACGGCAGAGACCGCCTGGTGCGTCAGTGCGCCCAGCAGGGCAACCGCCAGGAGCAGATGAACCAGAAGCCATATCGTCCAAAAGGTGTTGACGGAAATGATGTCCATAGCGGCCCCCCCACTCCAATCGGTTCGCCGACCGCGAAGGCGGCTGCGCGCCGAGAGCTGTACTTCTTGCGTTTGCGGCGATCTTATCGCCCCAACCTTAATTGGCAAACTGCAGATTCTGGCTGCTACGATCTCGGCGATCGCGTTGTGGTCTCTACACGAGAGTGCCCTTGTGGACGCGCCCGTAGTCATTGCCTCGTTGATGGGGTAGTAATCGGCTCAACAGCCACCCGCCGTTAGGAGGCGTTGATGAAACTCCGAGGTTGGCGCGCGTCGGTCGCAAGCATGAGCATTGGCGTGACGTGCATCCTGTCGACTGCTTTGTGGGCGGGCGGCGCAGGATTCGGCGACGACGACGACAACAGCGAAGAGGAAGGGCCTTCCTATTTCGGCTTCGTGAAGGACACCAACGGCGCAACCGTGCCCGATGCAAAGGTGACTGTGGGGATCAAGAATCGCGGCGGTATCGTCACGCGCACCGACGCGCTCGGCGCCTACAAGGTGCCGGGGTTCGGCAAGGACGTCGATCCGCAAGACGTCGAGATCGCCTGCGACAAGCAGGGCTACAAGCAGCTCAGGACGCTGCGACGCATGCGGTCGCCGAACGCCGACCCTAAAATCCCGGTCGAGACCGACTGCACGTTGCAGCGCACCTGATGTGGCGGGCGTTGCTATCGGTCGCGGCGCGGCCTACTGCGGCGGTATCTTCACGCATGCTGCGACCAGCGGACTATTGGCGGGCACGGGACTGCGGCAGGTTGCCGTCCGCTCACTGGGAATGACCGCGGCGTTGCGTCTGACTCCGCAATATGCGGTCAAGAGCAGCTCGTCCTCAGCGCATTGCACGCTGCAATTCGCGGCGTCGCAATTCGATCGAACGATCCGAATGCCGAATGGGGGGCCGGGCGGACCGGGATCGCCTTTC
>DATGCX010000049.1:0-2775 GCA_035311445.1 Xanthobacteraceae bacterium | reverse complement strand
GTCATCGATGTTTCGAAGCTGTCCGGTGATACGGTCAAATTTGGCGCGACGGTCACTTTGATCGACGAGGACACCGACAAGAAGGCGGTCTGGCAGCTCGTCGGCGAACCCGAGGCCGACGCCAAGGCTGGCAAGATCTCGATCACCTCGCCGCTGGCCCGCGCGTTAGTCGGCAAGAAGAAGGGCGCCAATGTCGAGGTGGTAACACCCGGCGGCGCCAAGGCTTATGAGGTCGTGAAGGTGGAGTGGCGGTAGGTGCGCCGCTGACCACTCTCCCAGGCCGCCCACTTCCCTCGTTAATACCACAGCATCTCCTTGACTACGCACCTGTAGCCTGCATTGAGCGAAGCACGAGCGGGCACGACCTTCGCCAGCGGCACCGCCGCCCGGAGTTCGCCGCGCTCAATTCAGGCTTGCAGGGCTGCTACCCTCATCCGGGTGATTCGAAATTTTTTAAGACGCTGAACTACGTTGGGGCCGAACGCAGCAACTCGACTGGAACCATGGGGGCATCCTTAGAGTTGCGCAAGGTCAGCGAAGTCTTGACATTGAGGACGTTGGGAGCGGCGGTGAGATCCGTCACGAAGGCCTGAAACCGCGACAGGTTCGGCGCCACGCATTTAAGGACGAAATCGATCTCGCCGGACAACATCCAGCATTCGCGCACCAGCGGCTCGCGGCGCACGAAAGCCTCGAAAGCCTGGAGGTCAGCTTCGGCCTGGCTCGCCAGGTGCACCATTGCGAACGCTGTCACCTCGCAGCCGAGCGCCTTCTCATCAAGCAACGCCCGATATCCCTTGATGTAGCCGGCCTCCTCAAGACTGCGAACGCGGCGCAGGCACGGCGGTGCCGAGATGCCAACCCGACGGGCCAGTTCGACATTGGTGATTCGGCCGTCGTGCTGCAGTTCACGCAAGATGTTGCGGTCGATGGTGTCCAGGCGTCGCATACCTTTGTTTACAACGGAAACGTCGATTGCGAAACATTATTGCGCGGCCTGACAGTCCCCGCCCTTCATAGACGAGAAAGTTTCCTTCAGCGGCACGATTCCGAGGGTTTCTTGCTGCGCTGAAGTTCAACTAAAGAATAAAGGTTTGCGTTTCTTGCATGGCATTGGCAAAGCACATACATACGCGTAGCGCGGTATCGTGGTCTGTTGCTTAAGCACTGTGGCGGCAGAACTTAACGAGAAAATTCATGTCGGGGACCATCCACGCCAAGGTTGTCATCATCGGCTCGGGGGCGGCGGGCTGTACGGCTGCCATCTACGCAGCGCGGGCCATGTTGGAACCCGTCCTGATCCGCGGGGTCCAGCCTGGCGGTCAGCTTACCATTACCACCGACGTGGAAAACTATCCCGGTTTTGCTGACGTGATCCAGGGCCCGTGGCTGATGGAGCAGATGGAGAAGCAGGCGGCCCAGGTAGGCGCGAGGCTGGTCTCAGATCATGTCAACAGGGTCGAGCTTGGGCGGCGGCCGCTCCGGATTTCGTGTGATTCCGGCGACACCTACATGGCCGAGTCGCTCGTGATCGCGACCGGCGCCCAGGCGCGCTGGCTCGATCTCCCGTCGGAGCAGGCCTTTCGCGGCCATGGTGTTTCCGCATGCGCGACCTGCGACGGCTTTTTCTACAGGGGCAAGAACGTGCTTGTCGTCGGCGGTGGGAACACCGCCGTCGAGGAGGCGCTGTTCCTTACTAATTTCGCCAATAAGGTGACGGTGATCCATCGCCGCGATGCGTTCCGCGCCGAGCGCATCCTGCAGGAGCGCCTGTTCCGGCACCCCAAGATCGGGGTGATATGGAATAGCGTGCTTGAGGACGTGCGCGGCACGGACAGCCCCCGCAAGGTCTCGGGTGCAGCAATCCGCAATGTCAGGACCGGCGCGGTCACGGAGATCGACACTGACGGCATTTTCATCGCCATCGGGCATTCGCCGGCGAGCGAATTGTTTGCCGGTCAGCTCCAGATGAAATCCAACGCCTACATCAAGACGGCGCCATACTCGACCGCGACATCGGTGCCGGGTGTGTTTGCGGCCGGCGATGTGACTGATGACGTGTACCGCCAGGCCGTCACGGCGGCTGGAATGGGCTGCATGGCGGCCCTGGAGGCGGAGCGATTTCTGGCCGCCCAAAAGGTGGAAAGCATGGCGGCGGAATAGATGCCGATTCGTCCTCTCCCTGCCCTCCCTCGCAAGCGGGAGAGGGTAGTAGGGGCTATCACAAATCCGGCGATTTAGATTCCGGACGCCGCAAGGGGCTCGCATAACAAGAAGAGGGAATTCGCAAGGGCGACTTCGATCGATCATGGACTGGGACAAGCTCAAGGTGTTTCACGCCGCTGCCGAGGCCGGCAGCTTCACACACGCAGGGGAGCAACTTGGTCTCTCCCAATCGGCGGTCTCGCGTCAGGTGAGTGCGCTGGAGCAGGAGCTCACGGTCGCGCTTTTCCACCGCCATGCCCGCGGGCTGATTCTGACCGAGCAGGGCGAACTGCTGTACCGCACGGCACACGAAGTCTTCATGAAGCTCGAATCGGCGCGCGCCAAATTGACCGATAGTCGCGAGCGCCCGAACGGCGATCTCAAGATCACCACCACCGTCGGCATCGGCGTGCATTGGCTGACGCCACGGCTTGGCGAGTTCGGCGAACTTTATCCCGACATTCGTATTACCTTGCTCACGACCAACGAGGAACTTGATCTGGCAATGCGCGAGGCCGACGTCGCCATCCGCCTGCGACAGCCGACCCAGCCCGACCTGATCCGGCGCAA
>DATGCX010000048.1:0-14780 GCA_035311445.1 Xanthobacteraceae bacterium | reverse complement strand
TATGGGCCTGTTGCGCCCATTGGCAGGCGAAGCGCTGATCGATGGCCGTTCGCTCGCCGTCACATCAGCCCGTGAGCGCGCGCGCCGTATCGCCTATGTGCCACAAACGCATGTGGCGACCTTCGCCTTCACGGTCGAAAGCGTGGTGCTGATGGGCCGCACTGCTCATGGCAATTTGTTCACCCGGCCGTCCAGGCGAGACCACGTAGTTGCGGCGGGCGCACTCGACCGGTTCGGCATCGCGCATCTCAAGGAGCGGCCCTATACGATGATCTCCGGCGGCGAGCGCCAACTCGTGCTACTGGCCCGTGCGCTCGCTCAGGAGCCGCGGTTCATCGTGCTCGACGAGCCGACCGCGAGTCTGGACTTCGGCAATCAAGGCAAGGTGATGCGCGAAATCCGCGCGCTCGCCGCATCGGGACACGGTGTCCTTTTCACAACGCATGATCCGAACCACGCGCTGCGCGCCGCCGATCGCGCCTACTTGCTCCGAGACGGTGAGTGCCTCGCCGAAGGACGCGTCGCAGATATCCTGAATCGCGAGCAACTCGAAGCGCTGTACCGCGCACCCGTAGACAAGCTCACTGATATGGCAGCAGGCGCGAGCGCGTTCCTGCCGGGATAGGTAAGCGACCTGGAGGTGTACGAATCGGCGCCAGACGTGCTTCTTGCGTTGGGGAGCGCTCGAAAACGTGATATGGGCTGCTCCGCGACTGCTCAGCGCCGGGACCAGCGTACCTCGTATAGCTCCGACTTACTGTAACGCGCAAGTCGGCAGCTGGGGCGAGGCGCAGACATCACGCTCCCTTCCAAGTGCGCTCGCAAAGTGTTTAGCTTGATGCGAGAGCTTCCGCTGGAGCTCAGGAAAAAGGGAGGACGGCATGAATTTGCAGCGGCGGCGTTTCCTTTTGGCGGCGACATTGGCGGCAACGGCTGCCACGCCCGTCTTCGAGCAAGCCGTAGTGCCCACGCTCGCGCTGGCCGATAACGGCAAGAAAAACGCCACATCCATCCCGGATTTATCGGGCATATGGGGGCGCTGGTTCAATATGGAACCGCCATTGTCGGGACCAGGTCCGGTTGTAAGCAAGCTTCGGAGACCCGACGGCAGCATTATCCAGAGTGTGGTCGGTGATTACACCAATCCGATCTTGAAGCCCGAGGCGGCGGCGACCGTCAAGAAGATTGGCGAAATGGAACTAAGTGGGACTGTCCTCCCCAATCCACATAACCAGTGCTGGCCTGAACCGACCCCATTCACATTGAGCATTCAACTCGGCATGCAACTGATACAGCAGAAAGACAAAGTCATTCTGCTCTATCTCAGTGATCACCAAGTCCGCCAGGTGCGCCTGAACGTGTCCCATTCTGCGCACGCGGTGCCCTCGTGGCAAGGCGAGTCGGTAGGCCATTATGAGGGCGACACGCTGGTGATCGACACGATCGGTCAAAAGGTGGGGCCGCTCTCGATGATCGATCGGTACGGCACGCCCTTCAGCGGCTCGTTGCACGTGATCGAGCGCTATCGGCTGATCGACGGAGCAATGGCGCGCGACCTCCAGCTAAAGCACGAGAGCGCTTATTTCGGCGCCGGAAAGTCGAGTCCTCCTGCCAATCCATACGGGAGGGGCGAAATCGACCTCGATCCGACGAAGCCAGGGTTGCAGGTAGAGATCACCGTTGACGATCCGGCGACTTTCACCGCGCCGTGGTCCGCGTTCGCGACCTACCGCCATGTGCAGGGTACATGGCCCGAAGCGGTATGCGCCGAGAACACGCGGGGCTCCGGCTCATCATGGGTTAGCTTAGTGCCTCAGGCCTTGAAGCCGGACTTCTGAACGTCGGCACCGCAATTTGGCGTCGGGAGGCCATGCCGTCGAGATGGTCATTCGTTTGGGCTTACGTGGGGTTCGCTGAATGCAAAAGATCCATAGCAGGCTGAGCATGTTATCCGCTGTTGCGGCAATCATGGGCGTCGGAGCGGTGCAGGTGGCCGGACAGGAATATCGCGCGCCGCGCGGCGCCGACGGCAAGCCAGATTTCAATGGAATCTGGCAGGCGCTGAACGAAGCGAACTACGACATTGAGGCTCACGACGCGCGTCCGGCAATGGTGCTTCGTCCCGGGCCCTACGGTCCAGTTCCGGCGGCTCCGGTGCGTGCGCTGGGTGCTGTTGGGGCGGTGCCGCCCAGCCTTGGCGTCGTGGAAGGCGGCGAAATCCCCTATAGGTCCGAAGCCCTCGCAAGAAGGAAGCAGAACCAGGACGATTGGTTGAACCTGGATCCGGAGATCAAATGCTATCTCCCCGGTGTGCCACGCGCGACCTACATGCCTTATCCGTTTCAGATTCTGCAAAGTGTCAGCGCGCTCACCTTCGTCTACGAGTACGCCGGGGCCGTGAGGAGCATCTTTCTGAAAGACCCCGGACCCGCTCCGGCCGACTCGTGGATGGGCAAGTCCGTCGGACGTTGGGAGGGTGACACCCTGGCGATCGACGTGACCGACTTGAACGATCAGACATGGTTCGACCGCGCCGGAAATTTCCATAGCGATAAGCTGCACGTGATCGAACGCTACACGCGCACCAGCCCGGATGTAATCTCCTATGAAGCGACCATTGAAGATCCGAACGTCTTCACCCGCCCCTGGAAGATGAGCATGCCGCTCTACCGGCGCCAGGAAAAGAGCGCGCAGTTACTCGATTTCAAGTGCGTGGAGTTTGTCGAAGAGCTGCTGTATGGCAAGTATCGAAAACGTCCGCTCAACGAATAATCGAGGAGGTATGGATATGCCGAACCGATTCATTTCCGGTATGAGCGCTTTGGGAATGGCGCTCGGGTTGCTCTGTCTGACAACTCCCCCCATAGTGGGACAAGTGACGAACACGGCGTCAAACGCTGACCTGCCGCGCACGCCGGATGGGCATCCGGACCTCCAGGGTACCTACGACCTGGCCACAATGACTCCGCTCGAGCGACTGCCCGGAGATCCACCGTTCCTGACCAAGGAGAAAGCGGTAGCTCTGGAGAGAGCCGAGGGCGAGCGCAGGGCCAAAAGCGCGGGAGGCGACGAGCCCTTACCTCCGGATCGCCCGCCACCGCCGGTGGGCGGCGACACCAGCCCACCGAAATCGTTCTTTGAAGCACTGGAGAAGCGCGGCGGCGGCGCAGTCGGCGGCTATAATCGTTTCTGGCTCAACCAGGGCTCGGCATACACCGAGGTCGGTGGGCAGATTCGAACATCCATCGTCGTTGATCCGCCGGACGGCCAGGTGCCTACCTACAACGAGGCCGCGCGCAAGCGGCTCGCGGCGGCCCGGGCGACACCGACGTCCACCGCTCACGAGCGCCAGGATGGCGCAGCGCAGCCACCCGGCGCCCAAGATAACCCGGAGCAGAGGCCGCTGAGCGAGCGCTGCCTGCTCGGATTCGGTTCCACGTCCGGACCGCCGGCACTACCGGACTATTTCTACAATGATCTGCATCAAATCGTGCAGACTCCGGACGCGATCCTGATTCTCACCGAGATGATTCACGACGCCCGCGTCGTGCGGATGAACGCACAGCATCTTCCCAAAACCATTCGCCGCTGGATGGGCGATTCAGTGGGGCATTGGGAGGCAGACACGCTCGTTGTTGACACGACCAATTTCAACGACAAAACCCGGTTTCGCGGATCGACGGAAAACCTCCACGTCGTTGAGCGCTTCACGCGCGTCGACGCGAACACGCTGCTGTATCACTTCACGATCGAAGACCCCGACACGTGGAATCGGCCCTGGAGCGGCGAGTACACCTGGCCCGCGACAGATAAGCCGATTTACGAATATGCGTGCCACGAAGGCAACTACGCACTCAGCAATGTGTTACGGGGCGCCCGGCGAGAGGAGGCTGAGGAAGCGGCCGCGCGGGCCAAAAAGTAGCGAAGGAGGCGCCTTCGCGAAAGCTTTCCCCAATTGTGGCCCTTGCCACCGGTCATAGAGCTTGCAGTTCTTACCCGGGGAAACGAGCGTTGTAGGACAGCCAGACGCGTGTCCTCAGCGACGGCAGCTTTCCCCGGAAGTTGCCATTACAGCCTCTGGGCTAAGCCCCAAACCGCCGGTCATCGCCCGTCAGAAGTCCGGCTTCTCAGCCTTCGGAACATCGGAGTCCTTGTTATTGTAATACTCGCGCGGATTTTCGGCACAGACCCCTTCCGATATCTGGTCGGGCCCCGGCACATAAGTCAGGGTCGCGGTCCAGGGCGTCGTGAATACGCCCTCATCCTCGAGCGTCACATGCAGCTGCAGGAACCTGCCGCGGTGCTGGCTGAAGACATCGCCGTTAAACAGCCAATTCTCTTTTTTATTTCTATCGAGGGCGTCATTTACGTCGTCGTAATCGCGCAGCCGATAGCGTTCCACGATGTGCAACTTGTCGGTATAGGGCGTACCAAACAGGTCGATCATCGCATACGGGCGATCGGTCTTGACGCCGACGGTGTCGATCACCAGCGTATCACCCTCGTAGTGGCCGACCGAATCCCCGTACCACGACGGCGTCAGCGGTGACGGATGAGGCTGGTTCAGGCGTACCCGGCGCAGCTGATCTCCATTGTACAACATCAGGATCCTGTCCGGCTCCTGTATCATCTGCATGAGAAACTGCTTGTAAATGAAAGGCGGCGGAAATGGCCAGCACTGGTTCGAAGGATTCGGAAACGTAATGCCGGCGAGCGAGATTTCGCCGAATTTCTTCACGACCTCCGCCGCCCAGGGCTGCAAGATCGGGCTTTTGTAATCTCCGACCAGCTGGTCGTAGTTGCTGATACCAACTTCACTGGCAGGCAAAGCGGCCGAACCGCCCTGCGTTTGGGGCCGCTGCTCCGGCCAGCGCGACAAGTTCGTTATCGGGCCAGGGCCCGATGCGGGCGGCTCGAACCAGGGAAAGGCAGGATGATTCCATACCCGGGAAAAGTCCGGGATCGGTATGGCGCGGTGCGCTTCACTGCCGGCCAGCCCGGCCGCCGAAGGCGTTTGCGCCATGACGGGCGTCGCGGCCGCCGTTGCCACTGCTACAAATAGAAGGAAATCCCGCCGCATACACATTGGTCACCTCCCCCTGATAAGCGTCCCCCCTGCCGATCGGGTTGTTACACTTCTCATATCTTATGCGAAAGTCGGGAGCGGCGCGAGTGCAGGAGCGGGGCGGGACTCGATGATCCCGACTTGGCTAAGCTTTCGGGGGGCTGCAAGCAGCGACCGCTGCGATCATTCCACCGATAGCGACCGTCGGGGTGTTCCGGCCGGCACGGCGGGTCGGGGCTCACTCAAACCCTTTAATTCGCAGCGATACTGCGGTAACGTGATAGTCGCGAGGATTATCACCTGCGAAGAAGGCGGACACGGCAAAGGTGGAGTTTTGGAAGTAACACTACGCCGGTTTCTGGTCGGCGTTCTTCTTTCACTTGTTTTTGTGGCCGGCCCTGCGGCTGCGCAGTCTACTTCGCGTTCAATTCTGGTGATCGATCAATCTGATGTAAGGGGGCCCTTTTACTACGATGTCTTTTCAGCCCTTCGTTCGGTCATCAATGCCGATTCCAAATCACCAACCACGATCCACGTGGAGAGCCTCGATTTTAGTCGATTCTCTGGCCCAGAATATGAGGAGAGCCTGCAACGACATTTTCGAGTGAAGTACCGTGAAAAGCCAATCAGCGTCATTGTCGCGATTGGCGATGCATCCTTGGACTACGTGCTGCGTTGGCGATCTACTCTTTGGCCAGGCAGTCCTGTTGCCTTTGCGATGGTCGATGAAACAACTGTCGCTCGGTTAAACCCTGAGAGTGACGTGACAGGGCTCACTATGAAGTTCAACTTTGCCGACGCGATTACGGCGGCCCGCGCAGTCGTGCCCGCTCTAAAGAGGGTCGTTGTAGTCGGCGACGCTTGGGAGAAGCAAGCAGTCTTTCGTCATTGGAAGAATCAGATTTCAACTTTTGCCGATGACATCGAAGTAAGCGAAATGACCGGTCTGACAATGAGAGACTTACGGCGGCGGGTCGCGACGCTACCAGATCACACGGCGATTGTTTACACTGCCATGTACTCGGACGGAGAGGGAACTTACTATCCCCCAGCTGACGCGCTTGCTCTCATCGCCGAGACAGCCAATCGACCAGTCGTGGTTCCCACCGACACCAATATCGGCCGCGGCAGTACCGGTGGATTTGTATTGATCCCATCCTTAATCGGTCAGGCGGCTGGCGAGCGTGCATTGCGCATTCTCAACGGTGAGAGTGCAGCCACCATTCCTATTCATCTCGGAAATTTTGTTCGCCCGGTTTTCGATTGGCGTCAGATGCAGCGCTGGGGCGTGAGCGAGTCAAGCCTGCCTGTGGGCAGCGAAATCCGCTTTCGCAACATGACCGCATGGGAGCAATACCGCAAGCAGGTCGTCGTCGTGCTCGTTGCAATTCTGGGCCAAGCGGCGTTGATCTCCTGGCTGCTTTATGAACGGCGGCGGCGTCGCGTCGCGGAGGCCACAACGCGCCAGACCATGTCCGAGCTCTCGCACGTCAATCGCGTGGCAACCGCTAGTGAATTGTCCGCTTCGATTGCTCACGAGCTCAGTCAGCCGTTGACCGGCATCGTGTCAAATGCAAACGCAGGCATCCGCTGGCTGACTGCGACGACGCCCAATCTTGGCAGGGTGGAAGTGACCCTCAAGCAAATCGTCGCCGCGGGGCACCATGCAGGCGAGGTGATCGCAAGCATGAGGGCGCTTTTCAAGCGGAGTACCGAAGAGCGACTTCCCCTTCAGATCACCGAACTCATCGACAAAGCAATATTGCTTGAGCAGCGCGATATCCAAAGTCATCGTGTGTCGCTTACGCTTGAGCGGAGCGAATGGCTTCCTGAAATCCTCGGTGATCGGGTTCAGTTGCTTCAGGTCATTTTGAATCTGATCAGGAATGCGATCGAGGCCATGAGTCCCGATCATGCACGAACCCTGCATATCAAATCGGAACTGGACGAATCGGGATACGTATTGGTGTCTGTGGAGGATTCCGGAACCGGGATAGACCAGCAAAATCTTGCACGTATCTTCGACCCACTTTTTACGACGAAACCGCAAGGATTAGGGATCGGCCTTTCCATCTGCCGATCGATCATCGAGAGCCATGACGGCCGTTTATGGGCAACATCAAAGACGGGAAAGGGTTCAACATTGTTTATCAAGCTGCCCCGGTACAAGGCGGCCGATGGCTGGCAACAGGTAGAGAAAAGGGCTTAAACGCGCCTGGAATGTTGGACCGCCTATCGCGTTTGCTCGGGTGCGCTGCGGGTCATCTTCAACCTTGCCGCTCCGATGCCGCTAGTGGCGGCTTATCCCCTGATAGCTTCCGTGTTGGCTGGATACCGGTGACGGAGGGAGTGGGCCACAACCATCCATCACGCGTCCCTTTCTGAGGTGCGTCAAATGGCATAACCTCCCACTGTGAGGTGCCAGCGGGACGTGCAGTGGCCCTGTGAAGTAAAGGTAGGCCTCAGTGCCCGCGTCGGGCGCTGTTATTGCACCGACCGGCATTAACCGAAGACCGTCCGCGATGTCTCACAGGCGTCTGATTTGCACGAAACGGGCGGATCACAATGTTCTTCCGAAGTAGCGGCACAATGATACGAAGCCGGCGATGACTGACACGATGAGTTCGACCCGACCGTCGCCCGGGCACGAGCCGGCGCCTAAACGCGACGGCACGGTGCCGCTCCTCGAGGTCACCGACCTCCGCACGCATTTCGCCACTGATGACGGCGAGTTCCGCGCCGTTGACGGGGTCAGCTTTACGCTCTTCGCCGGGCGCACCCTTGGCGTCGTCGGCGAGAGCGGCTGCGGCAAGAGCGTCACGGCCCTCAGCATCATGGGTCTTGTGCCCCAGCCGCCGGGGCGCATCGCCGGCGGCGTGGTGCGGTTCGAGGGAACCGACCTCATCGGCCTGCCGGCCGCGCAGCTTCGCGAGCTGCGCGGCAACAAGATCTCGATGATCTTCCAGGAGCCGATGACCTCGCTCAATCCGGCCTTCACCATCGGGGATCAGATCGTCGAGGTCATCCTGCGGCACCGCGCAGTGACGCCTCAAGCGGCGCGCGAGCGGGCGATCGAGATGCTGCGCCGTGTACGCATCCCGGCGCCTGAGCGGCGCTTCAAGGACTATCCGCACAAGCTCTCGGGTGGCATGCGCCAGCGCGCCATGATCGCGATGGCGCTGGCTTGCGATCCAAAGCTCCTTATTGCCGATGAGCCGACGACGGCCCTCGATGTCACGGTGCAGGCGCAGATCCTCGATCTCATGCGCAATCTGCGCGACGAGACCGGCGCCGCCATCATGCTGATCACCCATGATCTCGGCGTCATCGCCGAGCTCGCGCAGGAGGTCGTCGTCATGTATGCCGGCAAAGTCTTCGAGCGTGCCGAGGTCGCGGCGCTCTTCGCCGACCCGCAGCACCCCTATACGGTCGGACTGCTCGGCTCGATCCCAAAGCTGCATGGCGAGCAGGACCGCCTGGCGATGATCGAAGGTATGGTGCCGAGCCCGCTCAATCTTCCCCAGGGCTGCCGCTTCCATCCGCGCTGCCCCTTTGCGGTCGACGCCTGCCGGGTATCCGAGCCGCCGCTAGTGGAAGTCAAGCCGGGGCACTTCTCGGCCTGCTGGCGCACGCCACTCGAGGAGAACGTGCTGTGAGCGGCGCGGCCGATTTCCGGTGGTTCGAATACCACACACGCGTCGTCGCCGGGCTTGTCCCGGCGACGACGCGTGTTGAGCACAGCGCAAGACTAAGGAGCTAACGACGCCATTTGAATCCCCTCCCCCGCAAGCGGGGGAGGGGAACTTTGCTGCACGTCTGGTCGCGCGAATCGAAGCTGTTATTCTGCGGCGGAGCCTAAGCGAGGTGGCCCGGACAAGCCCGGCCACGACAGCGCTGGGAATATTTCTGTATGACCGAAAACCGCTCTAGTGCGCGCGACGCGGCCCCTTCGTCCGCGGCCAAGGGCTCCAGCGCCAAGACGGACGGCCCGCTGCTGCGCGTCGAGAAGCTGGTCAAGCACTTCCAGGTCAAATCAGGCTTCTTTGGACGCAGCCGAGGTGCGGTCAAGGCGGTCGACGATCTGAGCTTCGCCGTGGCCGCCGGCGAGACACTGGCGCTCGTCGGCGAGAGCGGCTGCGGCAAGTCGACGACCGGCCGCCTGCTTTTGCGTCTTATCGAGGCGAGCTCCGGCGCGGTCTATTTTCAGGACAAGAACATCTTCGAGCTCGGCGGGGCCGAGATGCGCGCCTTGCGCCGCGCCATGCAGATCGTCTTCCAAGACCCTTATGCGTCGCTCAATCCGCGCATGACAGTCGGCGAAATGCTGGCCGAGCCACTCGCGCTGCACGGTCTTGCCTCGGGCGCGGATCGCATGGCACGCGTCGAGGAGCTGCTCGGGCTCGTCGGCCTCGCACCGCACCACATCCGGCGCTACCCGCACGAGTTTTCCGGCGGCCAGCGCCAGCGCATCGGCATCGCTCGGGCGCTCGCCGTCGAGCCGTCGCTCATCGTTTGCGACGAGCCGGTCTCGGCGCTCGACGTCTCGATCCAGGCGCAAGTCGTCAACCTGCTCCAGGATCTGCAGCGTCGCTTCGGCCTGAGCTACATCTTTATTGCCCACGACCTCGCCGTGGTGAAACACATCGCCGACCGCGTCGCCGTCATGTATCTCGGCAAGATCGTCGAGCTTGCCGACAAGCGCAGCCTCTTCGCCCGACCGCGCCACCCCTATACCCAGGCTCTGCTCTCGGCGATTCCGTTGCCGGAGCCCGCGCTCAGGCCGCAGCGCGTGATCGTGCAAGGAGACGTGCCGTCACCGCTAGACCCGCCGAACGGCTGCCGCTTTCATACGCGCTGCCCTCATGCACGCGAGCGTTGCCGCACCGAGGAGCCGGTCTTGGAAGAGGATGCCGAGGCGCATCGCACGGCATGCCATTTCTGGCGCGAGATCGAGGTTCCGGAGGCGGCCTTGCCGCCCGCGAGCCAATTGCGGAGCAACCCCAGCCTCGCCAGGCTGCAAGAATTCTTCCGGCGACCGGGCGATACGCTGACGGTCGCGCGGGAAACGCCGAGCCGATGATACGATGCGGCCAGCAGTATTAATCTCAGCAGCGAAACAGAGCGAAACAGTCACAGGAGGTGAATGTCATGAAATCGTATGTGACCGCCGCCACCCTCGTGGGCGCAGCGCTTCTCTCGGCTGCTGCGGCTGTGTCACAAACACCCACGACGCCCGGGCGCGCCATGCAGGGCACGCTTATCGAGACGACCGTGGCGAGCACCAACGTCCCATCTCCGACTCCTCGCCGCGGCGAGGCGAACGCGGTACCGATCACCTATTACCTGCCCAAGAATTATGACGCGAACCGCGCAGAGCGCTATCCGCTCCTCATTCAACTTCACAGTGGCGGCGGCTCAAACAAAGACATGGAAAATTTCCGAGCCCTGTCGGTGGGCGGGGGCATGGGCGGGCTGCTCGATCAGGCGATCGAAAACGGCTTGGTCGCGCCGATGGTGTCGGTCATGCCGTCTGCCGACCGCGCGTTCTACATGAATTTCAGGGACGGTTCGCAGAAGTGGGAAGACTTCGTGATGAAGGATTTACTGCCCTACATGCGCAAGAACTTCAACGTGGTACAGGGTCGCGAGGGCACGTTCATCACAGGCATCTCGATGGGCGGCATGGGTTCGCTGCGCATGGCGGTGAAGTATCCGGAAGTCTTCCAGGCGGTGGCCAGTCAGGAACCGGCCATCGAACCCGCGCTAGCGTATGATGACATCACACTGCGCGACAAAATCGGTCGGCCCGACGGCACCGGCCTCCAGGATCGCATTCTTCTCAAACGAATTTACGGCGATCCGATCGACAAGGACTATTGGGCAGCCAACAATCCCGCCACCATCATCACCAAGGACCCTTCGCGCCTCCTCGGTCTCGGCATTTATCTCGAGGTCGGCGATCAGGACTTGTTTTATATCGACCAGGGCACGGAGTTCGTCCATCGCGTGCTGTTTGATGCTGGCATCAGCCATGAATATCGCTTGGTCAAGGGCGCCGACCACGTTGGCGCTTCGCTAGTGCCGCGCTCGCTCGATGCGTTCGCCTTCATCGGACGCCAGCTCAATCCGCCAAAGTGGATTGACGACACGACGCTCAGGTTTCGCGCGACCGCCGACGAGAACAAGAAGGCGCGTGGCTACCCTGTGACGCCGTTCGATCCGAACCGCATCCATGCGCAGTAGTCGTCAATCGGAACTCTAACCCTGGCAAGCCGGATCGCGGAAGCGCCACCCGCATTAGCGCGCGTAGGGCGCAATAAGCGCAGCGCATTGCGCCGCAAGCGTAGCCTATTGCACGCCGCAAGCGCAGCGTATTTGCGCCGCCTCATCACAAGCACAGCCGCCGAGGCGGCCGTGTCGGCACGTCGCTCGCCTTTCGCCCGAGAACGCGCAATGCGCTGCGCTTATGACGCCCTACGCCTCTTGACGCGATCGGCCAACAACGGACGTCGCATTCGCATCTATTGATGATATGGTTCTACGTCGTCGAAATGGCCGAAACTTAAATGACGCGACCGGGCCATCGCGTCCTCGCCCAAGTGCTTGGCTCGCGACGTGGGAAAGCGAAGGGGCTCTCATGTACCAGCTTTTATGCGTCCTAATGGCGACAATCGTATACGGAACAGCGGCTGCACATTGTCAGTCGTCGACCACAATCACTTTTCAGTCTTCAACGTACAGCGACTTTCGCCAGCTTCTGGCGCGGGAGGCCGCAACCGGAACCGTCATGGTTCGGGCGAATCTGGGCTTCCCGGAAGAAGCAAAGGATCGGTATCCGGCGGTCGTCATCGTTCACACGATCGGCGGCTATCGTGACGCCAATGAAGGCTATGCCGCTGCCCAATTGCGCAAATCAGGCTTCGCCACATTGACCTACGACGGCTTTGCCGCGCGCGGCACGACGGGCCCGGCACTGTCAGAGTCCCCCGGCTATTTACCTGCTGGCGTGGCGGACGCTTACGCCGCGCTGCGGCGGCTGGCGAGCGAGCCCAAGATTGACCTCGATCGAATTGCCATTGTGGGGTTCTCGTTTGGCGGTGAAGTGGCTCATCTGACGGCGTTTGAGCGGCTTCGATCGGCGTTAAATCCCGGTGAAGGCCGATTTGCAGCACACGTCGCCTTCTATCCCGCCGGGAACTTTGGCGTGATTGCCGAACAGGGCGCTTATACTGGGGCTTCGGTGCTGATGCTACTTGGCGAAAAAGACGACAATCTGCCTGTGAGAAAGATCGAGAGCTATCTGGCCTACGCGCGAGCCGCCGGGCATCCGGCCCCGATTGAAACCGTGACCTACCAGGGCACCTACCATGCGTGGACGGTTCCCAGCTTGACTACCTTGCGTTTTTACCCGGAGTACGTCAGCACAAAGAAATGTCCGTTAATTTTGCTGGGGCCAAACCGGCCAGCGTTCCTCATCGACGGTCAAGCAAAGCCGTTCGACCCAAGCTCCCTCGGTGCCTGCATGGGTGAAGCTCCCGGATATTCAATGGCATATGATGCGGCGGTTCGAGCACAATCGATCACTGATGCGGTGGGCTTTCTTCGGCGAAATCTCCAACCTTAGTGAGCGTAGGGCGCATAAGCGCAGCGCATTGCGCCGCAAGCGTAGCCTCTTGCATGCCGCAAGCGCGGCGTATTTGAGGCGCCTCATCACAAGCACAGCCGCCGAGGCGGCCGTGTCGGCACGTCGCTCGCGTTTCGCCCGAGAAGGCGCAATGCGCTGCGCTTATTGCGCCCTACGTCCCTGGCGTGTTCGCGGCCCCGGGCGGCCCCCGTAAAGAAAAAATTGGAACAGAGGGGCTCATATAGTGGGTTACAAGGTGTTAGAATGCGAACATAACGAGAACATAGAGATGATTGAGAACCGCCAGTATAGGTTGAGAATCGACGTTTTCAGCGTCGACAGCCTCCCTATGGGCCGATTGGCCGAGTACATGGCCGAGTTTGCGAAATTGCTCGGCGAGCGGGAGCGTGTCCATTTCTCCCACCTTGAGCCCGGTAGCGCGGTACTCGTGTCGACTGTTGACGAACCGGCAATTCCCAAGGTGGGTGAGCGGGTTCAACAGGTGCGTGAGGGTTCGGCCCCCAAAGAAGTCATGCAGGCATTCCTTAACCTGGATGGCCTATTGGCAAAAGACAATGCGATTGCTGTGTTGATTCCGCCGGACAGTTCTCGTGTCATAGAGTTCCCCGGGCGCACTAGACCCAAGCCTATCCGGTATGGTCCCTTCCGCGAGCGAGGAACGCTTGATGGCGTGCTAATACGCATCGGTGGTCGTGACGAGACTATTCCCGTTTGGTTAAGGGCTGGCGAGGTCGAATATTATTGCCAAGTGCGCAATGAGGACGTCGCTCGCCGCCTTGCGCCGCACTTTCTCTCTGGAACGCTACGCGTTCACGGAAGCGGCAAATGGATAAGGGAAGAGAACGGCACTTGGACACTTCAACAGTTCGACATTGAGGATTTTGAACCGCTTGACGATAGTTCTCTGGTTGACGTCGTGGGAAAGTTGCGCGCTATCGAGGGCAGCATGTGGCACAATAGCGAAGATGCTATCCGCGATGCTCTTAGGCTGCGAAACGATAACGGAGATCACCTCTAAATGTTGGTGGTCTTCGATACCACGTTTCTAGTTCCGCTGCTCGATCCGCAGGTGAAGGGAACGGGTGACGTAGATGCTCGAATCTCTCACCTTGTCGTTATTCTGGATAAGCAGAGAGCGAAAATCATCATCCCAACTCCGGCTCTCTGCGAGGTGCTGATTGGAGCGGCTGACGCCGCGCCTGCATATCTTGAAATTCTAAGCAGGCACGCACGTTTTAAGATTGCTCCCTTCGGGGAGCGGGCGGCAGTCGAAGCCGCTGCGCGTCATCGCGAAGCAATGGCGCATGGTGATAAAAAGGAAGGTTCGGCGAATTGGTCAAAAGTGAAATTCGACAGGCAGATCGTTGCTATTGCGAAAGTGGAAGGAGCTGAACGCATCTATTCCAATGATGGTGACATCAGGCGCATTGGCACGCGCGACGGCATTGAGGTGATTATGTTCGACGGCCTGGAGTTGCCGCCGGCCGTCACACCCGATTTATTCAATTTTAATAGGAAGTGATGAGCGCGGCTTTTGGGATCGGGAAACGAACACTCCAGCGAGTGTAGGGCGCAATAAGCGCAGCGCATTGTGCCGCAAGCGTAGCCTATTGCACGCCGCAAGCGCAGCGTATTGCGCTGCCTCATCACAAGCACAGCCGCCCAGGCGGCCGTGTCGGCACGTCGCTGGCCTTTCGCCCGAGAAGGCGCAATGCGCTGCGCTTATTGCGCCCTACGTCCCTGCAACCTTGTACCCGGACGAATGGCTGGTGTGGGTCATGGGCTGCCGTTCCCACGACTTTGGCATTACGGTCGGTGTACCTCAGAAAGCTGCCGACTTTCTGCACCGCACAAGTCGGCGGTTTCAGCGAGAACGAAGCAAGCAGAGCGCCAACCCCGGGGGCCTCGGGGCTCGCGCGTGTCTTGCCTTCCATGCACCAGACGATGCGCGCAAAATAGATAATTCATTGACTTATTCACTCATAGGTTGTATACTTTTATTTGGCCTCTTGCGGCGCGGCCTGTCCGAAGACCTGTTTGAAGCGTTCGTCAAATCACGGTCGTTCTTCA
>DATGCX010000047.1:0-4366 GCA_035311445.1 Xanthobacteraceae bacterium | reverse complement strand
CGGCCATGATCGAAGGAGCGAGATGGCGGCGCTGGGTGTACTTCTACATCCCGCTTGCGGTGTTCGTCTTCGTCCTGCTGTTTCCGTTCTACTGGATGATGGTGACGACGGTCCGGCCGGACAACGAGCTCTACCGGCCGTGGATGGCGCCCAACTACACGCCATTTTGGACGCTGCATCCAACCCTCGAGCACATCAAGTTCCTGCTCGGCGAGACGCTGTTCTCGACCTGGATGCTCAACACGCTGCTGATCTCGATCGCGGCGACGATCATCTCGCTCTTCTGCGGCCTGCTCGCCGGCTTGCAGACCATCAATCCTGAGCTCCAGGAAGCAGCGGCCATCGACGGTGCGAGGCCATGGCAGCGGTTCTGGCATGTGACGTGGCCGCTGCTGCTGCCCGTCACCATGGTCGTGGTGCTGTTCTCAGTCATTCAGACTTTTGCGGACTTCCAACTGGTCTACGTGCTGACTGGCGGAGGGCCCGCCAATGCCACGCACCTGTTTGCGACATACGCCTATCAGGTGGGTATCGGCACCGGGTTGTTAAGCGAGGGCGCGGCGATCTCGCTCGCCATGTTTCCGGTGCTGCTAATCGTAGTCGTTATCCAACTCCTCTACATTCGTCGGGTGGAGACGCATTAGCAATGATCGAAGGAGCGAAGTGGCGGCGCTGGGTCTTCTTCTACATCCCGCTCGGGGTGTTCGTCTTCGTGCTGCTATTTCCGTTCTACTGGATGATGGTAACGACGGTGCGCCCGGATAGCGAGCTGTACCGCCCGTGGATGGCGCCGAACTATACGCCTTTCTGGACGCTCCATCCGACGCTCGAGCACATCCAGTACCTGCTCGGCGAAACGTTGTTCAGCACCTGGATGTGGAACACGCTGCTCATCTCGATCGTTGCCACCATCATCTCAGTATTCTGCGGGCTGCTTGCGGGTTACGCGCTCTCCCGCCTCCACTTTCCGTTTGCGGGCAGCCTCGGCACCGGCATCTTCATCACTTATCTGGTCCCGCAAACTCTGCTCTTCATCCCGCTTGCTGACATCATCCGCAATTTCCGCCTCGGCGACACGCCATGGGCGCTTATTTTAACTTATCCGACGTTCCTTATCCCGTTCTGCACGTGGCTGCTTATGGGATATTTCAAAGCGATCCCACGGGAACTGGAGGAGTGCGCGCGGATCGACGGTGCCACGCGCTGGAAGGCGATGGTCTATATTGTTTTCCCCGTGGCAGTCCCGGGCATCTTGTCGGCCGGCATCTTCGCTTTCACGCTGTCGTGGAATGAGTTCATCTACGCGCTCGTGTTCCTGTCGTCGCCAGCGCAGAAAACCGTGCCGGTTGGCGTCACTTCGGAGCTCATCCGCGGGGATGTGTTCTACTGGGGGCCGCTAATGGCGGGCGCACTGCTCGGCTCGATCCCGGTGGCGATTATTTATTCCTTCTTTGTCGAGCATTATGTCGCCGGTGTCACCGGCGCCGTGAAGGGATGAGGCGATGGCGCGCGTCCTGCTCCACAACTTGAACAAGATGTTCGATGGAGTGCACGCGGTGAAGGACGTGAACCTCGAGATCCGCGACAAGGAATTCGTGGTTCTGGTGGGCCCTTCGGGCTGCGGCAAGACTACAACCTTGCGGATGGTGGCGGGACTCGAATCCATCACATCCGGCGATGTTTTGATCGGCGATACGGTGGTGAACAATCTGCCGCCCATGGATCGCGACATCGCCATGGTATTCCAGAATTACGCGCTCTACCCGCACATGACCGTCTACGACAACATGGCTTTCGGCCTGAAGATGCGCAGATTCGAGCGCACCGAGATCGGTATGCGCGTGCAGGAGGCGGCCGAGATCCTCGGAATCCAGAATTTGCTGAAGCGAAAACCGCGCCAGCTCTCAGGCGGACAGCGCCAGCGCGTCGCACTCGGCCGTGCCATTGTGCGCCATCCGCGGGTGTTTTTGTTCGACGAGCCGCTCTCCAATCTCGACGCGAAACTCCGCGTCCAGATGCGAGTCGAGCTCAAGAAGCTGCACACACGGCTCAACACGACGGCGATCTACGTGACCCACGACCAGGTGGAGGCGATGACGCTTGGCGATCGCGTGGTGGTGATGCGGGACGGAGTCGTGCAGCAGGTGGGCGAGCCGCTCGAGCTCTACAACGCGCCGGTCAATCGTTTTGTCGCCGGCTTTCTCGGCTCGCCTGGCATGAATTTCGCCGCTGTCCGAGTGAGTGGCGAGAAAGACGCCCTGCGGGCGCACAAGCCCGGCTTCGGCATTGAGGTGCCGCCGGAGCTTGCTCCACGCCTTGCGCCCTATGTCGAGCGGGATGTGACCATCGGCATCCGACCAGAAGACTTGCATTTGTCTAACGGCAGCGATGCCGCCGGACTGTGTTTTGATGCGGTCGTCGAGGTGGTGGAGAAGCTGGGTTCCGAGATTCTGCTCGACCTGCAGGTGGGCGACCAGACCATGGTGGCGGCAGTCGAACCCACGGTGAGGGCTAAGCGTGGCGACAAGCTTCGCTTTGTCGTGCGGCCCGATCGGCTGCACTTCTTCGATAAGGCCTCAGAAGCCGCGATCTAGAAGTAAAATCTCCTACTGACGTCAATGCAGTGCCGCTGTGTTGGGGAAAACCCCACATGATTGGGCGTCCTCTTCGATGGTTTACCAATCCCAAGACCAAGTTCACGTTTCGGAAGCTGCGATGATCGCACTTCATGACCTTTCCGCCCACGAGCTGTCGACCGCCTATCGCACTCGAAGGCTCTCACCCGTCGAAGTGACGCGCGCCGTGCTTTCCCGCATCGATGCTTGGGAGAAGAGGATTAACGCAATGTACGTCATCGACGCGGCTGGTGCGCTCGCGATGGCGGCTGCTTCACAGGAGCGGTGGCGCCGGCGTAAGCCGCTCAGCCCGCTCGACGGTGTGCCTATCACGATCAAGGACAACATCGCCGTGAAGGGCATCCCTGCGCCTTTTGGCACCGCGGCAGGCGACATGACACCGAGCGCCTCCGACGCTCCCCCGACGGCCCGCGTGCGGGAAGCCGGCTGCGTTTTGTTGGGTAAGACTACGATGCCCGACTTTGGCATGCTGTCGTCTGGGCTCTCTAGCCTGCACGGGACCACGCGCAACCCTTGGAATCTTGCGCGGAACTCTGGTGGCTCAAGTTCCGGCGCGGGTGCTGCGATTGCCGCCGGCTACGGCCCGCTTGCGCTTGGCACGGACATCGGAGGTTCGGTGCGGTTGCCGGCGGCGCACAATGGAATATTCGGCTTCAAGCCCAGCCTTGGACGTATTCCAATCTATCCGCCGTATCTGGGCCGCGTCGCTGGGCCGTTGACGCGCACCGTCACCGATGGTGCGTTGCTGATGGCCGTACTAAGTAAACCCGATGCTCGCGACTACACGGCGCTGCCCTATCGCGGGATCGACTGGTCATCGCTGACAGGCGAGGTGAAGGGTAAGAAACTTGGTCTCATGCTCGACGCTGGTGTCGGCCTCAAGACGCAGCCAGCGGTTCGCCAGGCAATCGCCCGGGCCGGCAAGGCGTTTGCGCGCGCGGGCGCCATCGTCGAGCCGGCGACCCCCTTCTTCACCCGCGGAATGCTTGATGGACTGGACGTTTTCTTTCAGGCGCGCCTGCTTGCCGAATACGAGCTCTTGCCGTCAAAGCGAAAAGCCAAGGTGCTGCCATTCGTTGCCGCATGGTGCAGGCGTGCTGAGAAACTCACTGCTGCCGATGCTTTGCGTGCGCTCGGTCAAGTCTTTCTGATGCGTGAGAAGGCTGTGGCTGCAATGCGCAAGTTTGATTTTCTGCTCAGTCCGACCTCGCCGATTACCGCCTATGCTGTCAACGACGCGACGCCGGGCAACGACCCGGCAAAGCCATTTGAACATATCGGGTTTACAGCACCATTCAACATGTCGGAGCAGCCAGCATGCTCGATCTGCGCCGGTTATGATACAGATGGCCTGCCAATCGGGTTGCAGATCGTCGGGCACCGTTTCGACGATGTAGGCGTCCTGCAAATGGCGCAAGCCTACGAGACATTGCGGCCAGCTCTGCGACCATGGCCAGAACCAACTCCACAATCGAATGCGCTACGACAGCAATCGAGCGGCAAGTCCAAAGACCTACAGCCTCGGCTCACCGGCGATCACCTAGCGGTAACCCGAGGCTGAGTGCCTTTTGCCGAAGCGCCCCAACCGACGTGGGGCACCGCCTGTTTCGTCGGCGAGCGGGGTCAGGTCACGCTCGACGTCAGCGCGGATCTCCTGCGCCGGCAGGTCACGCTGGTGGGGTCGTGGACGTTCTCGAAGCAAGGCCAGGCCGAGTGCGCCGAGTTCATCG
>DATGCX010000046.1:0-25669 GCA_035311445.1 Xanthobacteraceae bacterium | reverse complement strand
CGGTGCGCTTCGGATGCGCCCATAGGGGACGCCGCAACGGACCCGAACGGTCCGCGAGCAACGCATTACTGGTTGTCGCTATCTTGATTGGCGGTGCCGGCACCGATCAGGCCGGCAGCAAGTAGGGAATTGAACTGTATGACTTTCTTTAGATATTGATTATTGTTGACAGCCGCACGAATTCTGGCCGCACTCTTCGGCGCCACGGTTTTGAAATAGTTTGGATTAGCCATATAGGCCCGTATGCCTTCCGCCAGAAGCTCGCGATTCACCTGATGAGGTAGATAACGGAAGGTCTCCGGCTGTCGCGGAAAGGACGCGTCTTTCGGATCAGACCTTAAAGTGACATAGACATTGCGGAGTTCGGCTATTTCAGCCGGTGCAAGGTCGTTTGATAAGGTTTTGGCAAAATGGTCGATAGCATGACTAAATTCGTGCGCCGTCGTCAAATCCTGGTCAGCTAAACGCAGGGCGTTGCTCACGAATATGTCGCCGCCCCGCGGCCTGCCCCGACTAAAAGGCGAAACAAACATTCCGCCCACTCCCGGCGGAAGCGCCCGCGGATGCACGAGTGCAAAGCGGATATCGAGCGGCAGCATTGCCTTTTTCATGTCTTCCACCGATAGGGCACTATCGGCTTTGCCAGCGAACCGCCGTCCAGCGATGAAGTCGGCGTCAAGCGGGCGTCCTTCGATATCCTTCAGAAGTTGTCCTAGGGCATCGGCTTGAACCTCGTTGGGATAATCTCTGGTAAACGGCCGTTGCCTTTTTCGCGGCGGATCATACATTTGAATGTCATCGGTTTCCGCAATCATATTTGACGGTTCGGGGGCGCCTGGATTTTGAGACGACCCGCTTTCCGCTTCCGTTGGAGCATCTTTCCCGCCGTGCGCTACATTGTCTGCGCCCGCATCGCGTTGCGTATATCGCACCGGGGTGTCTTTGGTTGACCCGGTCGGTCCCGTAGCCAAGCTACTTTCCTCTATTCGACCGGTCTCGACGACCTGCGCGTTACTGTGCGGGCGCGGCGCTGTCGGCTTGTCGCCCGCATAGACCTCCGGAAGTCTGTCGGACTCCGATGCGATCGCTTCCGCGATGCCCTGGTCGTGCAGCGCATCGGCCGCGACTTCATTCGGATGAATGCCGTGCTCCTTCCACAGCCGAAGCAATTTCTGCTCGGTTCCAAAGCTGGCCGGGGACCCGGAAATGCTCGCGGCTGCGTTGCGGAAGTCCTCCGCCCGCGGTAGAGCAATGATCGGTCCGTTCGTGGCGCCGGGGATTGCCGTACGCACAGATCCATTCTTCGATCCCTTGGCGCCGGAGAGTAGCGCCGCAATCTGCGCGAGTTGCGCAAAATCACGAGCGGCCTTGCCTTTCGCTTGGGGGCCAGGTCCAACCGCTGCATCATGGGCTTCCTCAAATGCCTGCCCGACGCCGGCGCCGAGGGCGCCAATTCCGGCCGGGACCGACCTCAATAGTACGTCTCCCGTCGTTACGGCGGCACTAGCGAGATCTCCCATAAGTCCGAATTTGTGCAAAAATACCTGCCGTTCCGCTGAAAGTCCCGGCGGCTCGTCGCCGAAATAATTTCCCCCATATTCTCCGGCTGCGCCAAGAATGCGGTAAAACCAGTTTCCCTGCTTCAAGCGCTCGATAAACGCGGGCGGTACTTCTTTGGGTGGGCGGGTGATACCGAGGCTCTCATCGATCTCGCCGTCTGGATATCCCGCAGCCTGCATGCGCAGCCGCTCAATGGTTATCCAGTCACCGATCTCGCCATCGGAAAACCCCGACTGCTTCAACGCTTCGATTTTCGTCGGCATGATCGGTCACCTGGAGAGCAATGCGCTTGGTTTGGCGCTGGACGTAGGGCGGGTTAGCGACGCGCGACCCGCCATCCCAAGTGAGCACGGCCGGTTAAAGCGAACCCGCCCTAAGGCGTGGCCGCGTGTATGCGCCTGAGGTAGTCCGCCGGCGTTTCGCCGCTAAGGCGTTGCGGAACGGATTGGGCCTGCGTGGTCGCGCCCGAGGCAGCTGTCGAGTGAACCTGGCGCGCGCGCTGTTCCAACGTTTCCTGCAATGTGGTCCGATAGCGCTCAAGTGATTCCGGTTTTCCGACATAGTCCGGCTTTGACCGATCGAACAGATCGAAGGGGTCCTTGCCGGCGTTGCGGTATTGGTCGATTTTCCGGTCGATATCGCGCTCGAGGAGATACATTTTCGATCTGCCAAGCTGATCGATCTCGCCGAGCAGCGGGTCGGATTGATCGATCGCATGCGCGACACCGTTGAGGAAAGCCTGTTTGTGAGCCAAGAGGAGGTTTTCCCCCGGCGCCTGCTTCGCAAAAAATTCCTTGCGAACAAAATTGAAATCGTCCCTGCCGAGGCTTCCGTTGATATACGCGTTGTAAATCGGAACGAGACTGGCGATCTTGTTCGAGTCGCCGTCTTGCATGCGAATCTGATCGAGTAGCCGGCGCGCCGTGGCGTTGGAGATCGCGGCGTCGGGATCCGGTTTCGCGGTGCGATCTTCGAGCGCTAGCATGTAAGTCTTCGCCGAGGGCGTAAGCTGTTGGTTGTTGGAAATGTCGACTCTCGTAAGAGACGGTTTTTCGCCGGTCAAATTCGTGACGATCTCGTTTTCGGCTTGATCGGATGTGTGCTGTATTTCCTGCCGGCGACGCAGCGCCGCATGCTCCGCATCCTTGAAGATGTTTTGCTGCTGCTGGCGCGCCTGCTGGATCAACGAATCCTTCAAAGGCTGCGGAAGCTGCGCAAGCAGCGGGTGGCCGTCCGCGGGAGATTCAAGCTCGCGAATGGCGCGCTCGGGATCGAGGCGGCCCATACGGGCATATTGTTCCGCGCAAAGCGTGAGCGCGTCGCGTCGTTTCTCCTCCAAGGCCTGCTCTGCAGTGAGATATCCCCGCTTGACAGCGTCATCGATTGCGGAATGCAGGGAATCCACGCCACCCGTAATCAGACTGTCGTTCGGGTCGAGGGTGACATGTTGCACCAGGTTGCGCAAATATCTGTCGCGACTGGCCGCATGGGCAGTGGCGGCGGCGCGAAACGCCCGGCTTTGGATCGCAGCGCTTTCCTGTGCGAGAGGCACAGCAAGATTGCTGCGCACATGCTCCCGCAAACCTTCGTTTGAAATTTGCGAAAGCCCATCATCGACGATTTTGCCGGCTTCCTCGCTCCAACGTTGCGCGAGCGTCGCGTAGTCGGGATCGTTCTGATAACGTGCACGCGCCTCAATCAGCCGGCCATGGATGAAGGCATTGGCGTTGACGGCCTCCGTCATGGCTTGTTGATGGCTGATCTTGTAGGTCGCCTTGCCCACATCTTCGAGCGCCTGGCCGAATCGCGTTCCGGCGTCGGCGATCTGCTGGGCGCCGCGCGCAACCGGTGACACGTCATAGCTGGCGACCGGGCGCGAGCCTGGAATGTGCAGCAGACTGCCGAGCTCTTCCGGGGTTGGAATCGTGGGCATGCATCCGGCTCACTTATTGGATAAGTCGCAGAGCGCCAAAAGTCGTGGCATTCAGATCATCGCGCGGCGGTGCGTCCTCTCCGTTCGCCTTGTGGGGAGGGAGCAGTGGCGGTGCTACGCACCCGTGCGCAGGCTCACGCGAAGTCGAGCGCCGGATCAGAACAGGCCCTTGCCGCCATACATCCGCATGAATGAGGCGCCGCCACCCGCGATGGTTGAGAGTGCATTGAGTGTCGATGCGCGCTGCGCCTCCTCGCCGCCAAGCAGATCCAGTTCACCCTCATATCGCTTGGCGGCAGCCCTGTTCAGCAGGCCGGTGGCTTGGTTTTGACCAGACCACAGGTCCATGTCGGCCTGGTAGCGGCCGCGGGCTGCGATCTGCGCTTGATTGGAGAGGGCGCTGCCCGCTCCTGCGTTGACGCCGCTGGCGGCTGCATCGGCGACCGCGGAGGAGCGCAGCATCTCGGCCTTCCTGCTGACATCGATCCCTTGGCGTTGCGCGGCCGCGGTTTCGCCCGCGGCATTGGCGACGTCCTGGTCGGCCTCGAAATTCGCCTCGGCTTGTTTCATGCGGCCGGCCTGTGCCGCATATTCGCCGCCCTCGATCGTATTCACTGCAGAAATGCCGGCACCGATGCCGGTCAGGGCCATCGCACCGCCCGTGGCCGCGCTGCCGCCACCAAGCGTGGCGAGCGCCGCCGCAGTGGTGCTCAGGGGGTCGAACAGCGGCGAGGTATATTTCCGCAACGGATGATAGGGGAAATACTGCATGACGTGCCCTTATTCGTTTCGAAATCAGTGCGGTTTTGCTTCGGGATTCTGGCCGCGCGCGGCTGCCGCAGGCGAAGCGCTTCCCGGCTTGGCGAATGCGCAAAAAATCTCAAATGCCGAGTTGACAAACCTAAATAACCGCGGAAAGTGCCCGCTTCGCCGCTTTGCGCCACGGCCGCGGTCTGTTTGGGCAGACACAGCGGCCTGCCGAGTCAGCCCCGCTTGCTTATGTGAGCCTTGGGCGGGGCAGGTTATTTGCGTGCTCAATAGGACCGACTCGACTTCACGGCAAAGGCTCACGCGTAATCAGAAGAAGAGCTCTCATGCTTGGTGAAACAGTGGCTGGCCTCGGCGCCTTTAAGTCCATGCTCGATATCGTGAAGGGACTTAAGGATCTGAAAGACGCCTCCGCGCGCAACGCGGTGGCTATAGAACTTCAGGAAAAGATCATCGCCGCACAGACGGCGCAATCGGAGTTGATTACCAGAGTAGGCGAGCTTGAAGCACAAGTGGCTCGCTTTGAAGCATGGAATAGTCAAAAGGAGCGCTACCAGCTTAAGGACTTCGGAGGGGGCACGTTCGCCTACGAACTGAAAGAGTCTGAAAAGGCCAGCGAACCAATTCATCGCTTGTGTCCAGCCTGTTATGAAAACGGAAAGAAGCAAATCCTCCAATTTCGCGGCACAAACGCATTCAAACAGGAAATGTTTCGTTGTTCCGGATGCAGTCACACGTTTGAATTCGGCGTTAAGCAAAATCCTAATCCTCCACAGAAGACGACATGGCGTAGGATTTAGCTTTAGCTAATCTCCGCCGATTCGTTCCGGTGATCCGGGCGCATCTTCTCGATGCGCCGCAGCTGCACGCCGACCCAGCGCTTGCCTTCGGCGAAATCGGTCGCGCGCCTGCCGTCTTCGCCACCCGGCCAAAACGTCATGCGGTCGGTCTCGCACAAAGTACGCACAACGTAGTCGTAAGCGCGCTGCTGCTGTGTATTGTTTGCGGTTCCATTGGCAACAGCCTGGAGCGCGAAAATATCCGCGTCTTCGATCCGAGGCATTTGCCAGGGACGATCGGGCTGGAATTTCGGCCGAGAGGGCATCATTGCTGCCTCACGCCAAACCCGCGTTCTGTAGTGACGAAGCCATGTCGCCGACGTTCTTCACTGCGGCCGCGGCCTTGCCGGCCTGCTCACTGACATGGCCGAGGTCAGCGGCTTGCTGGACTGCCGCTTGTTGAGCGCGGGCTTGCGCCTTGACGACATCGGCTTTGTCCTGGTCCTCCAGCCACTCGGCGGGGGCGCCCGTGCCTTCGTAGGCGCCACGGAAAGCCTTATCGAAATTGACGTCAGCACGCACGGAGGGTTCGAACTGCATCACCGCGCCGAGCAGTTGCGCCATTTTGGTGAAGCTCACGACCTTCGAATCCGCCTCGGCCTGCACCAGCGGATTGGCGAACTTGAACTCGATCTTCTGACCGCGCAGTTGTGGCGGCCGGTCGAGGCGAGAGCCGAACGCGCCGACGCGGTCGAGCATATCGAAAGTCGTCTGACATAGCCGGCCGTTGTACTCAAGGTCCATCGGCTCGAACAAAGGCGTAGCGCGGCGGATATATTCCTTCATCCGCTCCGACACTTCATACGCGGTCATCGCCTTGCCGTCGAATTCCGGCAAATTCAGCACATTAAGGAAGAACGCCTCGTTGACGACGCGTTCGATCTTCTCTTCGTATTCGGTGCCCCATTGCAGACCCTCGCCGTTGACCGTGATCGGCCGCAGCACTTCGCCGGTACGTTCGTCGTAGTCGGGGTCCACCCAGTTGATAGCGCCGGCGTAGAGATTGGTGCCGCCCTGGATGGCATCGCCGACCGCGATCATGGGCGGATCGACAATCTTTTGGCCGATTTCGATCAGGGTAAGGGTCATCTGCTGGAGCATGCGGGCATCGGGCAGCGCAACGATAGCGGTCGGCGAATAGGCATATTGGGAGAAGCCGCCGATGGTGATCCAACGCGGGATGACGTAGCCGAGATCAAGCCGGGGCGTTTCCTCCAGAATGGTCTGATGATCCTCGTCAATCACGATCTGGACGAACGCGTTCGAGCCACGATCACGTAGGGCCGTATCTCCGTCGTCGCCATAACAGTCGTATTCGTCCGCCGGCAGCACGATGACGCGGCAATTGACCTCGGTAAACGGGTCTTTCTCAGCCTTGGTCTTGACCTCAGGGGCGACCGTATCGGGATAGAGCCTGCATAAGGCGCGAGCATCGATCTTCCACTTGCGGTGAAACTGATCGATCACGAGATCGGCATTCTCGGCCCACACGCAATCGCGCAGGTGCCAGGTGCGATAGAGCATGCCGGTGCGGCGCGTGTTCAACCGCGGCTCGATCACGCATTGCCCGAACAGAATGTAATCAGCATCGCCCTCCTTGGTGGCGCGGGTGAATTGCGACGCGCTGTCATACATCACCCGACGCATTATGGCGCCGGCGCGATCAAGCCATTTCTTGCAGGCATGATCCTCGTTGATCGAATCGTTCACGGTTCTGGGTTGAAACCATTGCATTCCGCGTGGCCGCAGGATTGACGATAATGCGTTGGAAAGCTCGCGATGCGCCAGCACCGGCCGGCCGGTCATCAGGTAGGAGGCAAATTCTTCCGAAATGTAACGCGAGCGCGTCATGTCTGCGCGGATCGGATAGAAGTTCTCGGCAAAGGTTTGCCACAGTGTAAGCAGTGGGAAACGCTTGGAGTACAGCTGATCCCCGATCTGCAGCAGCTCCTGAACGCGGGTTTTCATACGGCAGTCATCCCTGTTTTCGAAAACACAGGCGGGATTGCGTCCGCGAGGCCGTGGCAATCTTAACCGCCGCCCAAAGACTTTCCGCTATAGGGCACGCCAGCACCACTGGTCGCCGCCTGCGCACCGCGCGTCGCGGCAGTGGTGAGAATGGTCGAGGAGCGTCCTGCACGCGCCGCAGCCTGGGCCTTGGCGGCTTCCATGGCGGCGGGATTGAAGGGATCCGGCATCGGCGGAGGCGGCAGAGGCGCCGGCGGGGGCGGAATGTTGATGGTTGGTGATTTGAAGAGCGCGCTCAATGGCTTCTCCTTTACTGTATTGCGACTTGTTGCTGGTTTCGCCGCCGCTATGACGCCTCGAAGACCGGCCTGAGGGTTACGTCCGGTGGCAGGCCTCGCCGTGACGTACCGACATCGCGCCACAGGATGGCGGTGACATCGCCACATTCCGCGCCGGCGCGTTCGTCCCAGACGATCGCACCTGCCGGCAGCTCCTCCATGGAGATCGGCTTCCCGTCTCCCATGGCAAAACCATCACGATCCACATAAAACCGTCGTGGCGCGCTTGGGGGCGCAGCTTCAATCCGCGAATGTTGAGTGGGCGCTGTTTGATCGATTTTGCCGTCGCATGCTTCCCCGGCTATGACCCGTACTCCGCCGCACGGTCCGTAGATCACGTCGAAGGCCATCGCTGTCATTTGCAGCCAGGCGATCCGATCTGCGCGGGGCCATGGCGCCATCGCTGTCGGCAGTTTTGTGAGCAGGGCCACAAGCAGCCGGTCGTGCTTGGCTTTGGTCATGGAAGCGCTCCACATCAGTAATCGGGCCCGATCCTGATCCCTGATCTTTTGAGATGCCGATATCCAACGTTCGCCAATTGCGGACGGCCCGGTGCCGGCTCGAGATCGAGCCTGCGGCGCACCTCCTCCCCGGAGCGGCCGAGCGCTTGCGCGATGGCGTCGAGGCTGTGACCTTCGCAGGCCATGCATTGGGCCCGCACCAGCTCATCAAGCGGCCATGGCGGATGCGGTGTTCGCCGGCGCACCGGATGAGTCATGCCTGGCATTTACGTGCCCCGGACTTTTGGCGGCGATGAGACCGCACGTGGCGATTATCGCCCCGGTTCCTTCAAATGCGCGTACCCCACATTCGCGCGCTCCGCCCGCGCCTCGCGCCGCGCCCGCCGCAACTCGGCCGCGACGGCCCGCGCGCCTTCCGACAGGCACATCACGATGGCATCGCCGTCGTCGGGTGAACGACCGAGTCGTTTGCGAATCTCGTTCTTGTCCTCGATCTTGATGCCGCGTGCGGTAAGCTCCCAGCGTGGCGCCGCCAGGTCGGCCTTAATGGAAGCATCCGGCGGCAACGACAGCACGGAGCCGCCATCCTGGCCGGGGTCGAGTTCCTCACGCATGCGCCACCAGGCTTCGGCGCGCTTGTTGTAGAAGGCGAGCTGACGGTCGCGGGTTTTTGCATGGGATGCGCCGGCGCCCCTGAATCCGACCACCGGAATGCCGTTATCCTTGAGGCGCGCAACCGTGTCGCCGCCCCAGCCGCCATCCACATCGACCACGACCACGCAACGGTCACGGCGCAATGCGACAACCGCTGCCGCGACGGCACTGCCGTCGCGCGTCGCGTGGCCCGGCTTGCGAACGAGCGGTGCATACCAGGCGCCGTGCCGGGCGGCGAGCGCCGTGAAATCGGCTCCGCCCTGGGCCACATCGAGCCCGATCGCCGTCATGGCGACGCCTCGCCCTGCGTCCGCGCACCAGCGTCGCTGTGCCGCTTCGATCCACGCGGTAGGGATGACCTGGAAGTCGTCGTCGTTCAGCCCGGCGGCAAAATTGCCGTCGCGATAAGCGCGTCGCAGCTCTTCCGGCAGGCCGGCGAGCACTGCGGCGTAACCCGTTTGGTCCAGATCGGGATTGTCTGCAAGCCGGGCCGGAATATACGTGCGCGAGCGCGCCAGCACGCTCTCGCCGTTGACCAGATGAGGGCCGCAGCCCGCGACTTCAACGTCTCTGCCATCGGGTCCTGTGGTGAACCAGCGCAGCTCACCGGGGCGCGCGGGACGCGGGTGCATCGGGTCGAGCCAGGGCGACCAGTGCCTGATGACCCAGAGGCCTTCAGGAGTCGTCGGCGGATTCGATCCGACCACGACACGGCAGCGTTGTGATTCGTCGGCGGAACGATTCCACCCGATGATGAAGCGATATTGGCTGCTGAGAAAATCCGTGCCCTCATCGAAATAGACGAGGTCGTACGGATCGCCCTTGAAGCGCTGCTTGTCATCCTCATGTTCGCAGCCTGAAAATGCGATGATGCGGTCGTCGAGCTTCCAGCGCTGCAGCTGGCCGTTATAGCCGGAGCGATGGCCGAGGATTTCCGCGACCCGTTCCACCAGCTTCAGCGCGTCCTTGTTGACGCGGCGCAGGATCAGGGAGCGCCTGTGCGCCGTCAACGCGAGCCCAAGCCCAAGCTCGGTTTTGCCGCCTCCCGCCTGGCCACCGTAGAACAGCTCATCGGCCTTGCAGTCATAGGCTTGCGCCTGTGGCCCTTGATTGGGTGCCCACACGCGGTGCACGGTTGTCGCGTGCAAGATGGCCGCGGCCGCGTCGCGTTCTTTGGGTGCGGCGTTTCTCAAACCGTCCGTGATCTCGCCGTGACGCAGGATCAATGCTTATCCCCATCTGATGTCTCGTTCTCCGCGAGACGAAGCAGCAACAAGATGCGGCGTGCAGCTTCATTGTAGTTACCGTCGAAGCCAACCGCGCGCCTTGTTGTGTTCTCAGGCTTCTTGTTGAGGAGGCCTGCGAGTTTGGCTTTTGCAAGGGTTGCGGAAACGGCAGCGGAAGCCTGCCCTTTCTTGAGCGCGAGCTTGCGAGCTTTCTCGAACTCGACGATTGCCGTCGCGGTCGTCACCTCCGGGACGGTGGTCGTCACCTCCGGGAGGGTGAGTGTGATCGCGGGCATTGTTCGCAACTCGGCGATGCGCGCCGCCATGGTGGCGTCCTGCAGCAACCGCGACGCTGCCGCCTGGGCGGCACTCCCTTTGGACTGATAGCCAGCGCTCCGGTAAGCGGCAGCGGTGTCGGCGGTACGCGCCATTGCTTGCGCAAACCGTTCATGCCGGGGGTTTTTCAACGCGGGCATGACGTGCCTCGTGTATGTATTCGAGGCGTCAGCATCGACGCCTATCTAAGGGTCCTTCGAGCCGTCAGCGTCACCGTCAGGCTCGCCCCACTGCCGACGGTGACGCGTGGGCGCACCCAGGCGGTCGGCAGGTTGACCTGCATCAGGCCGGCCGCCGTGAACGACAGGGCAGCACCGGCGGGATTCGACAGCGTGAAATAGTTGATCCCGTCGTTCGAACCTTCGAGCACGATAGTTGCGGCCGCGAATGTGCCCGTGACCTGCACCGAACGATCCGCCAGATCGGTGCGTTGCAGCGCCTGGCCAACGTCACCGGCGGCCGCAAGCGGCGACCATGCGGCCACGATGGCGTCAATGCCACCGGCAGGGCCGCGAATTTTGGAAAAGGTTGGGACTATGGTCGTCATGTCAGGCTCCGGGAATCAGAAATCGAAGTTAGCAATTGGCATGTCCGGGAGTTCGCAACGCAGGGCTTGCAGCGGCAGCTGCGCGACGTGCGACTACAGGTTCCTGCATCATCCTCTCGCGGTGAAGTACAGGGACACGGAGGGATTTGTCCCGCCGGTGAGCGTAGCGACATTGCCCTTGATCTGACGGATCGGCGCGGGGAAGATGATGGGCGAAATCTCGCCGCTTACGTAGCCTTGGCTGGTATCGAGTACGCATAGCGTATCCCAGGTACCGCCGTCGAGCAAAGCCATCACGTTGACCACGGCCTGAGTTGGCGCGCCCGCGATTTCCGCCTGTACGGCTGCGGCCAGTTGTGGAAATTCCAGATTGAACACGGAGCCATCGCCGGTCGTTGTGGCAGTGTTGAGAAGCTTTATCGCGGCAGTCTGTGTCATGTCATTCTCCTGCGATCGGACGGGGTCAGATCGACGGCGCTGAAGCGGTGCTGGGGCGCTGGATTCTTCGGCGCCGCCGGTCCGTGCTGCGCTTAAAGTCGCGCTGCCGACCGGCGGCGCCGCTCGCGAGCCCCACATTCGTCTGCAAGGCTGGAGGCCGGTGTGTGTGGGGACCTGCGCGCATCTTTTGTCGGATGAACGCGCGTCCGCGCTGTCTCCAGGTGCTTGACGAGGGAGGCTCGCAAACGGGAAAGAGCCACACTTCTATCCGTCATTCCGGGTCCCGAGCGTAGCGAGGGAGCTCGGAATCCATAACCCTCGGCCGGGCTCGCCGCTTTGCGGCGCCCCGGAATGACGCCGATAGGTGACGTCGGAATCACGACATTACATGATGCATCGCGTTTCGCGCGCCAAATCGCTTAAACCAAATGAAACTCGGCTGGCGAACATCGCCCAACAAACAAAAATACCCGAGAAACATTTTCTCGGGCGCAACCAACCACGTTAAGTTATTAGTCTCATATATTCGCCCCGTTGTCAAGTCAAAAATGCAAGCGAAGAAAACCAATATATATCAACGAGAGAAACGATTAACGCTTTGGCGGCTGCAGACATGGTCGGCGTCACACGTCGGATCGCTGTCGACGTACGAAGATCGCTTCAGCGTCCTTGATCCAGGCTGCCCCGGTGTTGCGGTCGGTCCAACCGGCGCGAGCCGCATAATCGCGCAATGCCGCGATCACGACACGGGCTGCCATGCCGTGACGGATGCCGACATCCGCCTCAATCGCGTGGAACGCCCGCTCGTCGACTACGGCGGCAATCACGATCTCGAGCGTTCGGTCGCCATCCCGCGCGCGCTGCGACCAATGGTGTGCCCATCGTTTGTAGCGCGACACCGCATCGATGATCCAAACCGGCTCGCGGCCATGGCAGGTCGCGTCGCGCTTTTCGAGCGACGGCGATTTTATCATCAGGGCGCCGGCCTGGGCGTGAAATGCGATAGCAATATCGTCGGCTGCGCGGACTTCCTCGGTGCCGATACGTTTCCTTTCGATCAGCCGGACTAACGGCGCTGCAAGGAAGCGCAGATTGGTGGCGCCGGTTCCGCCGATTTCGCTGCCATCGCCCGATCGGCGTTCGGCTTGACGAATAGCACGTTTAAGGCGCCCAAATAGGCGTTCGTCGCGTTCAGAATGTTGTGGTCCGCGTTTGGGAACGGCAGAGGCGAGTGATGTGTGGCGTCGAGACGGGTGGCCCTCGCGCTGGTCCGGAAGAGATCGGCTGGCCATTGATCAAATAAACCTTTTTCCCGTGTTTGCTTTTTTCAATACGCCATCGGGGCCGATGGTGGCTCCGGCTGGGACTTTTGTCCTTTTTGAAAAGCAGCGGCGATCGGTGTGTATCACGCACCCTTCTGTAACTAACAATGCAATCGAATGTTGATGAGAAGGCGCGAGTGCAAGATATGTATCGGGTTGGTTGCCTCTCTACGCCGCCACCCCGCTAATCGTTGCGCGCGACCAATTCGGCGCACTCGAGAGCTGGCGACGTGCATCCGGAAGAATATGGAACCGGATCGAATAGGTGCGGATCATACAGCGGCCGGGGATCTTTAACGACACCGATCCCGGGCGGACGTTCATGTCCCTGTGCGATTGCCTGCCGCATGGCGCGCTGGAATGCGAGGTCGGCCTTTCGTGACGACTTGGTTGAATCAGCGCCACCTGAATCGTTATGATTTATCGGCGGCGTTCGATCGGCGCGTTTCAGCGTGGACTTCTTAATGCGCTGTTTGATAGCTCCTGATTTTTTATTACCTGTGCGTCGGTGATTGGGAACGATCGGTGTTCTACCGCGGTACGCAGAGACGATGATCTTTCGTTCCGGCGCTGCGCCAGATTGATCCCTCACGATACCTCCAGAGGAAATTTCCGTGCATGAGCGCAGGGCTGCCCGGGGGCCGAGGACGGAACTGCACAACAGCGGATGGCATTGCCGATCTAAAACTAATATAGGTAGAATCCTATTTTTTGGCAAGCGGAAAATCCTATTATACATCGGCAGAAAATTATGTAAGATTCGCCTATGGATACGGCACGCACTGCAATTATCGCGCGAGTAGCGCAGCTGGGGCTTTCTTTGTCCGAGTTGTCACTCAAAGTTGGAAAGAACCACGCCTATTTCCAGCAATTCATAAAAAGAGGGGTGCCGCACCGGCTGCCAGAAGAGGTTCGCGCCCGGGTAGCGGAAATTCTCGAAATCGATGAACAGATTCTTAAAGAGCCAAGGCTAATACAAGTTAGCGCTCTAAGGGAGGTTCCTCGAGGGCTCCGAGCCCTGATCCCCGGTCGAGGTCCGGTCTCCGGCACGATTCCCGTTTTCGGACACGCTGTGGGAGGCAAGGATGGTGAATTTGTCCTTGTCGGCAACAAGGTGTCCGAAGTCCCTGCGCCGCTCGGCCTCGAATATGTTTCGGATGCTTATGCGATCTACGTGGTCGGCGATTCGATGGAGCCGCGCTATTTCGCTGGTGAGACAGTATTCGTGAATCCACGCCTGCCGATCAGCCGTGGCGCATTCGTAGTGGCACAGATTATGAAGGGCCAGGAGACCGTCCCGTCCGCCTATGTGAAGCGGTTCATATCGCAGGATTCCAGGCGTCTGCGACTTGAGCACTATAATCCAAAAAAGGTGCTGGAATTTTCGATCTCAGCAGTCGTATCAGTTCACCGTATCGTTATGAGCGCTGAGAATAGGTAATAGTTAACATTTTCTGCCTCGCCCGTATGAGCGAAGCCGCAATGGGTCATTCACGAAAAATCGGCTTCGATCTCTTGACGAAAATAGGACTATTGGTATCATCAATTAATTTAGACATGGCGTGTACGCCGAATTCCTCATGGCAACAAAGCGAACTGATCAGGACCTCGCCCGGGGTCGGCGCGCGGCTGCACAGGTCCGTGATAATGGTGGCTCAGCTCTTGCTGCGGCCTGCGCACATATTGAAGCGAGTTTTTCACCGGCAGTTCATCACTCGATATTCAAGGATCGTGTGATCGCATTGATGCGCCGCGGCGCCGGTCATCCGGAGGTTTGGACACGTTACCGAACGCTTGTGGGACGCTATCCGATCGGCGATCTTGATATCGCCATCATGCTTGTCGGGCGTATGCGTCGCGCCGAACGCGAGCGACGCACCGCGGCTGTCCGCAAGTGCGGGCACTGCGATGGAGCCCGGCTCACATTGATGATGCTCGACGAAGTGCGCCTGATCCTGCGCATGCTGCGCAGACACGCGCCGACCCGTTTTGCCGTCCTTATAACGGCGATCGAGGCTGCTGAGCCCGATGGCCGTGCCCGATCGGGCAACGCGGTTGATGCCGCCGAATGATCCGACAAGTGCGATCCGTGCTGCTGCGCCTTCAATGCGCTGCGGCCAGTCGCTGAGCACGGATGCGATTAACAATATTTTATTCAAGTCCCCCAATAATATTCAGTTGAGAAGGCGACCGCATTCAGCTCCGCTGGATGAGGATAAATTGTGCCGGAACTGCTTCGTGGTGCGCATCACTGCGTAGGTGCCGCCTCACTCGCTGTGGCCGATCTCATCAGCGATGAAGGGGTGCAACGGGTGCTGCGCGAACGTTTTGCACGGCTAGTCATGTGCTTCATCAAAACTGAAGGGGAAAGTGCATTGCGCACGGGCGGGCCTTGTGCCCGCCCGTGCGCTGCCGCATGCTGTGGCCCGCCGGGCGACCACAGGGGCCGCCACTACGAAAGCGAATGTCTTGCAGACCCTTGTAGATTTTGTACAGCGGCGTCGTTGCAGCATAGGGGCTTATGCCCCGACACAGATCTAGAAGACTTATCGTGTCTGCGCTAAGTGGGGGCAAATGATTGATGCTTGGCGCGAGCGCATTTCGCGGGCCGGACAGGGTGTGACATGCAGGCGAGCCGTCGCGATGTTCTTACGGTCGTATCCGCGCTGAGCGTCGAAGTTGCGCTACGCGACGCCGTTATACCTGCGACCGCGGAACCGGCCGACGAACGCCCGAAGGAGGGCGATTATCTGGTCGCCACCGATGCCGCCGGCCTGGATGCTCTCTCGCCCAAGGACATTATGGGGCCTCCGGTCATCGCATGGCCGATGGATCCGACGGCCAAGCTCGTCCGCAACGGATCTCGCCTTAACAAGGTGCTGCTGGTTCGTCTCGATCCCGCGACGCTTGTCGGCGCTACACGCGAACGTGCAGCCGACGGAGTGGTCGCCTATTCGGCGATCTGTCCACATGCAGGCTGCGAAGTGAGCGGTTGGGTTGAAGAGCAGAAGATCCTCGAATGCCCTTGCCACAACTCCCGATACAATCCACGCGAGAATGCCGCGATCGTCGACGGACCGACGACCCGCGGCCTGGCCGCCCTTCCGCTGAAAATCGTCGATGACAAACTCGTCGTCGCCAAGCCGTTTATCGGCCGCCTTGGCATCGCACCCGCCTGACGAGGGTCATGTTCGGGGGAGGGGACTTCAATTCATCGCGTCACCATGCGAAGGTGAAAACTCTGCCGGCAGACATCGCTGCATTAGAGTTCGGAAAACGTGAACGCGCCGGGCGATGCGGAGGTCGCATCAGGCGGTGGCCCGCCCGGCAACGCAAGGGGAGGGAAAGCCATGTTTGATACCAGGAGATTTATGCAGGGTGTATGCGTCGCCGCGATGACTGCGATGGCCACCGTCGGCACTGCATCCGCGCAGCAGACCATAGCGCCCGCATCAGCCACGCCGGTGCCGGGACCGATGCCCGACGTGCTGCAAAAATACTCGCCCGTCACAGCCGCGCGGCTGCGTCAGCCGGAGGACGCCAACTGGTTGCTGTTCCGCCGCACTTACGACGGCTGGGGCTACAGTCCGCTTTCAGAGATTACGCCGTCTAACGTCGGTGGCCTCCAGCACGTCTGGAGCTTTGCGACCGGCCAGGTCGAAGGCCATCAGGCGCCCCCGATCGTCAACAACGGCGTCATGTTCGTAGCAACGCCCGGCAACCAGGTCATTGCCCTCGAAGCGAAGACCGGCAATCTGCTGTGGCGCTACAAGCGGCCGCTCCCCGAAGATTTGACGAACTTGCATCCTACGAGTCGCGGTGTCGGGCTGTATGGCGACAAGATCTATTTTGCCTCAGCCGATGCCATCCTGGTCGCGCTTGATGCCAAGACCGGCAAGGAAATGTGGACGGCGAAAGTCGCGGAATACAAGAACGGCTACTACACATCGATCATGCCGTTGGTCGTCGACGGAAAGGTCATGATGGGCACGTCCGGCGGCGAGCTGGGCATCCGCGGTTTCGTCGCCGCCTATGAAGCGGAAACCGGCAAAGAAGCGTGGCGAACCTTTATGGTTCCGGAGCCGGGCCAGCCCGGCAGCGAAACATGGCCGAAGGGCGACGAATGGAAGACCGGCGGTGGTTCGGTCTGGGTACCCGCCACCTATGATCCGGAAACCGACCTTGCTTTTTGGGGCACCGGCAATGGCGGCCCCTGGATGGGGGATCAGCGTCCCGGCGACAATCTCTACACCTCGTCAGTGGTCGCCCTGGACGCCAAGACCGGACAGATCAAGGGACACTTCCAATATCACCAGAACGATTCCTGGGATTGGGACGAAGTGTCCCCGCCGATTCTGGTCGACTACACGCACAACGGCCGGACCGTTAAGGGTCTCATCGATGTCGCGCGAGACGGCTACCTTTGGCATCTTGAGCGTACCGCCGGCAAGATCAATTTCATCGCCGCACAGAACTACGTCAGTCACAACGTGTTCAAGGGCGTCGAACCTGGCACGGGACGTCCGATCGTCGACCCTGATCACAAGCCCGGCACCAACAAGCTTGCAACATTCTGCCCAAGCCTATGGGGCGGCAAGGATTGGCCGCCGGTTGCTTACAGCCCGAAAACACGGATGATCTATATCCCGGCGAACGAGAACCTTTGCACCGAGCTCAATGCCGAGGTGATAAAATACGTCGCCGGCGAGCGCTATACGGGCGTGACCACAAATGTGTTACGTATCCGCGCGGGCGCCGATCACATCGGCGAGTTGCAGGCGTGGAATGTCGATACCGGCAAACGCGTGTGGACCACCAACCTGCCGTCGGAGAATTGGGGCCCGGTGCTCGCCACGGCTGGCGGCGTATTGTTCTCTGGAGGTACCAACGATCGCCTGTTCCGCGCCTTTGATGCCGAGACCGGCAAAATTCTTTGGCAGTACCCGACGCTGTCAGGCGTCAATGGCGTGCCGGTGTCCTTTGCGGTGGACGGCAAGCAATATATCGCTGTCCAATCGGGCTGGGGCGTCGACGCCGCTCGCATGCAGGGGCGGCTGAACCTGTTGTTCCCCGGGAAGTATCTCGACGTGCCCCCAGGTGGGGCCGTATACGTGTTTGCTGTGAAGTAGAGCGCGCTCCGTTCGTTGGAGGAGCCAGACAAGCGGCGTTCCACAACAGGCGCGGATCGATCCGCGCCAGCACATCGCCCTTTTTCACGTGCTGGCCTTCGGTGAACAGCACCTCCTGCATGATGCCGTCAACCTGGGAATGGATCGCGATCGTGAACGAAGCCTGCACGGTCCCGAGACCAGTAACGTAGATCGGAACGTCCTGCCGGGTCGCGACTGCGACGCTGACCGGCACTGCCGTCCGACCCGCCGGAGGCGCGACGCGGGCGGGCTCGGAGCTTGGCGCCCAATACCGGTAGATGCCGGCGGCTGCAAGGATGGCAAAAGCAATGCCGACCACGATGATGCGGCGGCGGTGCGGAGCCGCACCGCTCAGGTTATTCGCCACGGGCATCTCCTCTGGCGTTTTTCCGGACGCGTTTGGTCTCTTTTTATATGAGCTATTATACCCCTCAGCGGCGGCTACGATCTACCAGCTTCCAGGCAACGTAGGCGGCGGCTGACAGCACGACGCCGACAGCGAGCCATTCGGGATGGAAGCACGGCCCCGGATAGGGACATGTTTGACCGAGCCAGTTTGTGCCATAGGTCTGGACGGCGCTTGCCAGGAAAACGATGCCGAGACCCGTGACGAACAGGATTATTCCTCTCATCGGAAACAGCGCCTGAAATTGGACCAAGTGCGTCGCGACGAGTCGTTCGCGCGCAGGCGCGAACCGCACGGCCACTGGGCAGGTGCCAGCCCGTGGCGTACCGACGACGAGAACGGCGCAGGGAGGCGATGGGGTCGGCGATGCAGCCGTTCAGGTCGCCAGCTCAAGCGGGGGTGGACCGCGGGCGTTGAAATGAAATTGATCGCATGAGGCGAACTCAATGGCCGCCAACGACCACTGCGAATCCCGAATAATTGAAATTGGTGGGCTAGCACCGGGTGAAACCGGCAAGACAACCGCATTTGCTAAACTGATGTTGTTGCAAACGGCACAGAAATCCCGGGCGAGGCCGGTTGGCGCTTTTTGCGCCGGTAAAGATTGAGTACCGAACGATTGCTTGGCCGAATCGGCCCGAATCGCCGCCGCGTCGGAGGCGACGACGACGTTACCAAAATGAACGTGACCAAACGTGAGCGCGAATTGGCAAGCCAGTGCGAAAAACGCCAGCCAGGCAATTCTAGCGGCGTTCGACCTGAACCAATTCATCGTGTGCGTCACGTCGCGTCACCTGATGTTGAATCGTACCGGAACCACAAAGGTCAATTCGGCATCGGAAAGTTGATCGGGGGGCCGCGGCATCGGCTGGGCGCGCGCCAGCATGGCGAGCGTTTCCCGGTCGAGGGTCGCCGACCCCGAGCTTTGCACGATGCGGCTCGTCAGCAAGTGTCCGTCGTGATCAATCGTAAAGGCAACTTTCGCGATGCCTTGGTCGCCGCGCGCACGCGCCTCGGCCGGATAACGTTTGAAACGTTCAAGATGGGCGGCAAGCGTGCTTTCCCATTTCGCCAGGGATCTCGGCGCATTGGCCTCCGGGGGAGCTGTCGCCTGCTTTTCTTCGGTCGGCGGCTCCGGCCTGGGAGGCTCTGGAATTGGCAGCGACAACTCGGCTTCAAGTTCCGGCGGCTTGGAGTCTTCCTTTTGCGGCGGCGTCGGCTCACTCTCCTCCTCTTGCACGGGCCCGGGCGGCAAATCTCGCGCCGGAGCCGGGCTTACGGCAAACGATTCGGGAAGGTCGAGTATCACGACCGGCGCATCGACGCCGAAATCCGATGCCTCTGTCGAGCTGTTCAGGAGTGCCATAACACCGAAACCGTGGGCGACCACCACAATGGCGAAGCAAATACCCCAACGCACGACATCGCGGCGCTGCTCCGCGGAACTGGCGGCAACGGCACTCACCGCAAGGACTCCATTTCAAGCCCGACCAGGGCGACTTTCAGGTAGCCGGCCGCGCGCAGCACATTCATTTTCTCCATCAGGTTTCCGTAAGGCACGGACTTGTCGGCGCGAAGAAACACACGCTGGTTGCGGTCTCCTTTTGAAAGGCTGTCGAGGGCGGCCTGCAGGCCGGTGCTCGAAACCGGGGTATCACCCAGCCACAGCGTCAGATCCGACTTGATGGTGAGAAAGATCGGCTGATCGGGCCGCGGCTGCCGCTCCACATTCGAGGTCGGAAGATCCACTGCAACATCGACCGTCGCCAGCGGCGCGGCGATCATGAAAATGATGAGCAGAACCAGAATGACGTCAATGAACGGTGTGACATTGATCTCGTGAATGACGCCCAGGGCGTCGTCGCCGTGATCCAGACGGATGCTCATTCGCGCTACTCCGCCGCCGGAGAGGGCGGCCAACGTTTATCCAACATCACGGTCTGGGCCGCCCCCTGGCTCAGATCGCGGCTGATAAGGGTGAGGATCTCGACGCTCGTGTCGGCATAGAGCGCGCGATAATTGGCGATCGAGCGTGCGAACATGTTGTAGATCACGACCGCCGGAATCGCGGCTGCGAGTCCGAACGCGGTGGCGAGCAGTGCTTCGGCAATGCCGGGCGCCACCACGGCCAGGTTGGTCGTATGCAGCTTCGAGATGCCGATAAAGCTGTTCATGATGCCCCATACGGTGCCGAACAGCCCCACAAACGGCGCCGTGGCTCCGATGGTTGCAAGAATGCCGGTAGCCCGCATCATCTTGCGGCCGACGCCCGCCTCGATGCGTTCGAACCGCGCCACGATGCGCTCCTTGATGGCGTCGATGTCGCGCCGGTCGGAAGATCGGCGCAGCTCGGTCTCCACCGCGCGGATCAACAGGGCGACGTGGCGGCTTGCGGCGGCAGCCGCGGGGGCCGCCTCGACGAGCGAGCGGGCTGCGGCGAGCGAACGCTGCGCGCGCGCAAGGCGTCGCCTGACGCCGAAAAGCTCCAGCGTCTTGGCGAGCCAAATCGTCCAGGTCAGCACGGAGGCGAAAATGAGACCGACCATCACCCCCTTCACGATGATGTCCGCCGACATGAACATGCCGAGCGGCGTCAGGTCCCTTGGCAGCGCGCCCGGAGCCGCCTGCTCGGCCGCAGACGGAGCATCTGCGGCCCGCTCCGCCGCAGACGGAACATTGGCCGGCGGAGGGGATTCGGATCGCTCAGCCGCACCTGGTGGTGCATCGCCCGCGGGCGATGGCGTTGCAGGTTGAGGCGTAGCCTCAGCTGGTGCCGGCATCGCAGGTGCTGACATTGAAGGGGGCGGCGTGCCCGCGCCGCCTTGCGGGACCGGCGCGCTCGGCGGTCCCGGTTGCGCATACGTTGCGATCGAACCGGAACCTAAAATCAACGCAAGAAAACCAACGCCGAGTGTGCGCGTGATCCATTTCCACGCGGCCAATTCCCATCCGATGGCTCTACTTGATCTCGACAACATTCTACTCACCTTTGCACTGGGTCGTATTTGTCAACGTTTCCAATCCATCCCCCAATGCATTGGAGACTCTGCTACTTGCAACGCCAAAGCCCCGGTTTGCGGCTTCCCTGTGAAAACCAAGAGAGCCGCACCGGAGATTTCGTTCATCGCAGGTTCTTGCAGCCGAACCGTACCGACTGCGACTTAAACTCCTCCCGGAAGCTCCTTCGTGCTCCTCCGATTATCGTTCCTTGCTGTGTTCCCAAACATCGTCAGGTCCCGCCCCAATGGTAGTTCACACCCGCTTTGACTTCGTCGATCTGGGTCTTGAAGGTCAGTCCGTTACCGAACGGCGTCACGAAGCCAAGGGTGTTCGTGCCGAAATCGAGATGTTCATATTCAAGCTTTGCCGACCATCGCGAGCCCAGCATGTATTCCAGACCGGTGCCCACGTTCCATCCGGTGCGGGTGGTGTTGATGACCGCCGAGCCATTGACCCCGCTGTTCACGTCGAGACGATAATCGGCATTCATCCAGGCGGCGCCGCCCTTGGCGTAGAGCATCAGGGGGCCCATCACATAGCCCAGTCTGCCGTCCACGGTGTCGTACCAGTTATGATCGCTGGTAACGGAGAGGGCCGCCGTCGGATCGATGAAATTGGTCTTGCCCTGGGTCGATGTCCAGTCGAGCTCGGCTTCGACCCCGACGAGCCAGGGCGCGAACTGATAATTGTAGCCGAACTGCAGGCCGCCAAGCGCGCCGCTCGGATTAGTCGCAGAGATACCAATGGGGGTGGTCACGTCCTCACTATTAAACACGCCACCGAAGTTGGCGCCGGTATAGAAGCCGGTCCAATGGTATGCGGGCGCGGCCGCAGCCTTGGTGTAATTCGCGGGCGCCGCATCCGGACCGCGGTCCGGAGCCCCGAGTTTCTGTGATATGCCCATGTAGCATCCGCGCCGCGGCCCGAATTGCGATGCGAACACGCCGATGCCGCTACCGTTGCGGATCTGGTAGACAGTATCGAACACGTTGACCACGTCAAACCGCACCGTGACCGGCTGTCTGTTCCAGCCCCAATCGGCAAACTCATGCGACAGCCCGAGATTGACCTGCCCATAAGCCGGGAGGTGGTCGGTGTTGGCGAAGCCCGTGCGCAGGCCGCTGCCGTAGATCATGGTCGCGCTCGCGACGGTCCCGTCCCACCAGGTGTGGGTCTCCGTCCACCGGTACGCGACCCTCCCTGAGCCCGTTACGTACTGCTCGTGGTCGGTGTTGGTCCAATGGGTGGCGATGAAATTCAGCTCGTCCGGACCGAACAGGCTTTGGTTTGATGCGATCGTATTGCCGTGCTGGCGGGCAAACGCCCAATTGGTGTCGACCGAGAAGTTTCCGAACCTGTACCTCGCCATCAGTTCGGTGCCCCAATTCTCGGCTTTTTCGAAGTTGAACCCCGTAAGGACGAAGGCTTGGCCGAATTGGCCGTCGTCAAGCAGATCCTTGGCGCGCTTGTAATAGACGTTGGCGCCGACCTCCAGGCTCGGACAACTCGCCGGTACAGGAGGAGGCGCCTTGGTGAGCGGTTCGGGGCTTGCTGTCGGACATTGCGGCAGCAATTGCTGCACGATTCCCGCGTCGACCGCATGTGCCCGCTCGGGTTCGATCGAACCGATATTCCGCACGGGTTGGTTGGCCTGCTGGCCGATAAGGCCAGGCTGGCCCGCGAGTTCGGGGGGGACGGTCGCGGCCTGGGCGGTGGTATTGTCAAACAGTTGAGCCTGGAACACCCGACCGAGCACCTGCGGAGGCGGCGTGAAAGTCCGCATGTAGCCGATATGGAATACAGTCGCCCACCATGGCTTGTAGGTGAAACTGGCGCGCGGACTGAACTGGTTCGCATCGACGTATTGGAACATCTGGTCGAACCGCACGCCGTAATTGAAGGTGAGTTGATTGGTCAACCGCCACTCGTCCTGGACATACGCACCGAGCTGCCAGCCAAACAAGTTGCTGCCGTCGGTGATGTTGAACGGCGCATCGATCGCCGTCAGGCCCGTCGGGTCGGTCGGGTCGAGCGCTTCGACCGTCGCTATGGTCTTGATCCGCGTCTGCTCGCCCTGCGTGTAGAAGCCCGCGCGAAGGGTATGCGCATCGTTCAAGCGGTAGGCGGCGTCACCCGAAATGCCGTTGAGGAACGTGCTTCGGAAAACGTCGGTCGCGACGTTGTTGAAGAGCATGTCGCCGACCGGGTCGGGCACGAAGTGGACATCGCTGTAGCGCGAATAATACGCGAGCTGGGCGTCGACATTGTCGACGGATCGCTGCCAGGCGACGACCCCGTAGGCGTTCTTCTCGTACTGCCTTTGATTGATGTTGCGCGAATCGAAATCGGTTATGCCGAAGGCCGAAAACGGTCCTCCGCCGGGACCGTTAAATCCGCCTGCGTTGAGGGCCTGCCCGACATTGCTGGGAATCTGGTATCTGGTCTCGCCCAAGCCTGCGATGCTGACCACCCGGGTCGACGGATCGAGCAGCGTCGATGTGTAGCTGAAGAACCTGCCCTGTTGCGAGTAATCGTGAATGCCGTTGAGGGTAGGCGTGGGAGGCTCAAGGCCGAGCCCGGTGCTGAGATAGCGGCCGGTGGCATAATATTCGGTCTGGCCCTCAACTCCGCCATATTCAAAGTATGGCGATATGGTTTGCCGGCTGCCGCCATAAACGCCGCCGCCGCCACCCGCCAGCGCCGGACCCGTTTTTGTGGTAATGTCGACGATGCCGGCGGTGTGCAGGCCATATTGTGCCGGCAGCGCACCGGTGATCAGCCTCATGCTGCCGATGAAGGAACTCTCCAGAATCTGCGAGAACCCAGAAACGCCGTCGGGCAGCAGAATTCCGTTGACTCGGTATTGAACATTGCCGTGCTCGTTGCGGATATGAAAATCGCCCGAACTCGTCGAATCCTGGGTAACGCCTGGAAATTGCAGGATCAAGTCGCTTAACTGAATAGCGTTGGCCTGCGGGATTTGTTGGATATCCCCCGCGTTCAGCTGGTAGTTACTGGTGCCGGCCTTGGTCATGATCACGTCGTCGCGGCGCTGATCGAGGGTCTGGGTCCGCTGGGTGACCTGCTGGTTGGCTTGCAGCTGGACCTGCTCAGGGGTCGGCGGTGGCGGAGCGGGCGGCGCCGCTGTCGTTACCGCCGTTGGGCGCGGCGCGGGTCTCGCAACTGCCGCCCGTCGCGGCGGCGCGCGCCTGGGCGCCGTCACGGTGATCTGCGGGATCGGTGTGGCAGGCACAACCGTAGGCGACGGCTGGCCGGCGCTCGGCGGCGGCAACTGCTGCGCGGACGCCGCCCCGACGGCGGCGAAGACTGCAATTGCGGAACTGCCGAGCAGCAATTCGTTTCGAGCTGACTTGAACATATTACCCCCCAAAGGCTGGACAAAAGGCGTGACCGAACGCTGGACAAGACGGAACGACGTGATCCGCACGATCGGGGCCGCGCTCATGCGCGAAGCGATCGCGCCGCCAGCCGTAAGCACGGTGAATCCTCGCAGCGAAATCGAAGCGAGGTGACCGGCTTAGGCCGGTAGGTCAGGCGTGGGGAGGACCGCGGGCGCTAAATGGAACGTGGTCGAACGAGGCCGGCTCAGTTGCCGCCACTGACCACCGCAATACCTCGGTAAATAAACTGGGTGCCAGAATAAGCGCCAGGATCGGCAGGACAAGGGTATTGGCAAGACTGATATTCGCGCAAATGGCGCAGAAATCGCCGCCGAGGCCGGAGGAGTTCTTTTGCGGCGGCGACGATGGAACGTCGGCCGGAGCATCTCCACTTTCAGCCGCTGCCCATGCGGCCGAACCGCCGCTGAACTTGCCGACGTGTATGTGGCCGAACGAAAGCAGAAGCTGGCAGGCCAGCGCAAAAAACGCCAGCCACGTCACCGCCCCCCTGTTCGATCGGAACCAACTCATCAGCTACGGGCCTGCCTCCCGACTCATGGAAGATTACCAAATTGGCCCGTATTGTGAAGCCCCTCGATGTTGCATGTGAAGAGAGGCGGATCTGTTTTTGCGGCGCCGGCATTCCGGCGGCGGCCGTGGCAACGCAACTATTATGAGCACGTTGTCCGCGACGAGAAGGCGCTCGATCGCATTCGCCGGTACATCGACGAAAACCCACGCTCTGGGCTTTCGACGAGGAGAACCCTGGAGCAAGTGCCGGCATGATGCGCGTTACCAATCTGTAGGGGCGACCCTTGTGGTCGCCCCGTTGCCGGCCGACGCAATGGAGTGGTTTGAAATGACCTAATCGCTGGCAACCAAAAGGGTCGCCCCTACATCAAATTTCGCTACTGCACGAAGCAGTAAAACAGTCCGTTGCCGCCGGTGGCGATCAGGTCGGCCTGACTGCAGCCGCGCGATGCCAAGAATTCCAGGAGCGCGGGAATTCACTGTCGACGAGGCCCGTTCGGTCGACATGGCCGCCGAGCGTGGCTTTGCCGAATGCGCTGCTCAACCGGTTCTCACACCTCGATGAGCAAGTGCGATCCTCCCAACAAAAGTACGCCGACGCCGATCATAATCAGGCCGCGATATGTCGCCTGAAATGACCATCGCCGCAGGTTATTAATCGGTACATAAGTAAGTGGACTTTTCTTGACATGTCGACACGAATATGACTCGCGTTGTGCATGAGGGCAAACGATGCACGACGACTGGATCATACCACGCTGGAGGCGATGCGTGAGCGTGCGGTGCGCAGT
>DATGCX010000045.1:0-2321 GCA_035311445.1 Xanthobacteraceae bacterium | reverse complement strand
CTGGTCGAACTCTGAGTTGAGGCTGCGCGTGGGGTATAAGTGTCGTTTATTGTTTGGATCAAACTAATAATGTTGCACCCCGATTGTTCTTTACCAAGATATCAGTCTGCTGCTCAAGACTGCCGCTGATCGCGACAGGTTGCCGTCGAGCCGAAAGCAGGTCGCTCGCGTCGAGCATGAAATGTCCTTCGGCGGGGGTTTGCATGTCCATCACGACTTACCTAAACGACTTCGATGCCGATCTCGAAACGAAGCGGGTTCTGGGGGTCGCGCTCGAAAGGACTCGTGTTTCCCTCGGCCTTGTTGACAAGTTCGCCGACGGAATCATCGCCAGACGAATCGTCGAACTTGCCAGGGCCGGCGAGCGGCATCCCGATGTTTTGTGCGAAGGCGTATTGAAGGCTTTACGCGGGCATTTGTTCGGAGACTAACAGGAGGTCATCGAAGCGCCTCGGCTCCGCTGCTTTGCAGATGGGCCTGCCTGCTTAGTTCAGTCGAATGGCTTCTACGATGCCTTGGAGGCCGATCTCACAGACACGCTAGCGCCTGTTTAGCGGCCACAAGTAGATTGAGCGGTTGCCACGGCTTAGGCATAAAATCGACCCCAGGCGGCAGCTGGTCGTCGCGCGGATGCCCGGACGTGAGAATCACAGGAAGAAAGGGCCAGCGCACCCTGACCTCGCGCGCCAAGTCGATCCCATCCATAACGCCGGGAAGCCGGATATCCGCAAAGATCATGGCGACGTCTCGCCCGCGGATTAGCATCGTGGCCAGGGCAGCTTCGGCGCTTTCACACTCGATCGTATCGAGTTCGCCATCTTCAAGCAGCCTCGCCGCGAACTCGCGCAGTTCGGCGTCGTCCTCGACAATCAACACCGCTCGCCGATTCTGTTGAGCCTGTCCCATATTCACGCCCCTCCCCTGAGTGTTCGTTACGATCCCCATCACGATCCCCATCCAATTGTCGCATGAGCGCCGCCAGGTATTCCGGCACCGGGGCGCAAGCGGCATCGGCGAATTCGGCCCGCAGTCCGGCCGCAAACGCCTGAAGGAACTTCATCGGGTCGAGGGAGACGGCGGGCAGACGACGCATCCCTATGCTCCGACGGACCTCCCCTGGCCCAACCGTTCGGTCGCGCGCCTTATGTCGTGAATACGACAGAGGTGCTTTTGTTCCGACGCGGCGGCAAGATTTTTGCGGGCAATAGAGCTGAGCCGGTGGTTCCCGGGGGCAGACGACGAACTGGGCCATTAAGCAGCGGGGCGCAGACGTCCTGCGCCCCTTTCCCTTCTTGCGGCCCCCCACGCCAAATGGCGCTGGTGCTACCCTGTCCCAAGGCGCTCTTTCAACGCGCGCTTTAGCGCGTCGATCTGGAATGGTCGGCCGGTCGCGATAGGCGGATAATCCGTGGTCTCCGGAGCCCACGAAGCTAAAGGATCTTACCATCAAGCTTCGAAACACGACTGCTGAACTGATTACAAAGAAAATTCCAGTTCCAAGGGACTGGACGCTAGTACCTTGGTCATCTGGCGGTTCTCGCGCAGAAGGCGAGCGCCGCCTGGGCCACGCCGCGGGCCTCGTAGATCAGGGCGAGCCGGCGCACCGCCGGCCCCGGCTGCTTGGCGCTGCGCCGCCGCGGGTTCGGCAGCACCGCGGCCAGCAGCGCCGCCTCGCGCGGGGTGAGCGAGTGCACCGATTTGCTGAAGGCGTAGCGGCTGCCGGCCTCGGCGCCGAATTGCCCGTTAGGCCCCCACTCCGCGATGTTGAGATAGATTTCGAGCACACGCCGTTTGGGCAGCACGAAATCGATCCACAGCGCGAGCGGCAGCTCCAGCGCCTTGCGCACGAAACTGCGCCCCGGCCACAGGAACAGGTTCTTGGCGGTCTGCTGGGTGATGGTGGAGACCGCCCGCGCCGCGCTGATGTCGTCGACGTCCTCCAGCCGCTCGCGCAGCTCGCGCCAGTCGATGCCGCGATGGCTGCAGAAGCGGCCATCCTCGGACGCGATCACGGTGATCGGCAGCGCCGGCGCCATGCGCTCGATCGGCACGAAGCTTCGCTCCACGCGCGCGCCCGTTGCCCAGCGCCAGAGCATCAAGGTCGAGATCGGGTTGAGGGCGCGGTAGAGCGGCACCAGGAGGTAGGGCAGCAACAGCACGACCAAGATGGCGAACGCCAAGCCCCATGCCAGGCGGGACAGCCATCGGGATGGCCGCGGCCGTTTGGCAAGGCGCGGCTGCTGTTTCCTCGCAAGGGGCATATGCGTCCAGTCGGTCGGTCTCTCTCGTGGGGCGCGGAGCGGACACCTGCCGTTCGTCCG
>DATGCX010000044.1:0-5651 GCA_035311445.1 Xanthobacteraceae bacterium | reverse complement strand
CGGCAAAACCGAGCAGCCATCTATTAAAATTGGCAAACACAATCCCGAGCGCGAGCACTGTTCCGAGATCGGTGACGAAGCACGCGGCAAGGATGATCTTGCCCAACTCCGTCTTGTTCAGCCCGGTCTCCACCATCACGGCATAAACCACGGCGACCGAGGTCGTGGACAGGGCTATCCCGGCAATCTGCGCTTCGGGCCAGCTCCATCCGAGGACATATCGGGCAGCCAGCAGGCATCCCACATAGGGGGCGAGGAAGCTCACAAAACCGACCCCAACGCTGGCCCCGAAGTTCCGCTTCACGACATCGGCGTCGACCTCTGTGCCGGCGAGGAAGGTAAGCAGAATGGCGCCGAAGCCCGCCAGATAATTGACCCACGGGGAAAGCGGCAGGCCGATAATATTGCCCGCCAAGGCGCCCACCATGATCTCGATCAGGGCGACCGAAATGGCAGTCCAGATGGATACCAGCGACGCTGCAAGGGCAAGGCCGATCCACAACGCCGATGCAAACCAGATATTGTCCATACCAATCCTTTCCCCTGCCCTGCCGCATGGCGGACGAGCCGACAAATGGGGTCACGGTCGCGTGACAGCCTGGCGGAAAAAAGAGATTCGCCGAGGCCTCGACAGACCTACCGCCGTTGTTACACGGTAGGAGTCATCAGCCTTGTCGGCGGTTTTGGGGGACTCCATCCCCGTTTCAATAGGATGATCTAATTCGCGGCGCCGCGACTTGCAATGAGAAATCCGTGATCGCAAAGCGTAATGGTTACCGGCCTTGCGCCTATGCCTTTTAAGTCAATCGAAATCCGACCAGCCCGAACACGAGCCCTGCACTTGCGGCATCCTATGCGCTGCGCCAAGCGCCGAGTAACCGACCACGAAGGTCACCGACAATAGTGCCCGGGTTGGCCGTCACGCCGCCTTGCGGCTGGCCAGGAATTCGCCCATGCGGTCGAGCGCCCGGAGAATGTTCTCGGTCGAATTGGCGTAGGAGATCCGAACATAACCTTCGCCGAGGATGCCGAAGTCCGGGCCGCCGATGATGGCAACACCCGCGTCCTCCAGCAGCGACGAGGCGAGCGACTTCGCTTTCCATCCGGTGCGCTTGATATTCGGGAAGGCGTAGAACGCGCCCTTGGGCGTGGCGCAGGAAACGCCGGGCAGCCGGTTCAGGCCCTCGACCACGACCTTCCGGCGCCGGTCAAATTCCGCCACCATGCGGTGGGTTTCGTCCTGCGGGCCGGTGAGCGCCGCGAGGCCCGCATACTGCGCGGATGCGTTGACGCAGGAATAGAGATTAACGGCGAGCTTGCGCGCGTAGTCGTAAAGCTTGCCCGGCCACACCGCATAGCCGAGTCGCCAGCCCGTCATCGCATAGGTCTTGGACCAGCCATTAAGTAGGATCAGCCGCTCGCGAATCGACGGGTAGGAGAGCAGGCAGATGTGCTTTTCGCCGTCATAGACCATCTGGTCATAGATCTCGTCGGACATCACCGCGACATCGGGAAATCTTTCGAGACCCGCCACCAGCTTGTCGACTTCGGTCTTGGGGGTTACGCCGCCGGTCGGATTGGCGGGCGAGTTGAGGATCAGGAGCCGCGTCTGCGGCGTGATGAGCGACAGCGTCTCCTCGGCCGAGAACGCAAACGCGTTCTCTTCACGAATCGGCACCGGGAGCGGGCGCGCGCCCGTGTACTCGATCATCGAGCGATAGATCGGGAAACCGGGATCCGGATAGAGAATATCGGCGCCGGGCTCGCCGAACATCAGGATCGACATGAACATGGTCGGCTTGCCGCCTGGCATGATCATCACTTCATCGGGAGATACCGCGACGCCGAGCCGCTTGTGCAGATCGGCCGCCACCGCCTCGCGGACCGCCAGGATGCCGACCGCTGGGGTGTAACCGTGGTGGCCATCGCGCAGCGCCTTCACAGCGGCCTCAACGATGTAGTCCGGCGTGCGGAAATCCGGCTGGCCGATGCCCAGATTGATGATGTCGCGGCCCTGTGCGGCAAGGTTCGTGGCGCGCGCGAGCACCGCGAATGCGTTTTCCTCGCCGATTCGATCAAAGGCCGCAATGGTACGAAGCATGTTCAGTTCCCCGTGGAAGTGCCGTGCAGCTGGAAAGGCGCTCATCGGAAGCTTGTTTGCGCCAGTAGGGCGCCTGGCTAGGCGCCGCACTTCAACCGATCGTGGGCTGAAATGCAAATCCAAGCTATAAGCATTTATCGCCTGGGCGGACGCCGAGGTGGGTCCCGCATTCGCCCGCAACGAGCATCAGAATTGGAAGAAGTCGCGCACGGCCGCAGCTGAGAAGGGGTGAAATGATGCCGATATCCGACGCCCGTGCTGCGTTCCGTAAACTTCATGACAGCGGCTGCTTCGTCATCCCCAATCCGTGGGACGTGGGTACTGCGCGCTATCTGCGCCATTGTGGCTTCAAGGCGCTGGCGACCACCAGCTCGGGCGCAGCCTTCAGCATGGGGCTGCCGGACACCGATGGGGCCGTGACGCGCGACGTGGCGCTGGCCCACATCCGCGCCATCGTGGAAGCGACCGAGCTGCCGGTCAACGCCGATTTCGAGTCCGGCCATGCGCATGAGCCTGAAGCGGTCGCCGAAAACGTGCTCCTGTGCATTGCAACGGGCGTCGCCGGCCTATCGATCGAGGATGCGACCGGCGATAAAGCGAACCCGCTCTATGACCTCGACACCGCGGTTGCCCGCATGCGCGCAGCGCGACGGGCAATCGATCAGTCCGGTGCGGATGTCATGCTGGTGGGTCGCGCCGAGTGTTTTCTGGTCGGCCGCCCCGATCTCGACGAGACGATCGCGCGCCTGCGTGCCTATGCGTCGGCCGGTGCTGATTGCCTCTACGCACCCGGCATCCGCACGGCGGAGCAGATTGCGGCCGTCGTCGAAGCGGTCGCGCCGAAGCCCGTGAACGTGCTGATGTCCGCCGCGACCGGTCTCACCGTCGCTGATCTCGCGGCTCTCGGTGTGCGCCGCATCAGTGTCGGCGGCGCGCTGGCACGCGTTGCCTGGGGTGCCTTCATGCGAGCCGCAAGGCAGATCGCGGCCGAAGGCCGGTTCGATGATTTTGCGAACGCTGTGTCCATGGCGGAGATCAACGGATTTTTCCGCGACGACTTCAAGGGGCGCACTGGTTGACGCTCAACGACTCAGAGATTCGTTAAAATTTCCGTGTCATGCCCGCGAAAGCGGGGCACCCAGTAACACCCGCGCTACCGATAAAAGCATATGGTTACTGGATCACCCGCTTTCGCGGGGGATGACGACATTCATAGTCAAGCTCGGAACACTAATATCGGTGGCTGATCGGCAGTTCCTCGGCCGGAAACAGGGTGATGACCCTGCAGCCCTTATCCGTGACCACAACTTCTTCCTCGATGCGGGCGGCCGAGTAGCCGTCGGTTGCTGGGCAGTAGGTTTCGAGCGCGAACACCATGCCTTCCTTGATCTCGGTCGGGTGCGTCATCGAGATTACCCGACTTATGATCGGCCGTTCGTGCAGGGCAAGGCCGAGACCGTGGCCGAACTGCAGGCCGAATGCACTCATTTCGTCCGGAAAGCCGAACTCCTCGGCTCGCGGCCACACGCTGCAGACCTTATCCGTTGAGACGCCCGGCCTGATCAGCGCGATCGCGTTGTCTAGCCATTCGCGCGCCTTCTTGTAGGCGTCGTGCTGGACAGGGGTGGCGCGCCCCACGTTGAAAGTGCGGTAATAACAGGTGCGATAGCCCATGAAGGCTTGCAGGATGTCGAAGAACGCCTGGTCGCCCGGCCGCAGCATGCGATCGGTGAAATTGTGCGGATGGGGATTGCAGCGCTCGCCCGAAATGGCGTTGATGGCTTCCACATCGTCCGAGCCGTGCTGGTAAAGGAACTGGTTCACGTTGGCGACGATGTCGTTCTCGCGCACGCCGGGCTTCAGCTGCTCGTAAATCAGATGATAGGCGCCGTCCACCATGGCGGCGGCGCGGTTCAATAGGGCGATCTCGTCGGCTGATTTGATCTCGCGCGCCTCAAGCATCACCTGCTGGCCGTCATGCACCTTGAGGCCCGCCCGCTCCAGCTCGAACATCATGGGCGGCTCGATGATGTCGACCCCGATTGGCATATCGGCGACGCCGGCCTCGCGTATCAAGGAAGCGATCTCCTCGGCATGCCGCTTCATAAGGCCGAACGCAGGGTCGACGGTGCCGCGAAGGCCGATCAATCCGGCCTTGCAGTTTTCCGGCGCAAGCCACGGTGTGTAGAGCTTGTGGTGCACGGCAGCAGAGCCGAAATCCCACAGAATCGGCTCGCCGGTGCGGGTGAGCAGCGCCCAGCGCGAGAGCTTGTCGCGCTCCCATTCGCCGATCTTGGTCGATGTGACGTAACGGATGTTGTTGACGTCGAACACCAAGAGCGCACCGAGGTCGGATTTCTCAAGGACCTGCTTGACGCGCGAGAGCCGGTAACGGTGCAGGCGGCGGTAATCGACCCGTTCCTCGAAATCGACCCCCATGGTGCCCAACGCCGGCAAGGCCCGGTCCCAATTGAACCGAGGACTGATGTCATCGGCGCGGATTTCACGCATTTTCTGTTCCATGGTCATCTCCTGCGATGAGGCGTCATACCCGCTTTCGCGCACCGGCGCTGAGACAGGTTGTGGTCACGCGGTCGCTCCCCTGTCCCTCTGATGGAAAATTATATACTTGACTCAACTAGTATTATCCACCGGTGCCCGTTTCGGTCGGTGTCCGCCATCGCACGAGAAACGCCAGCCGCACGGCGACACAGCTTGTGCCGCCGTGCGGCGGCGAGCGTTGACGCCCATGCCCACCGTGGCTAAACCTCCCCTGGTTGTAGTTCGTCATTAACTTTGGCGCTACGCACAGGAGCGGGGGATGGGCCTGCGGCTCACATTGCACATACTGGCAGAACAATATCCGCCCCTCGGAAGATTGAGGGACCTGTCACGGCCAGCACGGCAACGGGCAGGGAATTTTCTGCGAGCGGTCCGGTTATCCCGCCTGCGGCGAATGCGCTATCTGGACTGGCTTGCTTCTTCGGAAGGGCCGCGTGAAGCCTACTTTCTCAAACGCTTCAAGCCCTCCCCCGGTTTGCTTTACAAACTGCGCCTTCGCCATGCCTTTTCGAAGGAGCGCCCAGCCTGTCGAGAGTCCCGGTATTTTTTCATTCCACCACCCCCGGCAGTCAAGGTCAGGGCGCTGCGGCGCTACGCCAAGACCTTCGAACTCTCCATCTTCGTCGAGACGGGCACTTTCAAGGGTGTAACCGTTGCCGCAGTCGCGGATTTGTTTGATCGGTGCATTACGATCGAACTCTCTCAAGAATTTTGGGAAAGCGCTTCCGCCTTATTTGCCGACCGCACAAATGTGTCCTGTCTGCTCGGCGACAGCGGTATCCTGCTTCCGGATGTTCTTTTGCAAATCGATAAACCCGCACTATTTTGGCTCGATGCCCACGCCTCCGGCGGCGATACAATCAACTCAGGCCGCGGTCCCATCTTCGACGAACTGGCGGCAATCTATGCGCATCCAATCAAGAGACACGTCATATTGATCGATGATGCGCGGGGCCATCAGGTCGAAGCAATTATTGCCACGGTTCCT
>DATGCX010000043.1:0-24191 GCA_035311445.1 Xanthobacteraceae bacterium | reverse complement strand
ATTCCTGCTGCGCAGTGCGAATCTCGTGGTCAAAACCTACGATTCGGGAGCCGCATTCCTGCGCACCCTCTCGCAAATCGCCTACGGTTGCATCATCACCGATGTGCGCATGCCAGGCCTGAGCGGGATTGAATTGCTCCGGCACTTGAAGGATAGCGACCTCAAATTGCCGGTCATCGTCATTACCGGGCACGGTGATGTGCCGATCGCCGTCGAGGCCATGAAGCTTGGCGCGGTCGATTTCTTCGAGAAGCCGTTCGATGGCGACAAGATCATTGAAGCCGTGCAATCCGCACTGAGCGATTGGCAAAAGGATGCCGACCGCGAGACAGAGCGCAGGGAGGTGCAAGATCGGCTCGCCACGCTCACGCCCCGCGAACGCGAAGTGCTCAGGGCGTTGGTGGCCGGGAATCCCAACAAGGTCATCGCGTACGATCTCGGCATCAGCCCGCGAACGGTTGAGATATACCGCGCTAATGTCATGACAAAGACGAAAGCGCGGAGCCTCTCCGAATTGGTGCGCCTGGTCCTGCATGCCGGGATTCTTGACCAGTGACGATCAAACGACCGAATTCCCGCACCAATAGCACAGATGTCTTGCGCTGGATCAACGCGTCGGCGCGGCCCTCGTGATTTTTAGTTTGGTCTTGGACCCAATTGCTTAGGCTTTCAGGGAGCATGGCGAAAAATCACAGCAAAGAGCAACCGCAGCCAACAGTAGTCATCGTCGACGACGATCCCGCGGTGCGCAATTCGCTCAAGTTCTCGCTCGAACTCGAAGGATTCGCGGTGCGCCTTTATGCCGACGGGGGTGAACTGCTGGCAGACTCGGATCTGCCTGCTAACGGATGCTTGGTCATCGATCAGGTAATGCCCGGCACGTCCGGCCTCGATCTCGTGGACGCGCTCCGGAAACGCGGCATTTCGAATCCGGCGGTTCTGATCGTCTCGGATTCGAATCCGCAGGTCCGCCGCCGCGCCGTCGTGGCGGGCGTTGCCGTAATCGAGAAACCATTTTTCGGCAACACACTGGTTGACGCCATTCGTGACAGCCTTACGTAGAGGACCAAATAGCCGCGCTAGATCACGTCTCGCGCCCACGTCACCAAGTCTGTGGCCGCTTTACGGAACGCTTCGTCAAGCGCCCGCGCAGCGCCCGACGCACCGGATTCGCGTTCCGGCACGACGGCGTCGAACGTGCGCGACCCGATGATCCTGCCGTTTTCGCCGAGAATCTTTGCCGCGAATTGGACGTGAGCTTCCGCCGGCACCGAATCCGAGGTGGCGGGACCGGTTTGTGCAGGTGAAATTTGAAAATTGCGAACATCGATCAGCAGCTGATGGTCGGCGCTGAGCCCGTCCATCGGCCGCGCAACGGCGGCCACATAATTCGAGTTCTCGAAGCTTTCGATCAGCTTCGCCTGCAGGAGCTTCGGGATATTGTCGCGCCATTGCGCCGCATCAACGGGCGGGCTCTCGCCGGCGCCTTGAGCGACGATGATCCTCGGCGTATCGAAGGCGAGCACCGCAGTGGGCTCCGGAACGACGAGTTGGCTCTTGGCCGGCTTGTCGGATGCCACGAAGGTGCGCGGCGCCGTGAGATCGAAGAGTTCAGGCGTCGGCTTGCTGGGTGTCCCGGCGATCATGCGCTCCAGGCCCGACAAAATCCCGTCGACGCGATCGGAATTGCGCGCAAGCGCGCCGGTAAACGTATCAAGGTTGGCGATCGAGCTTTTGAGCGAATCGGAATTGTCAGCCAGGACCGCGTCAAGCCGGCGCAGGGCCTGGCGGGCGGCCTCGGTCATGCTTTGGCCGACGGTTGGATCGGCGAAGAGCGTTGGCACATCGCCGTTCGACGAGGTGAGACGCGACGCCCGGGCCGCACCACCTCGCAGCGAGATCACCGGAACGCCGGTCAGTCCTTGGAACTCCAGTCCAGCTTGCGTGTCGGCGCGTACCGGTGTGCTGGCCACAATCGTGATCGTCGCCGTGACCTGTTTGGGATCGTCCGGATCGAGTCGGAGGTCGGTGACTTCGCCGACCCGGATTCCGTTGAACAGGACCGCGGCGCCGGCAAGTAAGCCCGAAACGGTATTTTCGAAGCGAATCCGATAGACCGTTCGCTGTCCCAGTCCGCCGGTGTTATGCAGCCAGTAGACGAAGCCGAACACGGCGCCGAAGATGGCGATGACGAATGCTCCGATGAATGCGTAGGGGGCGCGGGTTTCCATGGTTCTGCCGTCAATTTGGCGCTGCCGCGAGCGCGCGTGAACGTTTGCCACAGAAGTAGGATTTCACCCAGGGATGCTCCGAGGCAAGCATCACTGTCATCGGCCCATCGGCCACGACCTTGCCGTCGGCCAGCACCGCGATGCGGTCGCATACGGTGTGAAGGCTGTCGAGGTCATGGGTGACCATGAAAACCGTCAGCCCCAGGGTTTGCTGCAAGGCCCGGATCAGGACGTCGAATTCTTCAGCCGAGATGGGGTCAAGCCCGGACGTCGGCTCGTCGAGAAATACGATGTCGGGGTCGAGGGCGAGCGCGCGCGCCAATGCCACGCGTTTGGTCATGCCGCCCGAGATCTCGGCGGGAAACTTATCGCCGTCCCGCGCAGTCAGCCCAACCATCTCGAGCTTCACCGTCGCGAGCTCGTCGAGCAATCTGTCGGACAGGTGAAGCGCTTCCCGCATCGGGAACTGGACATTCTGGCGTACGGTGAGGGAGGAGAACAGCGCACCCTGCTGGAACAATATGCCACGCCGGCGCGCAAACGCCGTCGCACCCGGTTCGGCGGCATCCTTCAGCTGCAGCCCGGCGAAGGAAATAATGCCTTGGCGTTTCGGGATCAGGCCAACGAGGGTGCGCAGCAGCACCGATTTTCCGCTTCCTGACGCGCCGACAACCCCGAGGATTTCGCCGCGGCGCAACGTGATCGACAGGTGGTCGAGTACAACCTGATCGCCAAATCCCACTACGAGATCGCGCGCCTCGATCACCGCCTGTCCAGCCGGAGCGTTCATCTTTTTACATTCCGATCGATGCGAAAAATATCGCGAACACACCGTCAAGCACGATGACAAGAAAGATCGACTTCACCACCGAGGTGGTAGTCTGCAGGCCGAGCGATTCAGCGCTGCCCTTCACTTTCAGCCCTTCGCTACAGGCCACGATGCCGATGGCGAGCGCCATGAACGGCGCTTTGATCATGCCGACTTCGAAATGCGTGACGGAAATCGCTTCCCTGAGGCGGGCGATGAAGACGGCTGGACTCATCCCGCCATAAAGCCATGCCACCAGGCCTCCGCCGTAAAGCGCCGCCATGGCGCCCAGGAACGCGAGGATGGGGAGCGCACAGATGAGCGCAGCGATCCGCGGCAGAATCAGGATTTCAACCGGATCGAACCCCATGGTGCGCAGCGCGTCGATCTCTTCGCGCATTTTCATCGACCCAAGCTCGGCCGTGTAGGCGCTGCCGGAACGGCCGGCGGACATGATGGACACGATCAGGACCCCAATTTCGCGCAGCACCAGGATGCCCACCATGTCCACCACATAGGCATCGGCGCCGAACTTGCGGAAGTGGAATATGCCCTGCTGCGCAATGATGGCGCCGATCAGGAACGTGATCAGCACCATGATGGGCACCGCCTGCCAGCCGACCCTGTACAGGTGATAAACCGCGGAGGTGAGCCGAAATCGGCGCGGATGCCCAATGATGCGGGCTATCGCGACGGCGAGTTCGCCGAACATGGCGAGAAACGTCGCCGCGTCGGATGCCAGCCGGACCGTAACGCGGCCCACGCCGTCGAGTGCCGCCCCCAGCCTGCTCGGCTTTTTTGACGGCACGCGCTTCTGCGGGCTGACCCGGCGGATCGCATCGATCAAGCCATGATAACGGTCCGGCAGCCCGACGAATTGCGCGTCCGCTTCCGCAAGGTCGGAACTTCGGAGCAGCCGTTCCAGCAGCCATGCCCCGAGCGTATCGAGTTCCTGGACGCCCGCCATGTCGATCGAGACCGACTTGGCCGTTGCGGCGCCGGGCGCAGCCGCATCGACAAGCTGTTCGAGCACTTGGGAATGCGCGGCGGTCCATGTCCCGGCTGGCACGAATCGGAGCCGGTCGCCTGCCATTGTGCTGCTCAGGAGCGGCGTCGGGCTCATCATTTCCTTGCGGTGGTCGCGTCAGTACAACTAAGAATGCCAATCTGCTGCAAGCACATTGATGTAACGCAATGACGTGACGCCGTCGCGGCCTTATAGGAGCCATATGAAGGCGGTAGGGCCTTTACCGCCCCCGATCCAGACGAGGAAGCGGGAAGTTCAGGAGGGAATCCCCGAATCCCTGAGAGGAGCGCAGCGCCGTTCGGCCCCGTCGCGTGAGATTTGATCTTACGCGACCACGGTACCTTATACGCGGCACCATTTTACAATGGCTATCGAACCTGGGAGCACGGCGTCGGGCTCATCATTTCCTTACGGGGATCGCGTCGGCAACGGCCAGAAAATGTCAGTCGGCCGTAAGCACATTGACGTAACGCAACGACAAGGCGCCGTTGGACTCTCTCATGGGAGCTTGGGTAGCGGAATGACCGCCGTGCAGCTTTTCACTTGTGCTGCTTACGGGGAAGGGAGCGGAAAACTCGGGATACTAATCCCACAATCCGAGCTAGGCGCAGGGCGTTCGGCTATGAGCTTTGATCTTGCGCAATGACGGCATCTCGACATTGCGGCATCATTTTAGCATGGCTATCGAACCCGGGAACACAACGACAGCAATCGAGCGTGTGTTGCGGCGCGCTCTCGCGGCGGTTGCCATCATCGGCTTGCTGGCGGGCATTGTGGCGCGCGTCGCCGACCACCCTACCATTGCGAGCGCTCTCTGGGCGTTGGCAACAATTGCGGTTGCGGTGGGCCTCGCGGTTTCGATTGTCCGGCACCTCCTGGCCGGGAGGTTGGGCGTCGATGCGATCGCGTTGTTGTCGATGGTGAGCGCGCTTGCGCTCGGCGAGCCTCTGGCCGGCGCCGTCGTTGCGCTCATGTATGCGGGCGGCAACGTGCTCGAGGACCTGGCGGTGGCGCGCGCCGAGCGGGATCTGCGTCTGCTGGTGGACCGTTCGCCTCGCGTGGCACACTGCCGCCTGGACCATCACATCGAAGACGTGCCAATCGAAGACGTTGCCGTCGGCGACCGCATCCTGGTGCGTGCCGGGGAGATCATTCCGGTCGACGGCTTAACCGGCGGGCCGGCGACAATTGACGAATCGGCGCTGACAGGCGAACCGATCCCTGTGGTCAAACAGAAAGGCGCGCCCGTCAGCAGCGGCTCGCTGAACGCCGGCGACGCGTTCGAGATGACCGCCTCGTCGATCGCCGGCGAAAGCACCTATGCGGGCATAGTAAGGCTCGTAACCGCGGCGCAGACCGCCCGGCCGCCGTTTGTGCGGCTTGCAGACCGCTATGCGCTGCTGTTTCTTCCGGTCACGCTTGCGGTCGCGTGGGGCGCCTGGTTCCTCTCCGGCGATGTCCTTCGCAGCCTCGCGGTTCTCGTTGCAGCGACGCCTTGTCCACTGATCCTGGCGGCGCCAGTGGCGTTCATTGCTGGCGTCGCCCAGTCGGCGCGGCGCGGGATCCTGGTCAAGGGCGGCGGTGCGCTCGAGGCTCTGGCATGGGCACACACGGTGCTGTTCGACAAGACTGGGACCCTGACCGTCGGCGGCGCGCGGCTTCTCTCCGTCGAGGTCGCTCCCAATAATGGGACCGCCGACGCGGTGCTGCAGCTTGGTGCATCCCTTGAGCAGGCTTCGCACCACGTGGTTGCGAAAGCTATCGTGGCGGCGGCCGCGGCGCGCGGCCTGCAGCTGAAAATTCCCGAGAAGGTCTGTGAATCTCCGGGTTCCGGCGTGGAGGGTGTGATTGACGGGAAGCGGGTCAGCGCCGGCTCCCCCGATATGATTGTTGCACACCGGCATGCCGACGAATGGACACTGCGGGCGATGCGCCGCGCCTCGTGGCGGTCGGCGCTGATCGTCTTCGTCGCGGTGGAGGAACGGCCGATCGGGGCGCTCCTTCTTGCCGATGAGTTGCGTGCCGAAACGCCGCACGCCATCCGCCTGTTGCGGGCCGCCGGGGTTCGCCGGATCATCATGGTGACCGGCGACCGCGCGGACGCGGCGCAGACAATCGGCGCGGCATTGGACCTTGATTCCGTGCTCGCCGACCGTGTTCCGTCCGACAAAGTCGAAGCGGTGCGTGCCGAGCAGCGCCTCCATCCCACCATCATGGTCGGCGACGGCATCAATGACGCGCCGGCTCTCGCTGCGGCCGATGTGGGGATTGCCATGAGCGCCGGCGGCGCCACCGCTTCTTCCGAAGCGGCCGATGTGGTGATTCTCGCCGATCGCATCGATCGGGTTGCCGAGGCAATCATCATCGCGCAACGGGCCCGTCGCATTGCGCTCCAAAGCATCGCTATCGGAATGGGCCTGTCCCTCATCGCGATGCTGGCGGGGAGCGTCGGGTGGCTTCTTCCGGTGCCCGCGGCGCTCGTTCAGGAAGCAATCGACGTCGCCGTGATCCTCAATGCCTTACGGGCCGCAACGCCTGCGGCTCGTCGCCGGCGGCGTTCAATTTCTGCGGCTGCCGGACGTGAGTTGCGTCATAATCACGTCGCGCTTGGCCGTAGTCTCGACCGCCTCCGCTCGATTGCTGACGCACTCGACGATTCTTCTCCCGAGGACGCGCTCGGGCTGATCAGCGAGGCCAATGACGTAGTGCAGCAGCACGTCGTCATCCATGAGCGCGACGACGAGGGGAGCGTCTATCCGACGCTTGCGGCTGTGCTTCGCGACGGAGCCGGCCTGTCCGCTATGAGCCGCGCGCATCGGGAGATCCTGCATCTCGCGCGCCTGCTTGCCCGCCTTGCCGCCGACGTGAAGTCGGAGACGGTCGATCGCTATCTCGTACGCGACGCGCAGCGGATGATCGAATCGATCGAGGCCCTGGTGCGTATCCATACGGCGCAGGAAGAGGATATTTATGATGCGGTGACGGAAGATCACGGAGTTTCCATGATCCCTGCCTATCGTACCATAATGTGGTGACCATTGGATCGTACGGCGTTTGAGGACAGGGCATGAGGCCGTTGACGCTCGGGCTTTGTTTAGTCTTCGCCATCTCACCAGTGTGCGCCCAGGATGCCGCTTATCTCAAGCGGGGCGAGGCTCTTCTCGTCAAGGATTGCTCGCGTTGCCATGCCACCGCCCGTACTGGCGAAAGCCGGCATCCGCAGGCCCCCCTGTTTCGCACCTTGGCGAAGCGCTACCCCATCGAGTCGCTGGAGGAAGCTTTGGGCGAGGGTATCATCTCCGGGCATCCGGATATGCCGGAGTTCAAGTTCGAGGGCGAAGATGTCGGTGCCATCATAGCGTATTTGAAGTCCATCCAGGAACCCTAGGAATGTCTTTCGGTTAGTTTGCACTATTTTTTATCACCGTCCGGCTTGTCCGGTTGATCGCGTAAACAACGGCCGCCGGGTTGCCGGGGTTGGCCCGGTCAAGCCGAGGCAATGACTTGGATTTGGACATTTGCCGCTAATCCGCATTCGTTCCAATGAATGCACCGCGCAATTTGAGTAATATCAATGTCCGGTCCGCGCTCCTCGTAAAAAGTAACATGCTTAAACGAGTGGAGCTGTCCATGAAAGCCTCCGATATCATGGTTACGGACGTCGTTACGGTGAAACCCGATAGCGACGTCGGGGAAGTTGCCGCGCTTCTGCTCGCCAACCGAATCAGCGCAGCGCCCGTTGTCGACGAGGCTGGCGCCCTCGTCGGCATGATCAGCGAAGGTGACTTGCTCCAGCGCGGCGATGCTGGCACCGGGCACGAGCGCTCGTGGTGGCTGAGACTGCTGATTGGTCGCGAAATTCTTGCCGCCGAATTCCTGAAGGAAAACAGTCGCCGGGTCGGCGATCTCATGACGCGGGATATCGTTTCGGCGGCGCCCGACACGTCGGTTGCCGAAATCGCAACATTGCTCGAGCGCCATCGGATCAAGCGTGTGCCGATTATCCAGGGCGGCAAGCTTGTCGGCATCGTCAGTCGCGCGAATCTCATTCAGGCGCTCGCCACGTTCCGCCAGAAAGCGCTTCAGGCACAACCCATCGCCGACGCCGATCTCCGACAAAAGGTCATTTCGCGGCTTAAATCCGAGCCGTGGGTGCGGCCAAATCTGGTCAATGTGACCGTCACTGATGGCACCGTCGACCTGTGGGGCGTCGTCGAGACACCTGTTGAGAAGCAGGCGCTGCGCGTTGCGGTGGAAATCATGCCGGGCGTGAAGGCCGTCAACGACAATATCATCGTGCGTCCGGTGGCGTCGGGAACTTTCTATGGTGCAATGGTCGTCCGTTGATCCAACGCAAGACGGCCGACCACGTCGATATCGTGAGCCGATCAGAATCGAACCGAGAATGGGGATCAAGGCATGACTGAGGTCGCTCAGCGTAAAATAATGACGACTGGCGAAGGCGGCTTGGCGCTGGTCTTTGCGGTAACCGCCTTCGTTTGCCTTATCGCAGCCGCCAAGGCGGAGGACGCACCCTTCGCGTTTCACGCTTACCTCGCGGCCGCGGCGAGCTGCGCGGCTGTTCTGGCGATTCTCAACCACTATTACGACCGACCCGCAACGCCACCGCCCCAGGAAATCGGTGGCAAGCCGAATTACCACTTAGGGCCCGTCAAGCTCGCAGCGGGCTTGGCGGTTTTTTGGGGCGTTGCGGGATTCGTGGTCGGCCTCTGGGCGGCGCTTGAACTCGCCTGGCCTTACCTCAACTTCGACCTGTCATGGATCAACTTCGGCCGCATTCGGCCGCTGCATACCTCGGCTGTGATCTTTGCGTTCGGCGGCAATGTGCTGATCGCAACATCATTTTACGTGGTCCAAAAAACCTGCCGGGTCCGTATCGCCGGCGAACTGGCGCCGTGGTTCGTTGTGCTCGGCTACAATTTCTTCATTGTTCTTGCCGGCACTGGCTACCTGCTCGGCGTCACCCAGTCCAAGGAATACGCCGAGCCCGAGTGGTACGCCGATTTGTGGCTCACCATCGTCTGGGTGGTCTATCTGCTGGTTTTCCTCGGCACGCTGATCAAGCGCAAGGAGCCACACATTTTCGTCGCCAACTGGTTCTATCTTGCCTTCATTGTCACCATCGCGGTGCTGCATCTCGGCAATAATCCAGCCCTGCCGGTATCGGTGTTCGGCTCGAAATCCTACATCGCTTGGGGCGGCCTGCAGGATGCGATGTTCCAGTGGTGGTATGGGCACAACGCGGTCGGCTTCTTCCTGACCGCCGGCTTCCTCGCCATCATGTATTATTTCGTGCCGAAACGCGTCGAGCGGCCGATCTACTCCTATCGCCTGTCGATCGTGCACTTCTGGGCGCTGATCTTTCTCTATATCTGGGCCGGCCCGCATCACCTGCACTATACGGCGCTGCCTGATTGGGCGCAGACGCTCGGCATGACGTTCTCGGTCATGTTGTGGATGCCGTCCTGGGGCGGCATGATCAACGGCCTGATGACGCTGTCGGGTGCGTGGGACAAGCTCCGTACCGATCCGGTGTTGCGGATGATGGTGGTGTCGATCGCGTTCTACGGCATGGCGACCTTCGAGGGCCCGATGATGTCGATCAAGATCGTCAACTCGCTCAGCCATTATACCGACTGGACCATCGGCCATGTGCATTCCGGCGCGCTCGGATGGGTCGGCTTCGTATCGTTCGGAGCGCTCTATTGCCTGTTTCCCTGGCTGTGGGAGCGCAAGCAACTCTACAGCCTCAAGCTCGTCAACTGGCATTTCTGGATCGCCACCATCGGCATCGTCTTCTACGTGTCGGCGATGTGGGTATCGGGCATCCTGCAGGGTCTGATGTGGCGCGCCTATACATCACTCGGGTTCCTCGAATATTCGTTCATCGAAACCGTGGAAGCGATGCACCCCTTCTACGTAATCCGGGCCGCGGGAGGGGCGCTGTTCGTCATTGGCGCGCTCATCATGGCCTACAATCTTTGGATGACCGTACGGCACGGCGAGGCGATCAGCGCCTCTCCGCACGTGGTGCTGCAGCCCGCGGAGTGAAGACGTCATGTCGATATTCGCAAGACACCAAACGCTCGAAAAGAATTCGATCCTGCTGGTGATCGGTATTCTTCTGGTGATCGCCGTCGGCGGCATTGTAGAGATAACACCGCTTTTCTATCTCAGAAGCACGATCGAGAAGGTGGAGGGGATGCGTCCCTACACGCCGCTCGAACTGGCCGGACGCAACATCTACGTGCGGGAAGGCTGCTATGTGTGTCATTCGCAGATGGTCCGGCCTTTGCGCGACGAGGTCGAGCGTTACGGCCATTATTCACTGGCAGCGGAGAGCATGTATGATCACCCCTTCCAGTGGGGATCGAAGCGGACGGGGCCGGACCTTGCCCGTGTCGGCGCCAAGTATTCCGATGAATGGCACGTCACGCATCTGATCAGTCCGCGCGCAATCGTGCCCGAGTCCGTCATGCCGGGCTATCCGTTCCTCGCCGATACCGATCTCGATTACCACGACATCGCGGCGCATCTGAAAACCAACCGCATGGTGGGTGTGCCGTATTCGGACGACCAGATCGAGCACGCAGCCGTCGATCTGCGCGCGCAGGCTAATCCGAACGACGACGGCGCGGACGACTTCCTCAAACGCTATCCCAAGGCGAACCTGCGCGATTTTGACGGCAAGTCAGGCCGCCTGACCGAAATGGACGCGCTTGTCGCCTATCTGCAGGTGTTGGGCACGCTGGTGGACTTCAAGCTTTACGACGACAAGGCCGACCTGCGCTGACCGGAGTAATGACCGATGGAGACCTTCATTTCGAATTTCGTCGCCACGTTATGGACGCCGATCTTCGTTGTGATCTTTCTGATGATCCTGGCCTATGTGGTCTGGCCAGGCAATCGCAAGAAATTCACTGAGGCCGCCAAGATGCCGTTGCGGGAGGATTGAATCATGGCGAAGCACGAGGTCGATGCAGTTTCCCGCATGGCCACGACGGGCCACGAGTGGGACGGGATCAAGGAGCTTAACACGCCCTTGCCCCGATGGTGGGTGTGGTTGTTTTACGCCACCATCCTGTGGTCCTTCGGGTATTGGGTGCTTTATCCCGCGTGGCCGACGATCAGTGGTTATACGACCGGTGTGCTGGGCTACACCAATCGCACCCAGATAGCGGCTGATCTCGCCGATCTGCAGAAGCTTCGCGGTGACAAGGCCGTAGCGCTGCAGCAGACGTCGCTCGCCGACATCGAAAAAGATTCAGCGCTTCTCGCCTTTGCGCAGGCGCAGGGCAAGGCCGCTTTCGCCAACAACTGCGCACCGTGCCATGGCGTGGGCGCGACCGGCGGCTTTGGCTATCCCAACCTGAACGACGATGACTGGTTGTGGGGTGGTACGATCACGGCGATCCGGGAGACCATTGCTTATGGCGTGCGCTCAGGCAACGAGAAGGGGCACGAAAGCGCCATGCCGGGTTTCGGCAAAAACGGCATTCTCAAGCCGGACGAAATCGTGGCGGTCGCCAATTATGTGCGCTCACTGTCCGATCTTCCGGTGCGTCCCGGCGTGGACCTCGCAAAGGGCAAGGCGACTTTCGCCGATAGCTGCTCCAGCTGCCACGGCGACGACGGCAAAGGAAATCAGGATCTTGGCGCGCCCAACCTTACCGATCGGATCTGGCTCTTCGGTGCGGAGGAGGCTGCCATCATCGACACCATCACCAACGGCCGCGCGGGCGTAATGCCGGCGTGGACGGATCGGCTCGATCCGGCGACGATCAATGCGCTCGCCGTTTATGTGCACACGCTGGGCGGCGGCAAATGATAGGGAAGAAAAACCGCGCCGGCCACACGTAACGACCTTCCCTGCAAAGGCAGGATGAGCGGTTCCGGCCTTTTTGCGGTTTATCAAAACGCTGTTTGGGGTTTTTGCTAATATTATCTGAGCCTGACGACCGGTGGTCACACCCCCATGAACAAACCTCTGAGCGCGGCCGACGTCGATAGCGATTCCGGGCCCCTTTATGCGCCGCACGCGCAAGTCTACCCGCAAAGCGTTTCCGGCACCTTTCGCAACATCAAATGGGGGCTGATGGCATTCTGCCTTGCCGTCTATTACCTCCTCCCATTCGTGCGTTGGGATCGCGGGCCCAACGCGCCGAGTCAGGCCGTGCTGGTCGATTTCCCGCACCGTCGCTTCTATTTCTTCTTCATTGAGCTGTGGCCGCAGGAAATCTACTTTTTCACTGGACTGCTGATCATCGCGGCGCTGGCGCTGTTTTTGATGAATGCAGTGGGCGGCCGCATCTGGTGCGGCTACCTGTGCCCGCAGACGGTCTGGACGGACCTGTTCTACGCAGTGGAGCGATGGATCGAGGGCGACCGGCGCGATCGCATGAGGAAGGCCGCTGGCAAGCTGACGGTCAGGCGGGCCTTTGAGATCGTCGCCAAGCATTCGATCTGGCTTTTCATCGCCTGGTGGACCGGCGGCGCTTGGGTGCTCTACTTCGCTGATGCGCCGACATTGGTGAAGGAACTCGCGACCGGCGAGGCTCCGGCTGTGGCCTACATCTGGATCGGCATCCTCACGTTTACGACTTATGCGCTTGCCGGCCACATGCGCGAGCAGGTCTGCGTCTACATGTGCCCGTGGCCGCGCATCCAGGCGGCTTTGACCGACGAATGGGCGCTCAACGTCACTTACCGTCATGATCGCGGCGAGCCGCGCGTATCGATCAAGAAGGCCGACGAACTGCGCGGCCACGGGTTGCCCGCGGGTGACTGCATCGATTGCTATCAATGCGTCGCGGTGTGCCCCACCGGCATCGATATCCGCAACGGCGCTCAGCTCGATTGCATCATGTGCGGCCTGTGTATCGACGCCTGCGACACGGTGATGAAAAAGGTCGGCCGGCCGACCGGCCTCATCGCCTACGACACCGACATCAACATCGCGCGTCGCACTGAGGGCAGGCCGCCGATCTATCGGATCGTGCGTCCCCGCACACTGATCTATGTGGGATTGATCGCCTTAGTCGGAGCGGTGATGCTCTATGCGCTGCTCACCAAGAGCTATCTCGATATCAGCGTGAGGCACGACCGCAATCCACTGTTCGTTACGCTGAGCGATGGGTCGATCCGCAATGCGCATACGGTGCACTTGCTCAACAAGCGCCGGGACCTCGGCACCATCGAGCTTGAGATCGAAGGCCTGCCGGAAGCGGAAATCCACATTGTCGGAGCGGACTCCGTCATTCCCGGCAAGCCGACGATCCCGGTCGGTCCGGACCAGAGCCGGGAGGTGCGCGTCCTCGTGACGGTGCCTGCCGATGTGCATATTGACCGTTCGACACCGCTGACTTTCCGCGCGACCGATATCGCGACCGGAGAGAGTGCGGTGGCGACCGATCACTTCATATCGCGGTGACGAGGAGGAGAGGGGCCGTGAAACCGAACGCGAGACACGGGGTCATCGAAATGGCGCGGAACATTGAACTCTCACCACCGAAGAAACCCCTGACCGGCCGCACCGTCCTGCTGTACCTGCTCGCGTTTTTCGGCGTCGTCATCGGAGTCAATGTGATCATGATGGCGCTCGCAATCGGCACGTTGCCGGGCCTCGAAACCGAAAAGCCTTATCAGGCCGGCATCGGCTATAATGCGGAAATTGCGGCCGCGCGGGCGCAGGCGACCCGCCACTGGAGAGTTACAAGCCATCTCGACCGGGATGCGAGCGGACGCGCCTTGTTAAAGGTCGATGCGCGTAGCGGCGAGGGCACACCGCTGACCGGCCTCGTCGTTACCGCGCGGCTTGCGCGGCCGACCGATCAGCGCGCCGACCGCGCCATCTCGCTTACTGAACGCGAAACCGGCAGCTATCTGGGCGAAGCGACGGAAGTCGCGCCCGGCGTGTGGGATGTCGAGCTTGATGCCGACCGCGGGGCTGAGCGGATGTTTCGCTCAAGGAACCGCGTCACGCTGGAGTAGCCGACCATCGCCATGGCTGAAATCCGCGATCTGTCCCACTTCGTCCACCATCTCGACGGGGGGCTCGCCCGTATGGAACTCGCCGTCGACGGGATCGTCTGTGGCGCGTGCATGCGGGTGATCGAGGGCGGTCTCGCTGCCATACCGGATATCACGTTGGCACGGGTGAATCTGAGCAACCGCCGGGTCGCGGTCGAGTGGCGCGACGGCAAGGTCGATCCCGTCAGGCTTATCGATCGGCTGTCAGAGCTTGGTTATCGCGCTTATCCTTACGATGCCAGCCGGGCGGCAGCGGATGTGGAGCAGGAGACGCGGAAGCTCCTGCGGTGCCTCGGCGTCGCGGCGTTTGCTGCCATGAACATCATGTTGCTTTCGGTCGCCGTGTGGTCTGGTAACGCCAGCGACATCTCGCCTGAGCAACGCGACTTTTTCCACTGGCTGTCCGCGCTGATCGCGCTTCCGGCGGCGGCGTATGCGGGCCGGCCCTTCTTCCACTCAGCCCTCCGCGCGGTGGCGACACGGCGCCTGAACATGGATGTGCCGATCAGCATTGGCGTGCTGCTCGCGCTCGGCATGTCCGTGATCGAGACATCGCAGCACGCCACCCATGCGTATTTCGACTCCGCCCTGATGCTGCTCGCCTTCCTGCTGGCTGGGCGCACGCTCGAACAGGCGATGCGGCGGCGTACCCGTGCTGTCGCCGGCAACCTTGCGGCCTTGCGTGCGGAAACCGCGACCAGGTTCATCGGCCCGGACGAACTCGCTGTCGTGCCGGTCGCATCGATCAGGCCCGGAGATATCGTCCTGGTGCGGCCGGGGGAGCGCATTGCAGTCGATGGTGTGGTCACGGAGGGCCGTTCCGAGGTCGACCAGAGCCTCGTGACTGGCGAGACGCTGCCGATATCGGCGTCCAAGGGCAGCATGGTGTATGCCGGCACCCTCAACTTGTCCGGCACCTTGCGTGTGAAGGTCAGCGTCGCCGAGCGCGGCACCTTGCTCGACGAGGTCACGCGCATCCTCGACCACGCCCTCGAAGCGCGCACGCATTACGTGCGGCTGGCGGATCGGGCCGCGCGCCTCTACGCGCCGCTGGTTCACGCCACCGCCTTTACCACCATGATCGGCTGGATCGCGTTCGGGGCGACCTTGCACGATGCCATCATCACGGCGATCGCAGTGCTCATCATTACGTGCCCCTGCGCGCTGGGCCTCGCGGTTCCGGCCGTGCAGGTGGTGGCTTCGGGCTCGTTGTTCCGGGCAGGCGTGCTCCTCAATTCCGGCGAGGGCATCGAGCGACTGGCCGGTGTCGATACCATCCTGTTCGATAAGACTGGCACGCTCACCCTGCCGGAACCGGAGGTCATCAACGCCGCCGACCTCCCGGCGGACCGGCTGGTGCTGGCCGGACGATTGGCGCTCGCCAGCCGACATCCGCTGGCTGCCGCGGTCGCTCGCGCGGCCCGCGCCAAGGCCCCGCTTGCCGCTGTCGAGGAGCCCGGCCAAGGTGTTCGCTGCGAATGTGAGGGCGTTGAGTTGCGCCTCGGGCGGCCATCGTTTTGCGGGGTGGAATGCGCCGCCCAGAGTTTCGATGCTGACCCCGAGGCATCGGCGATCGCCTTTGCGTACGGGGGCGAGCGCTATGTCCTGGCCGTGCGCCAGCGCTTGCGCGGCGACGCTGCCGAGGTGATCGCCAAGCTCAAGCGGGGCGGATTCAGGATCGAGATACTCTCCGGTGACCGTGCGTCCGCGGTTGCCCATGCGGCACATATGCTCGGCGTCGAGCACTGGCACGCCGGCATGACGCCGGCCGACAAGATCGTACGGATCGCCGCGTTGCAGTCACAAGGACGCAACGTGCTGATGGTTGGCGACGGCCTCAATGACGCCCCATCGCTCGCGGCCGCCGACGCTTCGCTGTCGGTGGCCACGGCCGCGCATCTCGCCCAGGCGGCGGCCGACGCCATCTTCCTTGGCGACCGGCTGACTCCCGTCACAGCCGCCATCGCGATCGCGCGCCGGGCGCGGCAGTTGATGCGCGAGAACCTCCTGTTGGCGATCGCCTATAATGCGGTCGCGGTACCGATCGCGATCTTTGGGTTTGCGAGCCCGCTGGTCGCCGCGCTGGCGATGTCGAGCTCATCGATCCTCGTCACGGTCAACGCCTTGCGAGCCAAACCCCGAGAGCCGGACCGATGGAAGTCCTGATCTATCTGGTGCCGCTGGCGTTGGCGCTCGGCCTGCTCGGGCTTGGCGGCTTTCTGTGGTCGCTCAAGACCGGGCAGTATGACGATCTCGAAGGTGCTGCGTGGCGGGCCGTGATGGATGATGATGCGCAGGGGCCCGGGCCTGAGGAAGGGCGCAAGTAATCCTTGCTTGCTACAACCACCGGCACGCCACCCCGAATGTTTGTCAATTGTCAGCATCCGGGGTGTAAGAAAGGGCGGCTTGGAGCCGCGTGAGGGTGGTTTGCATCCGAGCCGCCCACGGGGAATGCCCCCGCGGGTCACATAATACCCATAAAAATGGTTTTGTCAGGACAATGTCGGTCGCGCCCGGGGCGCCATTCGGATGGCGCCTCGACGGCCTATTCATGCCTGCGCGCCGGCAGCAGCGGCCGGCCCACACCCGAGCCTGGCAAGGAAAATCGCTGATACGGCCGCCGTTTAAAGCGCTATTGCCCCGGAGCGTGACAGGTTACCCCGTTGTCAAGGGGCATCACGTGTTAAGCGCATACCGCCCGGCATTGGTGATCCGCATCCACCGAACGTGCGTTACGTGGCCGTCAACCCATACCGTGTCCATCGTTGCTGCCGCGAGTCCGGTGCTAACGAGGCTTGCCAGCATCTCAGTCGAGAACCCCCGCTCTATCAGCACCGCTTCAGCGCAGCCATTGTGCCCTGCGTCAGCCAGCATTTCCAGGGCGCGACGCCATTCGGGGCTAAGCGGAATCTTACCGGGAGGCCTCGGGAGCATCACGATAGTGTCGATCGGTGGCCGGCCGCGGGCAAGATGTGTCTGCTCAGATTGGAGATTTTCAAATTCAAAAGTATTTCCGCCGAATCAGCCAGCCGATGCCCTTGTCCTAATTCTACAAGTGCGGCGGCTCTCTAGCGGCGTGGCAGTCAAGGTTGGCTCACAGCTTCGACCCGCTTGCCGTCCGTAATCAGGAACCGTGCAGTGAGCTTCGGCGCTACACAGAAGTCGCCGCGAACGACAGCTCGCACTGTGTCGACGACCTCATCTCCACTGCCGCCTTTCACAATATACCCCAGCACGCCTGCGCGCAGCGCCGCAGTGACGTCTTGCTCGTTTTCCGAAACCGTCAGCACGATTGTTCGCACATTTGGACAGGTGCTGGTGATGCCGACGATTGCTTCGACACCGCCTCCCGGAAGGCGGAGATCGAGAAGAACGACATCCGGTCCGTTTTCCTGTGCGATCTTGAGCGCGTCAGCCGCTGTCGAGCCCTCTCCGACAACCACGAAGCCATCCGCGGCCATCAGCATGCGGATCGCGCCATCACGAAACTTTGGATGGTCGTCGACAACGGCAACGCGGATCGGATTTGGCATCAGGGAAGTTTAGTCGAACCGTTCCAAAGGTCCGCCTCCTCACAGGCGCGCGCGGTCGGGAGTGATCGCCAGCTCGACGCCGCTTTTGGGCAACTCGGATGGTCGGCGATATACAGTCACTTGTCGGATATTCAGTACACGCAGGAGGATCGGGCCTACCCTTTTTCGGCCATTCATCACCTGATTCAACGTCGTTCGGTTGATGGTGTTCTGCCGCGCCCATTCTGCCTGACTACCAGCTTTTTCTACTTTTCGTCTCAGCAATCGAAGCACTTCGCTCTCGCTTGGCAGCGTGACCTCGTTAAGCCCCAGAGCATGAGTTATTCGTCGGCCTATCGGCTTATGGCCCTGAAGCACCTTGTTAAGGTAGGTCCGAGGCACGCCTGTGCGTCGCGACCATTCCGCTTGGCCGCCCGCCAGCTCGATGTCGCGGCATAACCGCAGTCGAACTTGTGCCAGATTTAGCGAACGCGAACTCACCTCTGCTCCAGCGCAATTGTCGATGTCGGTTGACTTGCCTCAATGCATTTGAAGGCGGCTGCCCCAATGATCCGTCCAGCTCGGTCGCAGGGACTTAGCTGGCGGCAAAACAGATACTGTGTCAACTTTTATTTGGACTATGTACAAATGAAGGCCGTCCAGTTGCGCATGGCGAGGGCTGCCGTAGGTTGGGGCGTCCGCGAGCTGGCAAAAAGGGCTGGCGTAACCGCCAACACAGTAACGCGCATCGAGCTTGGTGCTGACGCGAAGCAGTCAACCATCGACGCTCTACAACGCACGCTGGAGGCGGCCGGGATCGAATTCATCCCACAAGATGGCGGAGGTCCAGGAGTCCGGTTGAGAAATCCCGTAACCACGCCCGCCACCGAGTCAAGGCCACCGGCTGAGAGCAAGAAAGGTCGGAAAGCGCGTCCGCAAAAACCGCACTCTCGATCCGCAAAATAAGGCGGGGACTCGGCAACGCTCACCGCTGCACGCTCGGAACTGCGCCACGCGTTGGGGTTCCGGACTTCACCGCGCGGCCCGCCGCGGCCGGCAAGGGCGAGTCTTCGGCAGCACAGCCGTCACTGTGGAACTCTGTTCCAATGTTGCGCGGCCAATCCTCGCCGATCGGTCGAGACCGTGGCAAAATTATCACGCGCGTGCGGCGTCTTCTCACCAGCCGCGCGGAACCGATCTTTTTCCCTCGACAATCGAAAGCTGAAGCGATCCCATGTTCTCGGGTGGAACGTGGGGGGACAGGACATGCCCAAACTGATAGCCGTAATCGTCGCGATGGCGACCGCATCGCTTTGCGCAAGCTGTACCGCGGTCACGGGCGGAACAACCGAACAATTTCAAATCGTCTCTGACCCGCCCGGAGCCGAGGCGCGCACGTCCATGGGGCTTGTCTGCACAACACCTTGCACGCTCCAGGTCGGACGCAAAGACGAATTCACCGTCACTATTTCAAAGGCAGGTTACCAGCCGGCTCAAATTCCCGTCAGCACAAAAGTCAACACCGGGGGTGGCCCTGCATTCGCTGACGCTTTAACGGGCGCCGGACCGGACCACCATCCGAATCCGGTCGAGGCTGATCTGGTTCCGCTGAAGCCGACCCGAGCCCGACCACGGAAGCCTTCACCACAGGCGAAAGAGGTGCCGCCGCTATATCGGCGCTGGGAGGGTGATGATCGGGCATGACGGCAGTATCCGACCGTAAGGGCGCTACTCGCGCGTACCACAGTGATCAACAAGCTTTCGCGGCCATCCGGCGGAGATCGACGCTTGAGCGGACATAAGTCTTCGCAGTCAACGTAACCGTCGTTCGGGTAGGACCATTTCTCGATCACGCCTCAATCGAGATCAGTCATCGGCTTGATCGTATCGTTGACCCACTTGTTGACGCGAACCAGATCGTTGAAGGCTTTCGGCGTCAGCACGACGTCGCGCGACGGGGAAGCAAGCATCGGCCCCACATCAGCTTGCGAGGAGCGGTCGGACAGCTTATTGCTGCCTGCCACTGTTGGGAGCTCTTGTGACCAGATCCTCGGAGCCGATTTTCAATGTGCCCGCGATCGTGTTGACGATCATCGGGGTATTCGTGTTGGTGCATGCGGGCAAGGAGTTCCTCCTGTCGAACGAGGAGGATATCGAGTTCCTGTACTATTTCGCCTTCGTTCCGGCGCGCTACGACAGCTCGCTGCTGCCGTCGGGCAGTTTTCCGGGCGGCGTGGGCGCAGAAATCTGGACGTTCGTTACCTATGCGTTCCTTCACGGCGATACCACTCATCTTGTTATGAATTCCGTTTGGTTCCTGCCATTCGGCAGTGCGGTGGCGCGGCGTTTTGGAAACTTACGCGTCACCGGATTTTTTGTGGTGACGGCGGCGTCCGGCGCCCTCGTGCATCTTGTCACGCATCGTGGTGAACTGATGCCGATGATCGGGGCTTCGGCGGCGGTGTCCGGCTTTATGGCGGGCGCGATCAGGTTTGCATTCCAACGCGGCGGACCCCTCACCCTGTTTCGCAGCGAGGACCCCGCGGCCTACCTGGTGCCGGCAGCGCCGCTCCTTTTGGCTCTGCGCGATCCCCGCATTTTGGTTTTTCTGTTTGCCTGGTTCGGGCTGAACCTGTTGTTCGGCATTGGCTCGATCGGTTTGCCTGGCGGCGAACAGAGCATTGCCTGGGAGGCTCATATCGGCGGCTTCGTCGCGGGTTTGCTGCTGTTCTCGTTATTCGATCCGGTGCCGCGGGAACCGACATACGCATAGTTAATAGTATGGGTGCGGCGGGTGAGCCGCGTCGTTCCACCGCATGACCAAGCGCCTTTTATCCCCACGTTCGGTGTTGCCGATCCACTCCGACAGGCGGAAGATAACCTGGGGTAGTGGAGTTCGTAGTCCGCGTGGAAACGCATGAGCGAAACAGGGAACACAAGGAGGCTGCCTGTGACAGTCAACGACATACTTTCACAGAAAGGTGACCACGTCCTCACCATCGAACCGACCGCGACACTGGCGGAGGCTGTGCAGATTCTGGCGCAGCGGAGAATCGGTGCGCTGCTTGTCACCGGCGCTGATCACCGCATCGTCGGGATCATTTCGGAGCGCGATATCGTCCGGTCGCTCGATGAGAAAGGGACCGCGGTGCTTGGCGTACCCGTCGCCGAGGTGATGACCCGCAAGGTCGTGACCTGCGGCCGCAATGAAACGATCGCCGAAATCATGGAGCGGATGACTGGCGGCAAGTTCCGGCACGTTCCGGTGGTCGAGCACGGGCGGCTCGCCGGCATTGTGTCGATCGGCGATGTGGTCAAGGCGAGGCTCAGCGAGCTTGAGAACGAGCAGGACGCCTTGCGGGAATACATCCGCACGGCGTGAATCGATTTAGCTCAAGGCGGCGATCGATTCCGAGATCGCCTCGATCGATTTTTCCGCGGCTTCTGCGCCGAGGGCAATGGTGTCCTTGGCGCGGTGGAAGTCGAACAGATTGATGCGCCCTAGGCGCGGGCTTATCATGACATCGGGCGGATCGCCGGCAAGCCGCGAGCGGGTGATGCGGTCCTGCATGACCTGGAATGCTTCGACCATGACGGTCGACAGCCCGGGGCGATCTGGTCCGCCGAAAAATTCGCGATGAATGAGCCGGTCCGGGCGGAAGATGCCACGCCGGGTGCGGTCGACTTCACGTCGCGCGTACCGTGCATCGTCGTCGGCATCGGGGCCGTGGTCTTGGATCGTCGTGCCGCGGCCAAAGTTGTCCGCGTTGAGATTGACCGCAACGACGAGGCGTGCGCCGAGAGCGCGCGCCGCCGAAATGGGCAGTGGATTGACGATCGCGCCGTCCATCAGCCAACGGCCGCCGATCAGTTTGGGTGGAAAGATCCCCGGCAAGGCATAGGACGCCGCCATCGCCTCGGACAAGCGGCCGCGCGTCAGCCAGATCTCATGACCGGTGCCGACCTCGGTCGCGATCGCGGCCAGCCGCAGCGGCAGGTCTGCGAAACTGGCGTCACCGAGGGTCGCTTCGAGCTTGCGCAACAAGCGACCGCCGCTGATCAGCCCTGAGCCTCCGAACCTGAGGTCGAGATAGCTGAGCACGCGCCGGCGCGTCAGTTGCCGCGACCAGTCTTCGAAGGCATCGAGTGCGCCGGCCGCAAAGAGACCGCCGACGACGGCTCCAATCGAGGTTCCAGCAATCACGTCGGGGCGGATGCCGTGAGCGATCAGGGTGCGCAGGACGCCGATATGCGCAAAACCGCGCGCCGCGCCACCACCCAGTACGAGGCCGATCGACAGCCGATCTTCCGCACGCGGCTCGGTTCCGGCGGCGAGATCGCCGTTCATCTGTCGTCGCAGAACTTCCAAACCGGGCACCAGTCTTAATGCGAGCTTTCCGATCCCCGCATGATAACGCAATCCGAGGACCTCGATGAAATCATTTCCGCGCGAGCGTTAACAGTCGCCGAGACTGTGACGTGCGCCTGCGCAACCATTTGGTCGCGTATGCGACTCATCCCTCCCTGAGGTCACGCAAACGGACGTGCGGACGTCGGCGCGGTATCCAGCCCGGTTCAGCCTTGACCCCCTCCGCCAGTTGGGCGCTTCATGGTGAAGCACAACTGCGGTGTCGTGCCATAGTAATCGTGATATCCGGCACGCATGATCGGGTGCATGGCCCCGGTATCGAGCAGGCCGTTACGAATGAATCTCTCGTCGATATGCACCCCGATCACTTGACCGAACACCACATGGCGGTCGGCCGGTCGTCCCTCATAGTCCGCAAGAGACACGGTCTGCAGCCATTTGCACTCGAGCGCACAGGGAGATGCCGCAACGCGCGGCGGTTTGACGAGCCGCGAAGGCGCAGGTAGGAGCCCGCACTTTTCCATTTCGTTGACGCCACGCGCAAACGGCGTCGAGGACTGGTTGACCTGCTCGCGCAGCTCGTATGTCGCAAAGTTGCAAACGAACTCCTTCGTCTCCTCGATGAAAGTCAGTGAATCCTTGCGCTCCTCGCTGGAGAACATCACCATGGGTGGGCGGCTCGACACGCCGTTGAACCACGAATAAGGCGCGAGATTGATCTCGCTGGCGGCACTCATGGAGGTGATCCAGCCGATTGGTCGCGGTGCCACAATGGCTTTGAAGGGGTCGTGCGGGAGGCCGTGATCGTTCTTCTTGCGGGTATCGTAAAACATAGCCGCTACTTGAAACGCGTGACGATATCGGCGAGCGCCGGTCGCGGCCGATCTTCGGGCGCGTGGGTCGGGCGGCCGATGTGGACAAATCCCGCGATCTTCTCGTGCGACGCCAGCCCTAGCGCATTGAGCACGCTGCGATCATAGGCGTACCATTCAGTGATCCAGGTGGCACCGAAGCCGAGTGCATGCGCCGCGATCACGAGGCTCATGGCGGCGGCGCCGGCGGAGAGCACTTGTTCCCAATCGGGGATTTTCACATGCGGCGCGGCGCGGCTCACAACCGCGATCACAAGCGGCGCACGGGCAAGGCGTCCGCGCTCGAAATCCACGTGCTCAGGCTTTGAGTCCGGATATTTCGCGAGAAAGGCGGCCGCGATCGCCTCGCCGGCCTTGAGTCGCGCTTCACCCTCGAACACGATAAAGCGCCACGGCGTCAGCTTGCCGTGGTCCGGCACGCGCGACGCAATCGTGAGCAGGGCGTCAAGATCGGCGGGTGACGGGCCGGGGCCGGCAAGCTCAATCGGCTTGAGCGAGCGGCGCCTTCTCAGCAAGTCGATTGGGTGCGAGAAGATCTGCATTGGTGGCTGCATCAATTGGCTCCTCTGGCCGACCTGGCGATCAGCGCGTCCGCAAATTTCGTGCCGCACGCGACATAGGTAATATCTTGCACATATAGGTAAAACTAATAAAAACAATACGTATCAAAAAGGCTATTTCCAACATTTTGCTGATTTGCAACATTTTGCTGACAAATAACTTGGGTAGCGGATTTTCCGGCTAACAGCTTGCGCGGGTTCATGGTCAACGCACCGGAATCTTGACGCAGGGCGAGCATCTGCCGCCGGCGGCTGCCGTGGCAATGAGCAACAAGAAATAACGAAATCGCACACCGCCTTTGTCGGCAAAAGGCTGCGAGACACTAGATGATACCGCTTCTGCATGATGTCTATCATGCAGAGGCGCAAGCGCGCCATGCAAAAGCGCAAGCCCGCGTATGGCGATAAACCGACGCTCCAACCGATTTCATTGACAGGGAGCTCTTTAGATGCCTGACGCTATCCGCATCTCCGTCATTGACGATCATCCGATATTTCGCGAGGGCGCAGTGCAAAGCCTCGCTTGCACGGATGGAATTGAGGTTGTTGGGGAGGGCGCAACGGCCGCCGACGCGCTCAAAGTCGCCGAGGAACTTCGTCCGGAAGTTATGCTGCTCGATATTAGTTTGCCGGGCGGCGGTCTTGAAGCGGCTGCCAACATTGCGCGGGTATGTCCAGATGTACGGGTCATCATGCTCACCGCCTCCGAGAGCGAGCAGGATGTCGCGTCGGCGCTGCAGGCTGGTGCACGAGGCTACATTC
>DATGCX010000042.1:0-2151 GCA_035311445.1 Xanthobacteraceae bacterium | reverse complement strand
GGTTTGGATGTGCGGAAGCAAAAGGGCCAGGGTTTCGCCGGCGTCGCCCACGATGGCCGCATCCACAACTACGTTCTTGTTGATCTCCGCGCGGTCGACTTCGATATGGATCTTGCGTGCGCTGCGCGCGTAGGTGCGCAGATCGCCGGTAACCCGATCGTCGAAGCGCATGCCGACCGCGATCAGCAAATCGGCCTCCTGAATGGCGGTATTGACCCAGGCCTCGCCGTGCATGCCCATCATGCCGAGATTCATCGGATCGGTCGCGGGGAAGCAGCCGATCCCGAGCAGCGTCATCGCGACGGGTATGTTGCTCGTGCGCACAAACTGCTCAAAGGTCCGCATGGCGCGCGAAAGCATGACCCCGCGTCCGGCGAGGATGACGGGGCGCTTTGCAGCGTTCAAAAGTTCCACGGCGCGATCGAATTCCACCTGATCATGGTTGTTGCGGACACGTTTTGGCGGCAGTTGAGGGCCGCAGGCGTCCCAATCGAATTCGGCGGAAGCCTGCTGCGCATCCTTCGTGATGTCGACCAGCACGGGTCCTGGCCGGCCCGAGTTCGCGATGATGAACGCCTCGCGCACGGTGCGCGCGATGTCCTCCGCTTTGGACACGACCACGTTGTACTTCGTGATCGGCATCGTAATGCCGGTGATGTCGACTTCCTGGAATGCGTCGGTGCCCAGAAGTTTGCTGCTGACCTGCCCGGTGATACAGACCACGGGCGAAGAATCGAGCATGGCGGTGGCGATCCCGGTAACCATGTTCGTTGCCCCCGGTCCGGAGGTCGCCATCGCTACGCCGACGCCTCCGCTGGCTCGTGCGTACCCATCGGCCATGTGTGTGGCACCCTGTTCGTGACGAACAAGAATGTGGTGCAACTTGGACTTTCCGAGCGCGTCGTAGACCGGAAGAATCGCCCCGCCAGGGTAGCCAAAGATGTGCTGAACGCCGAGTCGAGTCAGCGTCTCGCAGAGGATTTCCGCACCAGTGAGCTTCATAGGGTTCTCCCGGACGAAACCGGCGCAGCGCCGGTAGAAAGGGGCACCGAAGTGACAGCGCCAAGCGAGGACGATGACACCAGCAGGGCGTACTTGGCCATCACCCCATGCGTGTATCGAGGCGCGGGCGCGTTCCAGGACGCGAGCCGCTTCCGCAATTCGGTGTCGGCCAGCTCGACGCTGAGCGACCGCTTCGGCAAGTCGAAAACGACCGTGTCGCCATCGCGCACGGCAGCGATCGGACCACCCATCGCTGCTTCCGGGGCCACGTGGCCCGCCATAAGGCCGTGGGTGGCCCCGGAAAATCTTCCGTCCGTGAGCAGGGCCACGGAATCGCTCAGCCCTGCGCCGACCAGTGCGGCCGTAACGGCGAGCATTTCGCGCATGCCCGGCCCGCCGCGCGGGCCTTCGTAGCGAATCACGACGACGTCACCGGCGTTGATCTTCCCGGCCTCCACGGCGGCAAAGGCCGCTTCTTCGTTGTCGAAAACGCGCGCGGGACCGCGAAAACTCTGCGTGTCGTACCCCGCCACCTTCACGACGCAGCCTTCCGGAGCGAGATTGCCCTTTAGGATGACCAGTCCACCCGTTGGTTTGAGCGGGTTGTTTTTGGTGCGGACGACTTCCTGGCCGGATGTTTCCCTCGCGCCTGCGGCTTCTTCGGCGAGGCTTCGTCCGGTGACGGTGATGCAAGCGCCGTCGAGCAGACCGGCTTCGAGCATCCGCCGGGCGATGAGCGGAGTACCGCCTGCTGCATAAAGATCGGTTGCGACAAAGCGTCCTCCTGGTTTGAGATCGGCAAGAATCGGTGTTTTCGTGCTGATACGGTCAAAATCGTCGATGGAGAGGGCAATACCTGCTTCGCCGGCGATAGCCAGCAGGTGCAGCACCGCGTTCGTCGAGCCGCCCGTTGCGGCTACACCTGCGATGGCGTTTTCGATGGCGGATTTCGTAATGATCTTGGAAGGCGTCAGGTTTTTGCGCAAAAGACCGAGCGCCAGCTCGCCGGCCAACTCTCCGGCACGGGCCTTGCGCTCGTTCGTGGCTGGAATGCTTGAGATACCCATTGGCGCGAGGCCCAAAAACTCGCACACTAACGCCATGGTGTTGGCGGTGAACTGGCCGCCGCAAGCGCCGGCACCGGGACAA
>DATGCX010000041.1:0-4145 GCA_035311445.1 Xanthobacteraceae bacterium | reverse complement strand
GCCGGCCGATCTGCCGGTGCAGACGGCGACCAAGTACGAGATCGTCATGAATCGCAAGACCGCACAGGCTCTCGGCCTCGACATTCCGGCGGCCGTGCTCGCCCGCATCGACGAGGTGATCGAATGAGTATCGAATGTCCGGATAGGGACGCCATACGGCAAGAACCCAGGCAAATCTCCTCGCTCATCCTTGTTCGACTCTTGCCCTCGGCCGGGGCTCTGACTGCCACTGCGGTGGAAGAGCAGCTACTAGCGTTTGGCGAAAAGGCCTGGTGTGGGAGAATGTGGATTGAAGATTGCAAGAACCACAATGCATGAGCAGTCAGTTCCGGCGACTCTAGCCGCTGCAAAACTTCTGCTCAGGGTCAAAATGAGCCGTGCCACTCACTTCGTCGGCACGGCAGATCTACTTCAGTAAGCGAACCCGCCGTGCCGCCGGTCGGCACTTCCGAGTCGGAATGGGTCAATTCCGGAAGTGGCGCACCTTTCGATGCCACGCGCGCTTGGGGTCGGCCTACCCGGCGGCCCTCATCGATATTCGTTCGGCGCGATCAAGAATACCGATGGCCGACAAGCCCGATTTCTGAGGGGCGTCGCTTCTTCTCGCCGAGCGCGTGCCTGCTGTACGTGGTACTGGGTGCCTTGGGATCGAGGCACCGGTCCGGCGATCGTGTCGAGCGCATTCAGCTCAATCGCCGTCCTTGGTGGCACCTGCCGGGGCGCGCATGGCACGTATCAGGACCGCGACCCGTGGCGGATTGCGAGCGCTTGGGCGGTATAGCGTCCATGCTCAAGGCGATCTTCTGCGTGAAGGCAGGCGGAGCGCGCGGGTCACAATTCAGATCGACGCTCCAATCCAATCCCTTCTTTCGTGTGAATCCGATTCTGCCGGCGCCCTCAAATCGAGGACAGAAGCTACCCTTGCGGAGGCCTCACATGTCGACCGGTTTAAGCGTCTTCATGTAGGCGAAGATAGCGTTGAGGTCGTCATCCGTAACGATCTTATAGTACTGCGCGAAATCCGCCATAGGCGGATTGAGCTTGCGACCGTCGCGGGAGACCCCCTCGGTGAGCGCGCGCTTGAACTCGGCAAAGGTCCAGGACGCCACGCCCTTTGTGGTGAGATTGGCGGCGACGATGTTCTGCTGTGGGCCGAACTTGCGGCCGCCCCCGCCAAGACCGTTCACGTAATCCAACTTGTCCGGCGGCGAGCCCTTGGAATGGCAGAGCATACAGTGGCCCAGTCCCATGAGGTACTGGCCGCGCTTGATCGGATCTTTCAGGTCGGCCTCGTCCATAGTCTTGATGTTGGGGAATGGCGTGATTTCGAACGGCGCCTTGTATTCCGGCTTCTGCACCGCGTTCTTGATCGCCGGAATCGTGGCGTAGATAGGCAATGATTGCATCCTGATCGCGCAGCGTCAGGAAGCCATAGAGAGATGACGTCATGTTGGGGGCCAGAATGCGCCCGTCCCGGCCCTTGCCTTGCGTGAGCGCGTTCTTGATCTCGCCATCTGACCATCGGCCAAGACCGGTCTCGTTGTCGGGCGTCAGGTTCGAGCCCTTCACCGTATATTGCGGGGCCTGGAAGGTCTGGGTGCTGCCGGAGAGCTGCTTGTCGAGTTGTGGATCGAGTGCGCCACCCGGCCCCCGTGGGGTGGCAGTTGTTGCAACCGCCGATGCCGTTGACGAGGTACGCGCCCCGCTCGGCCAAAAGCTCCTGTGCCGATGCGCCACTCAACATCGCCACGGATGTCACTACACCAATTCCTACGAGCCTTAAAATGTCGCCTCTCTCGAACTTCTGGGCCGTTCGGCAGTCATAGCTGCGGCATTCGAATGTGCCGGTTCGGCATACCAAGTTAGCATATACAGAGATGTTCCTGACTTTCAAAAAGGCTCGTTAGGTCTTTAGAATGTGCCAGCTTCAGAATGCGACAGCTTCGATCAAACCGGAGAGCTTTTGGCAGGAAGCAGGAGGAAATGCATGAACGACAGAGGGTCAATGGGCGCCATTGCGCTGGCGGCCGCGATGGTGATGGTGGGGATCGCCGGAGCGAATGCGCACGATGAGAAGAAATATCCCGACCTCAGCGGTCAGTGGAAGCGGCCTCCCGGAATCGCCAATCAATTTGACATCAGCAAGCCGCAGCGTCTCGGGCAAGTGCCGCCTCTAACGCGCGAATATCAACTCAAGTGGGAAGCCGGTCTGCAAGACCAGAATTTGGGCGGGCAGGGTACCGATCCGACGTTCTCATGCATCCCGGACGGCATGCCGCGGGTGATGAACGTGATCTTCCCTATGGAGATCATCATCACCGAGAAGACAACCTACATGCTGATCGAATACTTGACCCAGCACCGCCGCGTTTACACCGACGGCCGCGAGTTTCCCAAGGAGGGTGAATTCGAGGCGTCCTTCCAGGGCTATTCGATCGGCAAGTGGATCGATGAAGATGGCGATGGCAAGTACGACGTGCTTGAAGTTGAGACCCGTCTTCTGAAGAACCCACGTGCCTACGACCCCAGCGGCATTCCATTCCACGAGGACGGCAAGACGGTGGTCAAGGAACGAATCTACCTCGATAAGACCGATCCGAACCTTCTCCACGATGATATAACGACCTACGATAATGCGTTGACGCGGCCTTGGACCGTGAACAAGCGTTTCGTCCGCGAGACCCGGCCAGTGGTGTGGGTGGAAGCCAGCTGCCCGGAGGGCAACCCGCATGTCCGCATTGGCGGCGAGTTCTATATGCGCAGCGCGGATGACCTCCTCATGCCCGCCAAGAAAGGGCAGAAGCCGCCCGATATGAAGTATTTCCGCGAGGCGAACTGAGTACGTGGTAGTTTCGCACGCGGCCTTGGTGCCCGGATAGCAACTTCCCGGCACAAAATTCGATGTGTTTGGCGTGACACGCGAGGGGATCACCGTTGCCCGTCAGCCCATGCATGTTGCAGGGCGAAGCTGATCCGAGCGGCCAACGTCAAAGCAGAGTGGTGGCAGCGGGATTGAGTATTCTATGACCGACCGTGCTGTCCGGACTTCGGAAATGGGTCAAAGGCCGGCATTGTCGAACACGATGCCGGTGGTCTCGGCTGCAGCCGGTGTTCCCCAGTAAGCGGACTCGCTCTGGCTGGCGCTCGCCATGGCCGTGATGGGCCAATGGCGGTCTTGGGATTGTGCTTGCTACAGACGCAATATTGGCGGGGGCTTACTGCGCCCTATGTACTGTCTTCCCCAAGGTGATTTCAGACCTGCGGAAACCCATCGAAATCCAAGCGGCCCTCAATGGTCTCCTGCTGCTTGCGGAGGATGATGGTCATATCACCTGCGGTGCAGGCTCAAACGGACACCACGACTTGCGCTTTGGACAAGAATACTGGCCGCAAACAAACGGATGCGCCAGATTTTCGGCGACCAACATATCGCCCACGTCTTTGCCATTCACCGCCAAGTACCCGCATGCCCACCCATTATTGCATTGCTGGGTCCCTTCGGTGCCTGGGCGGCAGGCGCAGGCGACCATTCGCAGATCGATGTTGTCGCCGCGACGAATGATCTGGCGCAGCCGTGCCGCGGCGCGTGTTGCCAGCATTCGTTCGATCGTACAGCGTGCACGGTCTTCGAGTTCGGGGGCGTCAAAACCCATCAGGCGTACGCGCTGGCCGTGGATGTCGATCATATTGCCGTCAAGGACATAGATATCCTGGGAAGCGATCGGTTCGCCGCTGCCTGCCGCCACGCCGCCCACAACGAGCAGCAGCGCGATAAAGTAAGTGCGGCCCGTTTTTGCGATGCCCATGGGCACCCCCCACCACGGTGGCTCGCTCAAGCAGTGGCGTTGCCCTACTGCGCGGGCTCGTGTCTGTCCACTGTCACATGGCCGCAGGCACAGCCGTAATGGCACCACCGGCTTCCTTCCGTTCCCGACCGGCATGAGCAACCGACCATTTGCAGGTCGACATCGTCTGCGGTGCGGATGATCCGGCGAAGGCGCGACGCTCAACACGCCCGGGCACACGCCAGGCCATCACAGCCTGCTTGTGAAGCTGAAGGAGAACGGTTACGTGCTGCTCTCCGGTGACCTCGCGCACTTCCGGGAGAACTACGACACCAATGGCGTTCCGATGTTCAACACCGA
>DATGCX010000040.1:0-19994 GCA_035311445.1 Xanthobacteraceae bacterium | reverse complement strand
CCCCGAGGCCGATCCCGACGCCAAGGCGCTGATCGAACGGTTCCACGTCGACCCCGGCCAATTGCCGATCGTGCTGTGCCCCGGCGGGCAGCTATTGCGCAATCCGAGCGAGGCCGAATTGGCCCGCTGCATCGGCTTGCTGGTTCCCATCGATCCCAATCGGGTCTATGACGTGGCCGTCGTGGGTGCAGGGCCGGCAGGCCTTGCCGCCGCGGTCTATGCGGGCTCAGAAGGGCTCTCCGCCCTGGTCCTCGACTGCCGCGCATTCGGCGGCCAGGCCGGCGCTTCGGCACGCATCGAGAATTATCTCGGATTCCCGACCGGCATCACCGGTATGGCGCTTATGGGGCGCGCCTACGCACAGGCGCAGAAGTTTGGCGTCGAGGTGGCGATCCCGGATGAGGCGGTCGACCTGTTGACATGGGACCATGCGGGCGAAGGCCGTTTGCTCCGATTGGCAAACGGCGAGCGGGTGCGGGCCCGTTCGGTTGTCATTGCAGGCGGCGCGCGCTATCGACGCCTCGCCGTTGCAAACCTGGAAGCCTTCGAGGGGGTGAGCGTTCACTATTGGGCGTCACCGCTCGAGGCGAAGCTGTGTGCCGGCCAGGAGGTGGCATTGGTAGGAGCAGGTAATTCGGCTGGGCAGGCAGTCGTTTACCTGGCGAGCAAGGTTTCGAAAGTCTGGCTTCTCGCGCGCGGAGGGGATCTCGCGGCGAGCATGTCGCGCTACCTCGTCGACCGCATCGCTGGCCTATCGAACGTGGAACTGCTCACGCGGACCGAGGTCGTCGAACTCGAAGGCAGCGAAGGGCGACTCGCGGCGATCTCCTGGCGGGGCAAATCAGGGGACATCGTGCGCCAGCCGATCCGTCACCTGTTCCTCTTCATCGGAGCCGAACCGAACACTGACTGGCTCGCCGGATCAGGTGTGGCCCTGGACCCCAAGGGATTCGTGCTGACCGGCACCGACGCCGCCGCGGGTTGCCAATCGCTGGAGACGAGCCTGCCTGGCGTGTTTGCGATCGGCGATGTCCGATCCGGATCGATCAAGCGCGTTGCCGCAGCCGTCGGCGAGGGCGCCCAGGTAGTGGCGGCGCTGCACGCCATGTTGGGCGTTGCCAGGGCGCGCCCGCAATCTGCGCTCGATATGCTGCCCACGGCGACGCCGCTGATGTAGCTTCCGAGGGATGAGATTTATCGGAAGCGAGACCGTGGCGAGAGCGACAGGTCATCTTGGTGGTCGCCCTTCGGCGCTGACAAACTGGACAGGTTGTCGGCCGCGGCGATTCCGCAGACGTGTCGGCGAGGGCTTTGCCGAAGCAGCCACTCCGGCCTGGACCGACGCGCACAGGGTGGCCACAGATCCGCGAAGGTGCTGCCGCGCTACTACACCAAACAAGCCATAAAGCAGGTCGCACCGGCACGCGAAAACGGTGGGCAGCGCGAACGCACGGCGGATAATTGTCAGAATGAACCACGGACAGCCCGTCAGACCATTGCGTAGTGGGTGAAAACGTTGGAGCGGGTGAAGGGAATCGAAGCTCGTCGTCAGCTTGGAAGGCTATTGGCAATCCCTGCGAAATAAACCCCTGTATAGACTTTTCGCACGCCTAAAATCGGCTCTTTCGGACCCAAAGTTTATACTGGTCGGCGCCGCGATGAGTGGCATCGCGGTCGCGGCCGCCTTCGGCCTGATCCTGTTCCTGACCATCTGGTACGGCCCGGACTGCCGGTTGCCTCACCAGTCAATTTCGCTTGATGGTGTCGTCTTCTGGGTGTGAGGGCGCGCCATGAACGACGCGGCGGCCCATCTTGGTCCAGACCCCACGTTTGTTGTTCCGGGTGCAGTAAGCGAATATGAACACTGGCGGAGTGATTCGCTCATTTGGGACCGGTGTATCGGCCGGGTGTGTGCGGCCGGCGGAAGTTCAATGCGCCCACAAATCGAAATTCGATGCCCGATCTACCGCTTTATCCAACTGAGCGATTGGGAGCGTGAGATCATCTCTCAGCCGGCTTTTCAACGGCTCCGCAGGATACGCCAACTGGCATGGACGGATTACGTTTATCCGGGTGCTATGCATACACGCTTCGAGCACTCCCTGGGTGTAATGCACATGGCCACTCTCCTCTACGATGCGATCATCGCGAGGAGCTGGCCAGAGTTAGAGGACCTTCTTGAGTATAACCAAGCTGGTAAGGAGCGAAATCGACAACTGCTGCGGTTAGCCGCTCTGCTTCACGACGTGGGACACGGGCCGTTCTCGCACGCTGCTGAGGAATTAACGCCGTTGATTCCGGACCAGAGCCGACCCTTCCGCCACGAAGAATATTCTACCGCTATCATAGAATACAACTTTAAGGACATCATCGATAATCATCCGGAGAACAACAACTATCGCCTCCGGGTTGAAGAGATCACAGGCCTGATCCAAGGCGGAGCGAGAGCTGGCCAAGCCGCCCTGGCAGGACTTGGTCTCGGGTCAGATTGACGCAGACCGCATGGATTACCTACTCCGCGACGCTTACCATGCGGGAGTTGAGTACGGGCGCTATGACTGGCGCAGAATGGTAGCGACGGTGCGGATCGTCACCGATCCCGAATCTGGAGCGCCCAAAATCGGGGTTTCAGAAGATGGCCGTCATGCAGCTGAGGCAATGATCATCGCCCGTTACATGATGTTCAACCAAGTGTACTTCCATAAGAGGCGCGTGATCTTGGATTATCATCTGCAGGCGGCGCTCGGGGAAATGCTTCCTGGAGGAAAGTTTACCCCTCCAATCGGCTCGGGGATCAGCGAATACCTGAAGTGGGACGATTGGCGCGTGCTGGGCAATCTGTTGAGCCAAGGGGGAGAGCACGGCACCCGATTGTTCAACCGCGACTTTTTCCGGGGTGTCTGGCAGACACCGGAATTTCCCACGCCCGAGGATGAGGCCAAACTTAACGAAGTAGAAAGCAGGCTGGGCACACTCATAGCGGCGCGTCTTGAGGCTTCGAAATCCTGGTACAAAGTTGGCGGCTCCGACCTCCTGGTCTTCTTTCGTAAGGGCGACACCCGCCCGCTATCCTTGTGTTCCACCATCGTCGGAAACATGGAGCCTAGTCAACTAACTCGCCTGTATGTGCGAAGCGAAGATCGTAATAGAGCAAACGGAATCATTGACAGTCTTGGATGACCTTAGTCATCGAAAGGGAAGAGCGGCTATGCCCGATGTATCAACGATCCGACGAGGCGTAATCGTTGCATTGACGAGACGACTTAATGACAAACTCGGGCGGACCGGCCTGATGAAGCTAATCTATTTTCTGCAGACTGTGAAAGGCGTTCCCCTAAAATACGATTTTCGCCTTTACACTTACGGACCCTATGACTCACAGGTTCTCGATGATCTCATGGTTACTCAAGCTTTGGGCGGCATTCGCTCTCGTGCGTTCCAATGGTCCGCTGGCACTGGTTATGTGCTTTCGGAAGGCGAGAAGGCTAGCGCTGTGATGCAACCTGCATCGACCGCAATCGCTCATATCAATGAGGACCTCGACTGGGTAGTTGGGGAATTTGGCTCTATGTCGGCGAGCGATTTGGAGATCGCGAGCACAATCATCTATGTGGACAGAGATTGTGAGATGAGTGGAGAGAAAATTTCGGAGTCAGAACTTGCGACGCGAGTCCAACAAATCAAGCGTCACCATGACAAAAGAAAGATCGCGCTGGAGACCCACCGCTTGCGCGAAAGGCAGATGTTGCATTCGATTTCGGGTTGATCTGAGCACCGGACGTTCAGCGCTCATTGCGAGCGTCAGGCGCTATCGCGCCTTCACGCGTGCCGGATAAACGCCCTTCGTCAGAAACTTCTGCGCCTTGTGCTTGCGCCCAACCCGCTGCCCTTCGCCGCCGCTGCTGCCGGTGCCCGCGGGCTGCCAGTTCGGCACGAGCTGGTGCTTGCCGGGGCCGATCAGGTCGGCGCGGCCCATGCGCTTTAAGGTCTCGCGCAGCAGCGGCCAGTTCTCGGGGTCGTGGTAGCGCAGGAACGCCTTGTGGAGGCGGCGCTGGCGCGGGCCCTTGACGGTCTCGACTGCCTCCGAGCCGCCGCGGCGCACACCCCGCAGCGGGCTGACGCCCGAATGATACATCGCGGTTGCAACCGCCATCGGTGAAGGCAGGAAGGTCTGCACCTGGTCGGCCCGATAGCGGTTCTTCTTGAGCCAGAGGGCGAGGTTGAGCATGTCCTCGTCGGTCGTGCCCGGATGGGCGGCGATGAAATACGGAATCAGGTAATACTGTCTGCCGGCCTTCCTGGCCGCCTGATCGAACAGTTGCTTGAAACGGTCATACGTGGCGATGCCGGGCTTCATCATCTTGGCGAGCGGCCCGTCCTCGGTGTGCTCCGGGGCGATCTTGAGATAACCGCCCACATGATGGGTGACGAGCTCCTTCACGTAAGCCGGGCTCTCGACTGCGAGATCGTAACGCACGCCCGACGCCACCATGACCTTTTTGACGCCCGGCACCGCGCGCGCCTTGCGATAGAGCCCGATGAGCGCATCATGGGAGGTGTCGAGGTTCGGACAGATGCCCGGGTAGATGCAGGACGGCCGGCGGCACGCGGCCTCAATCTTTTTGTCCTTGCAGGCCATCCGGTACATGTTGGCGGTCGGCCCGCCGATATCGGAGATGATGCCGGTGAAGCCCAGCGTCTTGTCCCGGATGGTCTCGATCTCGCGCACAACGGAGGCTTCGGAGCGGTTCTGGATGATGCGCCCCTCATGCTCGGTAATCGAGCAGAAGGTGCAGCCGCCGAAACAGCCGCGCATGATCGTGACCGAAAACTTGATCATGTCCCAGGCGGGAATCTTGACGTCGCCGTAGGACGGATGCGGTGCGCGGGCATAGGGCAGGTCGTAGACCGCGTCCATTTCCGGCGTCGTCAGCGGGATCGGCGGCGTCGTCAGCCACAATTCACGGTCGCCGTGGCGCTGCACCAGGGCGCGGGCATTGCCGGGATTGCTCTCCCGATGCAGCACGCGGGAGGCCCGCGCGTAGGCCTCCCGATCCTGCTCCACCTGCTCGAAAGCCGGCAGGCGGATGACGGTCTTGTCGGTTCCAATGCGGGCGCCCTCGTCGGCTGCGTCGAGATCGTCGGCACGGGCGTCGGTCCAACCCTCCGGCACCTCGCTCTTGAACAGCGCCACGCCGCGGATGTCGTCGAGACTGGCAATCGAGGCCCCTCTGGCGAGCCGATGCGCGACCTCCACCACCGCCCGCTCGGCATTGCCATAGAGCAGGATGTCGCCCTTGGCGTCGGCCAGAATCGAACGACGCACCTTGTCGGACCAGTAGTCATAGTGGGCGATCCGCCGCAGCGAGCTTTCGATGCCGCCCAGCACAATCGGCACGTCACGAAAGGCTTCGCGGCAGCGCTGCGCATAGACGATCACCGCGCGATCGGGGCGTTTGCCGCCCTCGCCGCCCGGAGTGTAGCTGTCGTTGTGGCGCAGGCGCCGGTCGGCCGTGTAGCGGTTGACCATGGAATCCATGTTGCCGCCGGTAATGCCGAAGAACAGGGTCGGCGCACCCAGCGCCGCAAAAGGTTCAGCACTCCGCCAATCCGGCTGCGCGATGATGCCGACGCGGAAGCCCTGCGCCTCCAGCAGGCGGCCGATGATGGCCATGCCGAAGCTCGGGTGATCCACATAGGCATCGCCTGTTACCAGCACGACATCGCAGGCATCCCAGCCGAGCGCATCCATTTCGGCGCGCGACATCGGCAGAAACGGCGCCGCGCCGAACCGGTGCGCCCAATACGGGCGATACGAGAAAAGCGGCCTTGCGGCGGCCGTGGCGTTTTCTGGGGTACCCATAACGGACAATTACGGCGCCCGGCGCGGCAGTCAATGGCTGATCGCGATCTTGCCGCGTTGACCGAAGCGACTTGCCTTAATCGCGTATAGGATAGGCATCGCGCTCCTCGGCCGCGCGTCCGCACATATCAGATCGAACGATATCAACACGGGTCGGACCTCGCGGATTCCAGCCGTGGGCAAAATCGCGTGAGCGGCCACCATTTGTTCGGCAGAGATTTGCCAGCGCTGAATCGTGTCCCGTTGTGCCCCCGGTGCGGCGGTAAAGACGCGCACACGGGCGGTGTGGACGACGGCGCTGCTGCCAATCGACTTTACTCCGATTGGCTTTCAAGCATGCCGCCAGAAACGCCCGTCCCGAACACTATACCACTCGCGCAAGCAGTCCTTCGTTTGCGAAATCGCATTGTCGGGCTGCGCGACTGAGCCGAGTATTTTTTGTTAACCTAACAGGAGGTGCCCATGAAACGACTTCTGATCGCCGCCGTCGCAGCGTTATTGGCAACAGCGTTTCTAACCGACGACGCTGCTGCCCGATTTGGGGGCGGCGGGTTCGGTGGTGGCGGGTTCCGTGGCGGTGGGTTCGGCGGCGGTGGGTTCGGCGGCGGCGGGTTCCGTGGCGCCGGATTCGGTGGGGGTGCATTCCGTGGCGGCGCGATCGGGATGGGCGGTTTTCGCGGAGGCACTATTGGCATGGCCGGTTTTCGCGGACCCGCGGTTGGGATGGGCGGTTTTCGCGGAGCCGTAGGCTTTCCGGGTGCCGGTATAGCCCGCGGGGCTGCCCTCGGGACCGTCGGCCGTACCGCGTGGGCTAACCGGGGTTGGGGCTGGGGTCGCCCTGGTTGGGGATGGCGCCGAGGGTGGGGCGTTGGTGTGGGCCTTGCGACAGCAGCGGCTGTCACGTATCCCTACTGGGGAGGCTACGGTTATTACAGTTATCCATACGATGACCAATGCCTGGTGTGGGACGGATACGCCTGGACCAACGTCTGCTACTACTGACGTCACTGTCGACTTGAGTCGTCGCGAGCTTGCCGGCCCCGGGTATGGTGGCAGGCTCGCACAGCGGCGTTTGACCTTGCCGGCGCGTGCTCATATCCGGTCGGAATCTCCCGCGCGCCGCTCTGTGACTGTGACCGCGCGGCTCGAACGGCTGAGACACGGTCAAGGCAACTGATCGGCCTCGCGGCGCTGGAGGTCCAGATGTTCGCGGCGACGCTCGACAATTTTGCGATCGCCGAGACCACAGCGAAAAGGGCATTTGAGCCGCTTTCTTTCAAAGATGGAGATCATGCGCCGGGCTGATCTGCTCCCTCTCATTCATCGCCTGTCGCCCCCCGTCAAGCGTACATAGACTGTCGGGACGAGGCTTGGCCGCCCCCCCTTGGGACCCGAAACCGCCTGTCCCCTTGCGCAAGGCTCTGCGGCCGCTATATCGGGTGCGAAATCAGCCCTATTAAGCTAGCGAGGGCGGCATGAGCACCGAAGCCGACACCGTTGCCCAGACCCACCCGTTTCAAGCCGAGGTCGCGGAGCTGCTCCGGCTCATGGTGCACTCGGTCTATTCCGAGACCGAAATATTTTTGCGGGAGCTTGTCTCCAATGCCTCCGACGCTTGCGACAGGTTGCGCTATGAGGCGATCGCCAAGCCCGAGCTACTGACCAATGGCGGCGACCTTGCGATCCACATCAAGCCGGATGCCGCGGCCGGCACGCTGATAATTCGAGATACCGGCATCGGCATGGACCGCCAAGAGTTGATCGAGAACCTCGGGACGGTGGCCCGCTCAGGCACCCGCGCTTTCATCGAACGTCTTGGCGAGGTCAAGGATGGTGCGGGGCTGATCGGCCAGTTCGGGGTCGGCTTCTATTCGGCATTCATGGTGGCGGATCGCATCGAGGTGACGAGTCGACGGGCGGGAGCCGCCGAGGCCTGGGTGTGGACGTCCGCGGGCGGTGCAGGATTCGAGATCGCACCCGCGACCGGGGCGCAAGGCGCACGGGTTTTGCGTGGCACCGAAATCGCTCTCCACCTCAAGCCGGACGCCAAACGCTATCTCGAACCCCATGAGATCGAACGCGTCGTCCACACTTATTCGGATCACATTCTGTTCCCGATTGAACTGGCAGGCGGGGAAGGCGAGCAACGTCAGATCAACAAAGCCAGCGCGTTGTGGCAACGGCCCAAATCGGAGCTCAAACCGGAAGACTATACGCAGGTCTATCGTTCGATCGGCGGCATGTTCGACGAGCCCGTGATGACGCTCCATTACCGCGCTGAGGGGCGCCAATCCTACGCGGTGCTCCTGTTTGCGCCATCGACCGCGCCCTATGACCTGTTCGATCGAGACCGCAAGGGCCACGTCAAACTCTATGTGCGACGCGTCTTTATCACGGACGATGCGGAGTTGTTGCCAAGCTACCTGCGTTTCGTTCGTGGCGTCGTTGACAGCGAGGACCTGCCGCTCAACATTTCGCGCGAGATGCTTCAGAACAATCCGCAGGTGGCGCAGATCAGGAAAGCGCTCACCGGTCGGGTCATTGCGGAACTGGAATCGCTCGCCGCCAAGGAGGCGTCAGGCAGCGGTGACGCGAAGGCTTATACGAAAATCTGGGAGGCGTTCGGCCCGGTACTCAAGGAGGGCATTTACGACGACTTTGAAAGGCGCACCCAGCTGCTGGGGCTGGCGCGATTCACGACAACGACCGGCACCGGGCGCTCATTGAAACAATACCTGGCAGGCCTCAAAACGAACCAGACAGAGATTTATTATCTGGTCGGTGACAGCATCGAGCGTCTCAAATCTAATCCCAAGCTCGAGGCGGCGCGTGCGCGGGGGATCGAGGTGCTGCTGCTGACCGATCCGGTTGACGTGTTCTGGTCCGCGGCGCCGCTCGATTTTGATGGCAAGCCGCTCAAATCGTTGAGCCAGGGTGAAGTCGATTTCAGTCCGGTGCCGCTTGTTGACGAGGAAACGAAACAAAATGCAGCCGACACCGCATCCGTCGACGACGCTATTGTCGTGGCGACCGTAAAACAGGCGCTCGGCGAACGTGTTTCCGACGTGCGCGCGTCCCGGCGGCTGACCGACAGCGCGGCGTGTCTCGTGGCCGGCGGTCATGGACCCGATCGCGAGCTGGAACGCCTCCTCGCCCGCCACAATCGCAGGCCGAGCACCAAGCCTATCCTCGAGCTCAATATGCGTCACATTTTAGTGAAGGCGCTCGCGCGAGCCAAGGCGGAAGCGCGGGAAACAGATATTGCGGATCTCGCCGCATTGCTGCTCGAAGAAGCGCAGATTCTCGATGGCGAAGTGCCGGAGGACCCGGCTGCATTCACGGCGCGGCTCAATCGGCTGATCATGCGCGGCCTGTCGGCAACATGAGTGAATTGCTGCCGATCGGCGCGCCAAGCTCACCCGATCAGTTCGCACGACAACATTAATCTGCAATCGATCCGCATCGCGGCTGCAAAAAAGGCTGCCCCTGATGGGGCAGCCCGGCGTTTTACAGCACAGATATTCGTTACACGCGGTCGTCAGCCCGTGTAGACAGCGCGACGTTGCTCTTCCTGTTCGCGCGCGGTTGTCGGCCGCGCCGGAAGCTGCAGCACCGTTGCCTCCTGGCCTTCACGGAGTGCGGTCAGAAGCACGATTTGTCCGTCGGGGAACTCCAATGCATCGTGATGCACGTGCGGCGTTTCCTTATCGATTTGGCGGAAGATCGCCGTCGCGTGCTTGAGGCTTTTTACGCTCTGGCCAAAGAAACGTGGCGATTCAATCGCAACCTCTCCAGCAAACGCGATTTCGGTGCCGGGTAGCAGACACACGGCAGTGTTACGATCTTCCGGTGCGCTGAAGCCCCGTGTTCCGGTACCGAAATTTCTCGTCGTAAGCTTGTCACCGACCGCTGCAGGGCGTGACGCAACGCCTTGTAGGCTGTAGTCACACATGGCAAGGAACTCCTCGTTTTTAAGCCCCTATAGCCCCAGTTGTGCTCGCCCCCCAATCTTGTGTCCTCAAGCCTTGCTGGCTCAAGCCTAGATTGCTCAAGTTTCGTTTTTGACCAAGCCTATGCTTCGGGCCGGGTGCGCTCAAGTCTTGATTCTACAAGTCCTGGTACTCCAACTCTTGGCGCCTGCCTCATTCACAAGCACCAATATCGGAGCACACAGGATGATCTTTACATTTGGCAAAACTGAGGCTGACAAGGAATTCATTGCACTGCAGCGAATGCCGCCAAGCGCACGTTTTCGATGTGGTCGAATTTTCTTCATCATCGTTGCGAACGCTTGTCGCGAGTGTCTGCGCTGTTTCTCGCCGATGTCAACAAACAAAACACGGATCGCCCTCCACGGCGCCATGCTGCAGCTCGTCTCGGTCACTCTCTTGTGATTCGATATTCGATCTGCAAAGACATGCCTAATGACTGAGCCATCCGGACCACTCAAAGGCGTCAAGGTATTCGATCTCACCCGCGTGCTTGCGGGGCCGACCTGCGTGCAGATGCTCGCAGATCTCGGGGCCGACGTTGTCAAGATCGAGAAGCCGGGTTCGGGCGACGACACGCGTGGATTCGCGCCGCCTTTCATGCCCGGCACCAAAGAAAGCGCCTATTTTGTGGGCGCTAACCGCAACAAACGATCAGTTACGCTCGACATCGCCAAGCCCGAAGGCCAGGAGATCGCCCTGAGGCTGATCGCCCAGAGCGACATCCTGGTCGAGAATTTCAAGGTAGGGGCGCTGGCCAAGTACGGTCTTGCCTATGATCAATTACGCGAGAGGTTTCCCGGGCTGATCTACTGTTCGATAACCGGCTTTGGCCAGACCGGACCTTATGCGGAGCGCCCCGGTTATGACAGCCTGATCCAGGCCATGGGCGGCGTCATGAGTCTGACCGGGGAGCCGGATGGTCAGCCCCAGAAGGTCGGCATTCCGCTCGCCGACTTGTTTGCGGGGCTCTATGGCTGCATCGGTATTTTGGCGGCATTGCGCCATCGCGATGCCGTCGGCCGTGGCCAGCAGATCGACATCGGCATGCTGGACACGCACGTGGCCTGGCTTGCAAACCAGGGCATGAATTTTCTGGCAACTGGAGAAAACCCGCCGCGGCTCGGCAATCAGCATCCGAACATCGTGCCATATCAGGTGTTTCCGACCAGCGACGGATATGTGGTGCTGTCGATCGGAAATGATCCGACGTTCAAACGGTTCTGCGAGAGTTTCGGTCTCGGCGAATTGCTCGCGGACGGGCGCTTCGCCACCAATGCGGCACGGGTCGAAAATCGCCAACTCGTGACCGACGCTCTCACGCCGGTGATGAAAGCGAGGACAACCGCCGAATGGGTGGAGCGGCTCGAAGCGCTGAAAATTGGTTGCGGGCCGATCAATGCGTTGCGCGATGTGTTCGCGGATCCGCAGGTCCGCGCCCGCGGCGTGGTCGTGCACATGCCGCACCCCGCAACCCCGAACGGCGTCGATGTCATCGCCAATCCGGTGCGGCTGTCTGAAACCCCGCCCGATTACCGTTTGCCGCCGCCACTGCTCGGCCAGCACACCGATGAGGTGCTGTCGCAGCGCCTTGGCTTCGACAAGAAGAAACTGGCGACGCTGCGGACAAGCGGCGTTATCTGATTGGTACCGTCAAGATCCGACTGATAAATCCTCAAGCCTCGCAATATAGCGCACCTTCAGTTCAGCTTCGTTGAACATTTCCTGCACCACCTGGAATTCACCTCCCCATTTCGGCTCAGAGAAATCCGGCTCGTAGGCGACAAGTTCACTGATGCCGGCTTGGATGATTGCCTTGGCGCATTCCACACAGGGAAACCACGGCACATACATGACACAGCCTTTGAGCGACACGCCAATCCGCGCCGCGTTATAGATTGCGTTGCGCTCAGCATGGGAGCTCCAGAGGTATTTCGCCCCGGTCTCGCGGCAATGCCGGGCTTCAACGTCATCACGCACCCCGCGCGGAAATCCATTGAAGCCCGTCGATCTGATTTCCTTGTCCGGTCCGACGACGACGGCTCCGACGCGACGACCTTTTTCCTTGCTCCAGCGGGCGATCTGGTGCGCCAGCAGCATGAACCTTTCGTCCCAAGTGCTCGAAAACATTGTGATTCTGATCCCCAGTTCGGTTCGTTTATTAAATCACGTTCCGGCGAAGAGGCCAGCATTCATGATCGGACCCAAGGTCGATATCTGCCGCAAGGGCACGAAACCGGTATCTTTGCAAACCACATTTTTTGCGAAATGCCGCACAGGCGTCTTCCAAATTGCAAGATTCGACGGGGATTCCACCAGACGAGTTGATCCTGCGGCGCCAATCCGCATTGCGAAATCCGCAGTCCCTCGGCACTGGGCAGCCGGTAGGACAAGACCCCGGCTGGTTCAAGCTGATCCGGAATATCCTGGCGGCGTAGCGCACTGCGGATGGCATTGCGTCCATAAAATCATTTCGGGAGGCGCCCATGACGGATATGCGCAGTGCTGGTTCAGCCGGCCTTTCGTGTTTGTGCAGCGCGTGCAGTCCCTCATCCGCGATGTCACGGCGTCAGTTTCTTTGCACCGGAACCGCAGGCGCGGCTGCGGCCGCTTCGCTCATCGATACAGTTGCGACATCCCCCAGCACGGCGCGGGCGCAACAGCCCGCAAGCACCCCCGGTCGTCCGATTCTGATCAAGGGCGGCTGCGTGCTCACGCTCGACCGCACGCTCGGCGATTTTGAATCGGCGGATGTGCTCATCGAGGGCAAAACAATTTCCGCCGTGCGTCGTAACATCGCAGCGCCCAATGCAGAAATCATCGATGCCGCGCGCATGATCGTGATGCCGGGGTTTGTCGACACACACCGCCACATGTGGCGACCGCGTCTACGCCGCCGCAAAGGTCAAGAACAGCCGGATTTGATTGACGGTACCTGCACTATCTCGGTTGCGCGGGTTCGCCCGCAGGCGAGGTCGCGTCGACGGTCCAGGCCTTGTAATCCTCGTCCGAAATGCTGGGGAGCTTCTTGACGAACGCGGCAATCGTCCAGAGCTCCTGATCAGGCGCCTCGACAAGACCGAATCCCGGCATGCCGGTCATGTTGATGCCGTTGCGGACGACCCAGAAGATTTGCGCCGGCGTGAGCTCCCCGGCCACATCCTTCAGATCCGGAGGGTCGGGGCGCAGACCTTCGGAGAATTTCGCCCACATGACCCCCGGGCCCCCGTGACAGTTCGTGCAGCCACGCGACGCATAGGCACGCGCCCCCGCCTGGATCGCAGCCGGATCTTCCATCGAGACTGGCGGCTGGTCCACCGCGTGCCGATTGATCGAGGCGTCGCGGATGTGACCCAGAGCCCAGGCGACAACGCCGGGGTCGGGCTCGGTCGCCGCAACATTGTAAAATCCGCCGAAGAAGAACACGGCCGCCGCCACCACAATGATAATGGCAAGAGCGCCAATCACGCTGAGAAATTTCATGGCGAACCTCCGGGTTTCCGGAGCGGTTTCAGATCCGGCTGAACCGGAGAAACCGCGAGGGTGGGCTGTTACATTGTGGTGCGGCGAGGCTGTGGCCGACGCCGCCCGAAGGACCCTGGACCGCGCCGAATCGGCGAACCTGGGGGCGTGACTCATAGCAGAGAACCCCGCCGTCGGCGAGGCCGCAGACCGCGCCGATGACTGGAGGACTGAGTCAATTGGCGCCCCTGACCGCACGCCGAAATTTGGCGATTTCTGGGATCGAAGGGAGTGACGGCGGTTCAACAAGAACCATGGAGAGATCAGTTCAACACAAATATACGAGCCCCGGATGTCGGCATCCGGGGCTCGCGTCAGACAACCGACGTCAAATGCACCGCGGCCTTAATAACAAACGTTCACCCACCGAATCACGGGCCCGTAAGGGGTATCGATGATCCGGCGCTGCAGGCAGGCATCCGCCACGATCGCGCTGCCGAGCAGGCCGACGCCAAGTCCGACGCCAAAACCGCCCCAGCCCCAGTGATGCCCGCGGCCCCAGGCCGACGCTGAAGTAGGCGAAAGCGCAACCGCGCCAAGAGCGGCGGTCGCAGCCAGAACAAAAGCCATCTTGCGGAACATGTGATCTCTCCTTTGTTGGATCTGTTTTTGATCATCCTGAAAGTTAGTCGTCTTGGCCCGCGAGTTGGTTCAACGCGCCGCGCCGGTGTTTAGCTGTTGTGCTTGGCGGAGGATGCGTTGAGCGGGAGGCCCGTCGTCAACGGCAGCGGTTAGTCCCGATGAGTTTCGCTCCGCTCAACCATCCGAAGGCGTTCACACGATCGGCTGGTCGCCTCTGATTTGGGTGCGGTGCATGACCCGTCGTGTCCGGGGATCGAACGCGTCGCGACGGTGCAGCACGGAAAGATTGTTCCACATCAGGACATCGCCCACCCGCCACTTATGGCACATGACAAACTGCGGCTGGGTCGCATGCGCCCACAAGGCGTCAAGCAGGGTCTCACTTTCGGCAATGCTCAGACCGTTCACATAACTATTTGGGCGGCGGCCAAGAAACAAAGCCTTGCGACCGCTGGCGGGATCGCTGCGCACCAAGGGGTGTCGCGCGCCGACGGTTTGGCGCACATCGGTGACCTCTTTGTACCCTTTGCGCAGCATACCGGCGCTGTTGCGCGAGGCGTCGTGCACCGCGACTTTGCCCTCGACCGCCTTCTTCAACGCATCCGGCAATGTCTCGTAAGCCGCAAACATGTCGGCGAAATAGGTATTGCCGCCGTCCGGCGGCACCTCAAGGGAATACAGAATCGCCGCCTTGGGCGGCACGTCGACGTAGGTCATGTCGGCATGCCAGACCGCTTCACCATCGCCAAGACCGCCGATCGGTCTGCCGTTCTCGACGACATTGGAGATCACGTTGATTTCCGGGTAGGCCTTGTTGAACGGCTCGCCATAGGGATTGGGCCCCGGAGGATCAAGCTCGCCGAAGCATGTGCTGAAGGCGAGAAGCTGCGGATCGGACAGCGATTGTCCGCGCATCACGACCACAAGCCGTGTGCGCCATGCTTCCCGGATGGCATCGACATCGCTTGGGGCAAGCGGGCTTGCGAGGTGGACTCCGATCATCTCGGCGCCCAGCGGTGCATCAAGGTTCGATATCGCTATTGTCATGGCGGTTCCCCATCCGGGACGACCAGCAGTAACGTCGTAATCAGGATGAGCCTTGGCGGTGATCGAAGCAAGGCAGGCGCGGCGACCAGTTCCACTCAATTCCAGGACTTGCAGGGCTTGCCAAAATGACACCGGAATGACCGCGTTGGCAGAACCGTTAGGGGGATGTACAGTAGCCGCCGTTATCCGCAGCAACGCGGATGCCGATCAAGGGGGAACGTCATCATGAAAAGGCTGGCTTTAGCGCTGCTTGTGCTCCCGCTCGCTCAGAGCGGGGCGTCGGCTCAAACCGCGGGCAGTCCCGCGGCGGGAAAAGCATATTGGGACAGGGCCGCACCTCGTGCGACAGCATGCCGGAACTGTCACGGCAACGCCGGCGAGGGCGCGTTCGGACCAGATCTCGCGGGCCGCGGGTTGAACGCCGCGCAAGTTGCACGAGCCGTTCACCAGCCTTGGGGCATTATGCCGGCCTTTGTCGAAAGCCAACTCAGCGATCAGGATGCCGCCGATCTGGCCGCATACTTTGCTTCGCTGCCGAAGCCTGCAGAACCCGGCAAATGGCGGTTTGAAGTCCCGGCCGGCGCTCCGCCCGGGCAAGCCAACCTGGTGAATATCGGGTGCGCTCAGTGCCACGGCGTCACGTTCAACGGACCGCGCAACAACATCGGTGCGGTCGACATGGACTTCGATTATTTCGCCAATCTCGTGTACAACCACACGACGGCGATGGCGCAGCACAGGGCCTTGCTGGGCAATAACGCCACCAATCTCGACATGGGCAATTACTCCAGAACGCGCCTGTCCGCCGGGACGCTGCGATCGATCTTCTTCTGGGCCCGTGACGAAATCGGACCTCGCGTACCGTTGACAGGCGTTCTCAGCAAGGGCGAATCCGGCCCGAGCGGTGTGACCTACACCCTGACCGTCACAAATGGTGGCCTACAGGGCAAGGGTCTGATCGCGGAAGGCGTAACGGTCAGCCTCAACATCCCGACCGACACGAATGTCGTGGCCGCAACCGGCACCGGATACCAGGGCGTCCGCACCGACGAGAAGACGAAGGCCAGCGTGGCCGTGTGGCAGGTGCCGCGCAGCGCTCCCAAGGATCAGGAGCGCATCACCGTAACGTTGTCCAAGGCCGCAACTGCTGCCGCCAACCTGCGCGGTGAAATCCACTGGGCCAAGCCGGCACCAAAGACCGGCCCGAGCCAGGATGTAGCCGCCATCGCCCCGGCGCCGCTGTAGCGTAAGAGGACGTCCGCGCATGTCGCGGGCGTCCACGCCCGTGAGGTTGGAGCGCGTTTTGATGAAATTGCGCCGCAGCCTCGCTGACTGGGGCCGGGCTTGCCCCGGCCAGCCCGGTTATCATTGCTCTGTGCCTCAAAATTCGAGGTCGCGGGGACAAGCCTGCGACGACGCCGGTACGAAGGTGCCCTATTGGATGCCGATCAGCGGCCAATACAACTGCACCAGCCCGAGCAGCACGACGAATTCCACCACCGTCAGCCACCAGCCGAGCCGCACGAGGTCGCGCGCCTCGAAGTAGCCGTAGGAGTACCCGACGATCAGGACGCCGGACTGGTAGGCGAACAGCTTGCCGCCTGCCGCGAACGTCCAGATCATGCCGAGCAGCAGTGGCGACATGCCCTGGCTCTTGGCGAAGTTCATCACCACCGGGATTGATGTCCCGAGCATGGAAATCTCGCTGGCAAGGAAGAAGTGATACACGAATCCCGCCCAGTACATGATCACGGTGGTGGTGAACAGGCTGGTGAAATAAGGCTGGATCGCCCCGAAGATCACGTCCGTCAGAAGCGTGATGCCCTTGGTGGCGTCGAGGACGTTGCCCATGCTGATGGCTGCGGCAACGAAGAAGACCGGCATGTAGTTGACCTTTCGCAGGTCGCTGGCCTCAAGAATGCCGACCCGCGGCAACAGCGCAAACATGACGACGCCCATGCCGATCATCGATGGCGAAATGTGATGGGCGAAATCGGTGAGCCACAATGCAACCGCCGCGGCCAGGAGCGCGGCGGCCTTTTTTTCCTGCGTCGACCAAGTGCCGAGCTTATTGAATTCCCGGCGCAGATACTCGCGGCCACCCGCCAGGCTCACATGTTCGGGTGGATAGAGTCGTAACGTCAGCCACCATGCCGCCAGCACGGTGATGATGCTGCAGGGCAGGAAGGCGATGAACCATTTGCTCCACAACACCTCGACCCCACCGAACTTTTCGATGCCGCCGCGCGCCGTGATGGAGCCGGCGCCGGCGATGATCATCTTGTCGAACAGATTGGCCGTGTAGGTGAGAATAAGGAACATTCCGCGGGCCACGTTGCTGCCGGTCCCGGCGCGAAACACCTCGACGAGGCCGAGCGCGATCGCCGCCATGATGACAAGCCGTGCGACACCGGACGGCACGATGAAGGTCAGCAGGAAGTCCGTGACGATGAGGCCTAGCAGCAGGCGCGGATAGGTGGTGCCGATCCGCAGCATGATGATGAAGGCGAGCCGGCGGGCGATTCCGGATTGGGTCGCGATCACCCCGAGCAGGAGTGCCGAGAACAGGAACCACGCTGTATCGTTGGCGAAGCCTGAGAACGCCCGCGGAAAACGGACGATGCCGAGCGCCCAATACAGGAAGCAGCCGATGAACCCGGCAACGGTGTAATCCATCGCTTGGGTGATCCACGCCACTACCATGAACATGGATATCGCAAGGCCATGCTTGGTGATCGGGTCGATGTCGGCGGGCATGAACCAGAGCGCGACCGGCACGATCACGCAAAGGACCTGGCCGATCAGCGCCAAGCGCGTAGGGGCCGCCGCGTGGCCCGGTGCAGGCGCGAAAGTTTCGGTACCGGCGGTCACGCGTATCCCACCTGTCGATTTTCAAGGCGAGGATAAGGGTGCGGAAGCCGTCAGAACAAGGCCGGCATGCAGCGGAGCTTTCCGGTGTAGTCGCAATATCCTTCCCCGATGTGGCAGCAGCCGGTTACGGTCCTCGAGCAGTAATAGATCTGATAATCGGCGCCGCAGTGGTCGGCACAGATGTAATGGCCGTCGCGACCGCCACAATGGTTCTGATACCGGCGCGGCAGCGGCGGCATGGCGCCCCAGCCATAGGAGAATTGTTCAATTGCCGACGAATAGCTTCGCCGAACTGCATGTTCCGACGCCTCGGATGTCGCCGCCATCGCGGCAAAGAGCGCCGCCCCCAACATCAACGTTTTCATGCGCCAGCCCTCCCATTGCGGAGTGATAATTTTTACCAGATTCGGCGCAGCGTAAGAAGAAAATCGCGATTTCGGCGGGCTGTTTGGAACGATATGGCCTGCCGGGTGATTGACGGCCCGCTTACCGATCTGAGCCATACTGGCGGTAGTCGAGGCGGCCCGCCGACGGAGATCAGTGACTTGCTGACGCACAGTCTGGACTGCAACAAAATCGCTCAATCGCAGATGTTTCTGTATCCTTCGTAAATCCCATCCAGCGCAGGTGTTCCACCTGGCCCGTTGGGGCGTCAGTGCGGAAGGGGAGGGGCAGCATGATGAGAGTAGTGATCACGATCCTGCTGGCTGCCATGGCTCTGGATTCGGTGAATGCTCAACAGGCCGAACGAGATCGATGCCATCAGAGGTGTCGAGTGGATTTGCGGCAGGATTTCCGCGATTGTCTGACTGGCTTAGCGCTGTGTAATGCCGCGTGCCCACCCAATAACAAGGCCACTTGCGGAAAGTCGTGCTTCGAGAGGCTTCGCTCTTGTAGTTCAAATTACGGGGAGAGAGATGAGGGCGCTTGTATAGCGTCTTGCGATACCGCTTTCCCCTTAAACGAGCTGGGCACCGTAAATTTTGCGACGCACGCGAATTTGCCATAGCGCGGCGTGAGTGCTCAAGCTGACGAGGCCGGGCGGATGTTACCGCCCGGTCTGTTTTGCGACGTCATCGCAACATGATGGCGTCTGTATCGTCACTCTGCAGCGATCGGCAATGACGCCAGCCGGCCGTCGAATGCCTCTAGCTCACCGTACGAAACGGCCGGTGCGGGTTCGCCTTCGCGAACCCGGAACCACAGCGCGTAAAGCGCCGGCACCACCAGAAGCGTCAGGACCGTCGCGACGAACAGTCCGCCCATTATGGTGATCGCCATCGGGCCCCAGAAGATATTGCGCGCCAGCGGGACCATGCCGAGGATGGCGGCCAAGGCGGTGAGCGCCACCGGCCGGGCACGCCGCACAGTGGCGTCCACGATGGCGCGATAGCGCCCGTGACCGGCCGCGATGTCGCGTTCGATCTGGTCGACCAGAATGACGGTGTTGCGCATAATCATGCCGGCGAGTGCGATCAGCCCCAACAGTGCCACGAACCCGAATGGCCGGTTGGAAACGAGCAGGGCGCCGGTGGCCCCGATGAGGCCGAGCGGCGCCGTCGCGAACACCAGCGCCAAGCGCGAGAAGCTCTGGAGCTGGATCATGAGCAAAGACAGCATCACGATCGCCATGACGGGGAACACGGCCACCAGCGCGCTGTTTGCCTTCACGCTCTCTTCGATCGATCCGCCGGTTTCGATGCGATAGCCGTAGGGAAGCGCGTCCTTAATGGGCTTGAGTTTTGGCAGCACCTCGTTGGTGACATCTGGCGCCTGCACGTTGTCGATGATGTCGCCGCGCACCGTGAGGACGGTGTCGCGATTGCGCCGCCACAGGATCGGCTCCTCGTATTCGTAGTTGAGCCGCGCAAACTGCGACAGCGGCACGGCAACGCCATTGCCCGTTGCAATCGTGATCGTCGGCAGGCGATCGAGGTCGAGGCGCTCGGCCGCGATGGCGCGGGCGACCACGTCGATATGCTCGATGCCCTCGCGGTATTGCGTGACGGTGAAGCCCGACAGCAAGGTTTGCAGATTTTGCGCCACTTCCTGCGGGGTGAGGCCGATGGCCCGGGCGCGATCCTGGTCGACCTCGAGGCGGATCGATTTCACCTGTTCGC
>DATGCX010000039.1:0-2080 GCA_035311445.1 Xanthobacteraceae bacterium | reverse complement strand
CGCCTCGCCTTCGACCGTGATGCGACTGACCGAACCCGTCGGCCCAAAGAGCTTGCGCATGCGTCCTAGCCTGGGGTTTCGTTCTTCCGCTGGACGCCAATGTACCGCAGTTGGCCCTGTACCCGTTGGCCGACTACATCGATTGGGCGGCGATTTGAAGTGACGAGGTTTGCGGTCCTTTTTTGCCCTCGAAGACGCTGACGAAGACCCGCTGTCCCTCCCAGAGGCTCATGATGCCGGACCTCGCAAGAGCAGAGGCGTGGACGAAGACCTCCGTTCCTCCATTATCCAGAACGATAAAGCCAAACCCTCGGCCAGCGTTGTACCACTTCACCGTCCCCATCTCTTCGACGACTGCTTCCAAGGGCTGTCGATCTGATGCCGATCCGACCCTCGTCCGCGACGGCCTCGATGGCGCTGCGGTGCTGCTATCGACGCTAATGACTTCCGTCACGAGCAAACCCCGCTCGCTAGTGCCGTGACGCATTCAGTAGATTCACAAGAGTTACGGAATGTGCGATGCTGGGCCCATGGCTCAGACAGTGTGTGTGATCGTCAGCGCGGTGGACCGGGAACGGTTGCAAGCGATTGCGGGTGACCGCAACCAACTGCGAAAGCATGTGGACCGGGCGCGCATCGTTCTCGCCTCGGCCGAGCGAGAACCGGCGCAGCGGGTCGCGGCGCACGCCGCTGTCAGCCGCCCGACGGTATGGCGCTGGCAGCAGCGCTACGCCGAGGCCGGGGTCGAAGGCCTGTTGCGCGACAAGACCCGCAAGCCCGGCAAAACTCCGATCGCGGCGGCGGCCACGGCACGAGTGGTGGCGCTGACTTGCACCACGCCGCCGCATCAGGCCACCCATTGGACCGGCCGTGCGATGGCCAAAGCGACCGGCATTTCGCTGCGCTCAGTGCAACGCATCTGGCAGGCCTATCAATTGCAGCCGCATCGTCTCCGCACCTTCAAACATTCGCGCGATCCCAGTTTTGCCGCCAAGCTGGCCGACATTGTCGGGCTTTATGTCGATCCCCCGGCCCATGCCGTCGTGCTCTCGCTCGACGAAAAAAGTCAGATCCAAGCACTCGACCGCACCCAGCCGGGTTTACCAATCAAGCCCGGGCGCTGCCAGACCATGACACATGACTATAAGCGTCATGGCACCACCACACTGTTCGCCGCACTCAGCGTGCTCGACGGAGGGGTGATCGGCCGATGCATGCAGCGCCACCGACATAGCGATTTCATTCGTTTCCTCAATGCCGTCGAGCGCGACGTGCCAGCCGGCAAACTGATCCATGCCGTGCTCGACAATTACGCCACGCACAAGCATCCCAAGGTGCTGGCTTGGTTGTCGCGTCATCCACGTTGGACCTTCCACTTCACCCCAACCTCGGCATCCTGGCTCAATGCCGTGGAGAGCTTCTTTTCCAAAATGACCCGCCAACGCATCCGCCGTGGCGTCTTCCGCTCGATCGTCGACCTGCAGAGCGCCATCAACGCCTATCTCGCCGAGCACAATGCACATCCAAAACCGTTCGTCTGGACCGCATCCGCCGAGGCGATCCTCGCCAAACTCGACCGCTTTCCTGTACTATCTGAATGCGTCTGAGCACTAGAAGGGGATCTCGCAAATGAACGACAGCTCCGGTAAGACCGCGATCGTCACGGGCGCCGCTTCGGGCATCGGGCGCGGCACTGCCACCGCGCTTGCAAAGGCCGGCGGACATTAAGAAAGATTTGGTCGAGCAGGCCGCTCATGGTCTCTCGGGCACGAACAAGCGCGTAATGCCGGTGCGGACCGAGGAAGCCCTCAACCCCTTGGGTTGCCCATTACTGGAGCAGGCAAACGAAAGGACAGTGATGAGACTGGCAGACAAAGTCGCCATCATCTCCGGCGCGGCATCCGGCATGGGCGCGGCTACGGCGCATATGTTCGCGCGCGAAGGCGCCAAGGTGGTCATCGCCGACGTGCTGGAGCACGAAGGTCGCCAGGTGGCTGACGCGATCGGTGCCGCCGCACGATACGAACCGCTTGATGTGACCAAAGAGGAGAGCTGGGCCACCGTCGTGGCTGCCACCACC
>DATGCX010000038.1:0-2192 GCA_035311445.1 Xanthobacteraceae bacterium | reverse complement strand
CGTCGGAGCTTAATGCAGCAGCGTTCCCGGCGCCATCTGCTTGCGCTCGTAAACGGCCGCGTCCGTTAGGAGGCGCGTATGATACTCGTCGCGAATTTCGCCGAGTTCGCGCAGTAGATCGACAAGCTCGGCATCGTAATCGGCAGCCAGGGCGCGCAGCTCGACGCGGGCTTTGCGGCGGGCGCGCATAAAGCCGATCACATATCCGCGGCGCAGCGGGCTCAAGTGCGCCAGGTTCACACGCATGGTCGGGGCTCCTCTCTTGGATTGCCGTTGCCACACACCGGTCGGGGGCCAAGGTAAGTTGTTGGCGCCTTGCCGTCACCCTGACGCGCCCGGCCGGTTCCAACGCCGCCACCCTCGGAAAGGAGGCCAAACGGTCGTTGGCGGCGCTAGCTCGCGATTGACCTTAGCCCGGACATCCCAGATGGATGGTGATCCGCCCGGACTTCCATCACTTCGTGAAGGGTGACGCTTTGGTTACAATCGGCGGCGCCGTCGGGGTGGAAGCGACGCTAAGCGAGGAATCATGTCGATCACAGCTCATGGCAGGACCGGGGGCGACACCGGCGCCATGGGGCGGCTCCCAATGCTGGCGTCGCCGCTCGCGGCGCTGCTCTATCCCTTCGCCCTTGAGGGCTTCAACACCAGCGTCACGCGCATCGCGGCGGGTGCCTATACCCTATCGTGGCTGAGCGCCGCGGCGTGCCTTGCCCTGGCCTTCGCGATGCCGCTGATCGCTATGCTCGCCGCTATGTCCTTCTCCGAGATCGGCAATCCGACTGTGGCGCAACTGCGCGCAAAGCGCACGGCCCTGCTTGCCGTCGCGGCACCGACCTTGTTCACCTTCGTCGGCGTCGTTCTCACCATGCTGCACGATCCAGTGCCCGACACCTGGCTCTGGGTCGCATGCTGGGCGATCGCGCTCGCGCTGCTGCTGCGCTCCGACAACGGCGTGCCGGCGGTGGTCGCGCCCCGCCCCATTCCGGCACCGCTGCGCGTCGCCCACGGTGTGTCGGCGCTCGCCCTCGTCATGATCTTCCTGACGCTCCACATCGCCAACCACTTGATGTTCCCGGCGGGCGAAGGGATGTACGACGCGGTGATGAAAGTGTTCCGCCACGTGTACCGCAACGACGTCCTGCAGCCGCTGGTGGTCGCGCTCTTCCTCTTCCAGGTTGGCACGGGGCTCTTCTTCGTTTGGCGTCTTACCGCGGCGCCCAGCGACCGCTTCCGCACATTCCAGATCGCGTCAGGCGTCTACCTCGCCTTTTACGTGCTGGGCCACATGGACTCGGTCTTTATTTTCGCACGGACATATCTTGGCATCGACACCGGATGGGACTTCGCGACTGGCGCGCCCACCGGACTCGTCAAGGATAGGTGGAACATCCGCCTGGTGCCGCATTATTGGCTCGGCGCGTTCTTCGTCCTCGCGCATCTTGCGGCCGGCGCTCGCGGGGTCATGATGGCGCACGGCGTCAGCAAGGCGTTCGCCGACCGGTTCATGGTCGGCGGCGCGGTCGTCGCCGGGCTCGTTGCGACGGTGATCATGCTCGGCATGTGCGGAATGCGCGTCCAGTTCGTTTGAACGGACATTGGCCAGATTACTCGATCACCTCGTCGGCGCGGGCATCAGGGCGTGTCAAGTCAGGCCGCACGCGCCTCGAATCAATAACGATGATTCTCGCTGGTGAAGCTATATTGACGAAAAACAGCTCGCGCGAGTCGTCATAAATGGTCCAGCGCGTACGACCGGGCACTTCCGCAACCCGTTCTCGGCTTCCGAGGTCTACAATCGATACCGTGTGGGAATTCCTATGGGTGAAGGGATAGGTTGAGGTACAAGAGTGTTTTCGCTCTCTTTGCTGGAAATGCTGCAGGGATGGAGCCCGTTCGACATCTAATGCCAGGGGCCATGGGTAGTTTCCCAGGTTGCCCCCGGCGGGTCTGATAGGACGCAGCCGGCCGATCTGGACAGCGCCGGCCGGCCGCGTGCATCGATAGGCGCGTGTCGCTCACGGTCGAACGCGGATGATCGTCTTTCCCTTGGTCCGTTCGGTCGGGTTGAAGGCGGCGACGGCATCGTCGAGGGCAGCCACGTTGCCGATGTTTGTCCGCACTCGTCCGTCACGAGCCCGCCGGACAATCTCACTCAGTTGGGCGCGATCGGGTACGACGACGAAGTCAAC
>DATGCX010000037.1:0-2569 GCA_035311445.1 Xanthobacteraceae bacterium | reverse complement strand
GGTGCTCAACGATCACTGGATCGGCCCTGACAAGAATTATCTGTGCGGCGACCAGGTTACGATTGCCGACTATTTCGGCGCCTGCCTGGTGTCGATCGGCGAGATCATCAAGGTGGATTTTTCCGCCTATCCGAACATCAGACGCTGGCTCGACAACGTGGCGAAGCTGCCGGCTTGGCCGAAAGTAAACGAGGCGTTCTACGGCCTGGTTGCGGCAGTGAAAGACCAACCGTTCGTAACGGTAGCATAGCTGCTAGGGCGGATTTCAATCGAAATGCGATCATTTGCAAAGGCGTATCTACATGCCGGGCAACCTGCGCAGCGCCTTCTGAGCCTTTGCCCACGCAGTCCCACCCCGCCGTCTGATCGCGTGGGCGAAGGCGCGCGATGCTTGTACACATTATCATTGGCTGGCAGGCGACCTTGCCCCATCCTGCGCTTCGGAACTTACGTCCGGAGCCGGGCCGGGCTCGTCCAGGCATCCACGCCTTACCTGCCGAAGGACTGGGAGCAAGGCGTGGATCTGCTGCAAACATGGGTCCGGGCCACCGTCACGAGACGGCATGTCTCTACATGACCATGTGACTCAAACCCATCGAAACGTGCTTTAATTTTCAGCACACCGACAGCGCCCGAGAACGCCTCCGGAGATATTATGACCGCATCCGCGACCGCCGCCAAACCGTTCGACTTCGCGCCTGTGCTGGCGGCCGGCTTACCGGCCCCGGCGATCAAATGGAACGGCTTTCCCAAATACAACTTCGTCGGCGGCCATAACGACGCCGCGCAGGTGCCGGTCGAGGAACTGATCGCGGCCGCAACGTCGGTCCTCAGGCGGGAGGGCAAGACGCTCGCGACCTACGGGCTCGAAAGCGGCCCCCTCGGCTACCGGCGGCTGCGCGAATTCCTGGTCGAAAAGCTCAAGCGCGACGCGGGGATTTGCTGCTCGGCCGATGAGATTCTCATTACCTCAGGCTCGCTCCAGGGAATCGAGCTCGTCAACGGCCTCCTGCTTTCGCGCGGCGACACCGTGCTGGTCGAGCAGGTCACCTATTTCGGTTCGCTCAGCCGCCTAGCCCGCCTCGGCGTCAATGCTGTCGGGGTGCCGCTCGATGGCGAAGGGTTGCGCCTGGATGCTCTGTCCGCGGCGCTCGACGATCTCACGGGACGCGGCATCCGCCCAAAGTACATCTACACCATCCCGACCGTGCAGAACCCGACCGGCGCCATCATGGGCGAGGAGCGGCGGCTGGGGCTCATTCGCCTTGCCGAAGCCCACAACGTGCCGATCTTCGAAGACGATTGCTACGCCGACCTGATCTGGGACGGCAAGCGGCCGCCCGCGATCTACGCACTGAGCGAGAGCCGGAACGTCATCCACATCGGCTCATTTTCCAAGTCGATCGCGCCGTCATTGCGAATCGGATACGTGGTGGCGGACTGGTCAGTACTGTCGCGCATGCTGCCGCTCAAGACCGATGCCGGCACGGGGGCCCTTGAGCAAATGGTGCTCGCTGAATACTGCAGGCCGCATTTTGCCGCCCATGTGCCGGAACTGACCAAGGCGTTACGGGCAAAGCTCGAAATCATGATGGAATCGCTCGCCGAGCAGTTCGGCACCGCGGCCGAATTCGACGATCCGAAGGGCGGCATTTTCCTTTGGGTCAAGCTGCCCGACGTGGTCGACACCCAGAAGCTCGCCCAGGCGGCGCTTGCAGCGGGCGTCGCGATCAATCCGGGCTTCGAATGGTCGCCGGACAAGCAATATGGCAAGAGCCGGTTGCGATTGTGTTTCGGCAATCCGTCTCACGCGGAGATTCGCGAAGGCGTCGCGCTGCTCGCCGATGTCTGCCGCCGCGAATTCGGTGTGCCGAGCCGGATTGCAAACGTGGAGCGGTCGCCGGCGGGGTAGGGCGGCGCCCCAGATTTTGATCGTATCGAGCGATCGCAGAGGAACCAGCATCGAGCTTCTCGAATCCCTGCTGCAGGGAAAATGGCAGGGAATTTGTGCGGATCGGGCATCAATCCGGCGATTCCGGCGCAGATTGGCGCTGTCACTTCAAAGGCTTGCAGCGAATTCCCTGTGCCACCCGGGCAGGCAATTGGTTGAGCCGAACGCAAGGAATTTTTAATGGAGGCGCAGGGAATCCCCCCGCTGGAGACCCGTAATGCTCAGGCTCAGGCCGAATTGCGAATACTGCGACAAGGACCTCCCTCCGCTCGCAACGGAGGCGAGGATATGCAGCTATGAATCCACCTTCTGCGCCGGTTGCGTTGATACAGTGCTGTTCAACGTTTGCCCAAACTGCGGCGGCGGATTTGTCCCGCGCCCGGTGCGGCCATCGACCGAGCGGCGCAACGGCGTCTCGCTCGCGCAGCATCCGGCCTCGACCGAACGTGTGCATCTCAAATGGGACCGCGCCGCCGTGCCGGCCTTTATTGCAAGTGTTCGCGACATCGCACCCGAACACAGATAGAGCCGTCCGGATGGTTCGAAGCGAATTCCTACTCGCCCCAATTGCCCTCAAATTACACTGACGTCGCTGCACCCGGTTCAGTCGCCACCGAT